>CANJQH010000041.1 GCA_947476335.1 Anaerolineae bacterium | reverse complement strand
ATCGCTGCATCCGCCATCTCGTATTGCTGATTGTTATTCGGCTTGCGCCGATCCGGCAAGCTGGCCCATCGCCCCTGCAACTGTTTTATGACTGCATCGAGTTTCATCACCCTCTATCTTCGCCCACCTTTCAGATTGAGAATTGCTGCGTGAATTGTGGCCGACCGAAAAAAAATTAATTTTGGTATATACTAATCACCATGTCGTACCTCATTAACCCAATCGTGCGCCTATTCGATTTCCGAACTCGTTCGAGCCGCCGTGAATACTGGCTGTATCTCCTGTGGATGCTGCCGTTTTACGCGCTCGTCATTGGACTGACCGGGTATGTCAGTGCGTCAGCAATGAGCGACCCCAGCGGTGCGGCGGATTCGACCGCGTCGACGCTGGCGATCGTTTCCGGCATCGTCTATCTGGTGTTGGTCCTGCCGCTGCCGGCGCTGGCTGTGCGCCGCCTGCAAGATACCGGAAGCACCGGCTGGTTGCTGTTCGTGCCGATCTACGGCGTGCTCCGCATGGCGTTCTTCCGCGGTGAGGCCGGCGCCAACCGCTTCGGCAATCCGCCGACGCGATAAACAGCAGTCGAAGGTTGTGGCCGCGCCTGCTAAACGCTGAGCGCGGCCACCGTATTTTTCCTGCAGGCATACGGCATTCACTGCGTTCAGTGGCATCTCGGCGAAATGGCTGAACGTAATGCGCACGCGGCTGTTTTCGTCTGTGAGCACGTTGTAGCCGTGCAGGTCGGTGTGGCAGAGCGTGTGCGTCGGCGGCTGCGTGCGCATGTGCGCGGCGAGCGACTCACAGCGCTCGACCAGCGCGGTGCACCGCACACGTTCGGCGCGGATGAATCCCCGCAAGCGCCAGGGCAAGTTCGTCATCGCCGTCGCAGGCTTCGATCTGCGGCAACAGCGCACGCAGATCGCGGCGCCATGACGCGGCGTAGTTCACCGTCGGCGCCTGTTCCCATAAGTCTGTGGCGATGTGCACGTCGTGCACGCGCCGCATGGTTGCGCCGAACTCGGCCCATTGCGCGTCGCTCAGCAGACGTGCGCTGGCTGGCGTCAGTTCGAGGAACGGATACACCAGCATGTGCCAGCCATCGACTGCCGTCCACAGCCGGCCGTCGCGCGCCGGGATCGGTGCGACGACGGCGGTGATGCCCTGTGCGAACAGCGCGTGTGCGACCTGCGCACCGACCGCGCCGTGCGGACCGCGACGCAGTTTGACGAACCAGTCGTTGGCGCGGAACGCGGCGCTGTCCGCGTCGGCGCCGAGCGGCAGGAACGCGATCTGCGTTGCCGCGATCGAGTATGCCTCCTCGAGTGCGGCGATCAGCTGTCGCGGCTGGAGATCAGGCGGGGTAAGCATGGTGATGCCGGATGGGATATTCGCCCGCAACGACGGTTCGCCCGTCGATTACCGACTACGGCCGCCCCTTTAGGGCGGCCGTGATCGATCAGCGAACTACCAGCGGTACGTAGACCACGATCGTGCTCGGGGCAACGATGTCTGTGCCGGCCCAGGATTCTGGGGCGTTCACGTCGGCGCCGGGCGGCCACACGGCTGCGGCGGCGGTCGGCGTATCGCCGAAGTGTCCTGCAGTGATTGCCAGATTTTCGCCGCCGCCCAGGCGCGCTGCGTTGATCTTCATCTCCGCCTGCCACGTCGTCCCCGACTCGTCCACTGCGATCGTCGCAGCCACGCCCTGCGGCGCTTCGTCCTCGGTCCAGATGCCGGCGTCGCCTTTGCGCTGCGTATTCACCGACAGCGTTTTCGCGTTGCCGTCCTGGCTGATGAAGAAGCCGTGCTTCTCTGTGCCGCCGAGGAAGAGCCCGGCGTTGGCGTAGAAGCTCGTCGATAGACCGGTGAAGCACACGAACAAATCGGTCCCTGCGCGCAGGAAGCGCGCTGCGCCCACAGAGTCGTCGGCGTACTTCCAGCTCACGCCGCTGGTGTCGCTGGCGTAGCCTTCGTCGTCGCAGCGGCCGTCGAGCTCCGGCGTGGACGCGTCGGAGATCTGCTTCGGCTCGACCGAGAACGATACGGTTTCGGTCGCCTGCTTGCTCGTCGAATCCTTCGCTGTCAGGGTGAGGGTGTAGACGCCGGGCTTCTGTGCGTTGAACAGGAACTGCCGCCCCTCCCCGCTGCCGCTGACCGGGCCGTCCATCTGCCACGTGAGCTGCGCACCGTCGAGGTCGTAATCCTCCGGGTCGTAGCCACGGCCGAAGAAGCTGAATGTTTCTCCGAGCGAGGCGGTGTACGTCTTCGAGCTGCTGACCGGGTTGAGTTCGGCGTCGAGGATGGCAGCGCGCGGACCGCGATTCGGCACGGTGAACGTGATGGAGCGCGCCACGCTGCTGTGCAGGCCGTCGCTGGCGATGACTTCGATGATTGCCTTCGAACCACCGGGCAGCCCATTCGCCAGAGGCACGCTGATCGACGTATCTGAATCGATGCCGCCGAGCGGCATCCACGACTTGCCGTCGTCGTAGCTGTAGTTCACGAGAAAGACCAGCGGATCGCCGTCTGCGTCGCTGGCTTCCCACGTGACGTTCAGCGTGTCGGTTGCCGCCGAGCGTGCGCTTGCCACGCTCGGCGCAGTGAGCGTGATTACTGGTGTTGCCGGGCCGCGCGGCAAGGACTCGCCGATGACAACGCCGTTTTCCAAAATCTGAAACTTTGCCATGTCGTCGAAGATCGGCACGAGGTTGATGAATGTCGTGCCGACGCTCGCCCCTTCGGCTTCGAGATCAGTCGTGTTGATTGGCTCTTCGAACAGATCCTTGTCAGCGCTGTTCAACACTTTCAGGATGCGCGACGGATCGGCCTTCGTTCCCGCCTGGATGCGGTCGAAGGCGGCGTCGAGCGTGGTCTCGGCATACAGAGCCGGGCTGAACGTCGTATAGGTTTGTTCCTTCGACTGCGTGATCATTCCACCGACGAGCAGCATCGGAGTGGAAATTTGCGGACGCAGCTGCGTGTTCGGGCGGGCGGTGTTGCCCTGCAGCTCGTCGAAGAGCGCCTTGTAGGTGTAGTCGGATGTCCAGAGCGTGATCGGGCTGTAGGACATGTAGTCCGAAGTCATCGTGGGGGTCAGCGTCGAACCCGTGATGGGGTCGAACGGCACGTAGGCGTTCGGGCCGTTCGGGCCGATCGTGCAGGAGTCGTAGGGATACGATGAATCCGGCCCGGCCGGCATGTTGGGGCCGCTCGTCGGGCAGAGTATGTGGTCGCGATCCAGCTGGTGGGCGAGTTCATGCGCCAGTCCACTGACGCCGCCGTTCGGGAAGTTCACCGGCGGCCCGCCCCAGTTCATCAGGAACAGGATAGCCGACCACGTGCTCGAGGACATGCCGAAGCGTCGGGCGTTTTGAACGGCGGCGACGCGGATGGTGCGCAGTCCGCCGCAGCCGGCAGGGTCTCTGGAGAGCGCGAAACTTTCGCCGAGATTGCCTACGAAGTACGACATCTCGTCGTCCGCGTATTCAGCGTCTGGCGAGTTGAAATTGTACGGGCCCGAGCCGATATAGAGTCCCCTGTCCGGCCGGCGATGAGCCGGACCGCCGCGCCACAGTGTGCGGAAGTGACTGATCGGCCACAGCGAGACCGCGCGCTCGAAATGGCTGTCGTAAGCCGGGTCGTAGGCGCCGATCGCGCCGTCGGGCGTCAGCACCGGCACCATGTCGAGGCACAGCGTCACGTTCGGCACGAAGTTCACCGCGGCGCTCGCCGAGTTGTTCGCGTAGTTCGTCTCAGCGAGCGCGCGGCCGGGGTTGACTTCGCCGCGCAGCGTGACGTTGCCGCTCGTCCACGTGTTCGGCAGCTCGAACAGAAAGTGGCGATTCGGGTTGAGCCGATCGGTCGCTGCTGAGCCGATGCCGGGGTTGTTCAGCGGACGCAGCGGCGAATCGGGGAGCGGCGTTCCGTTGCGCGTGCCGTGCAGCAGCGCGTTCGGCCATGGATTGACGCTGGTGAGGCCGAGGCTGCTCGAAGCGATGCGGCCGTACAGCTTGACGAACGTGCGTTTGCCGGCGATCAGCGGTATATCGTTGGCCGGGCTCTGGATCACCTGCACGACTTCGAGATTGGACGCATTGCCGATCAGGTCGAGTGTGACTGCAGATGATCCGACGGGGTGTTGATAAACGTCGCCGCCGCCGCCGACGACCCAGAACAGGTTGCGGCCGTCGGAGGTGAGATCGTTGGCGGTCACGACGTTGCCGGTAATCGCCGTCGGTGTTCCTCCGCTGAGCGGCAGTTTATAGATCGGGCCGCCGGATGGTGAGCGGTACTCGTGCCAGTAAATCGCACTGGCGTCGACGGCGATGCTGGTGGCGCGCGGCGCACCGGTGTTGCCGCGGTCGGCCAGCACCGTCGGGGTGCCGCTCATGGCGTTGCGTGCCACGCGCTTGATCCGCAGGATGCCGTTGGTCTGAGCGCTGTGGTCGGCCCAGTACAGAAATGCGTCGTCGAACGTGTAATCGTTCACGTAGACGCCGGCGGCGAACGTGTTCGTGAATGTCGATCCGCTTGGGAAGGTGCGGGCCAGCACGTTCGGCAGCGCGACGATGAGGGCGAGCTCGGTGGCGAGGTAATAGACGCCGCCGGCGCCGTCGGCGCGCAGTTTCGTGACGAACGTGCCGTTCAGGCTGCGCATCAGCTGTGGGCTGCCGCCGTTCTTTGGCGTGCGATAGATCGACGAGCGATTGGGCTGGCCGCCGAGGCCGGTGACGTTTTCCGCCCAGTAGACGTACGTGCCGTCGACGGCGATGTCCGGCGTGTCCGATGACGAGGCGACCTTGGCGGCGACGTAGGTGAGCGTCGTGCCGTTGCCGGCACTGCGCGAACGACGGGCGATCACGCCGTTCGCGCGCGCCAGGTAGATGTACGCATCGTCGGCGGCGACGTTGCTTTGGATGTCATAGGACGTTACGTTGGTGGACGCGGTGTTCAACAGCGTGGTGACAAGACCACCACCGGTCGGTCGCGAGCGCACGGCGCACGTGGTCGGGAAATCTCCCATCGCCGGACAACTCGTCGTGTCGGTGACGAAGAGCTGCCCGCCGGCACGGGTGAGTCGGTCTCCCATCACGTCCATGTAGACCGTCTCGTTCGGCCGTGATTCGTCCGCCGCGATGGGGGTTGGCGTCTTGAATGCGATGGAAGCCAGCAGTGCGATGGAGGAGATCAGGTAAAGGAGAGTGCGCATAGAAAGTGTAAGCCGCATCCACGCCTGCATCAGGCGTGGATGACTCTGTGAATCGCTGCCCGTTGTCCGTCCCTATGCTGAGCGCGGGACAGGCTCTCAGCCGTCGGCCGTCGCCTGCATGAGGCCGATCATATAGCCGGTGGCGAATGCCCGGCCGCGGTGGCCGTAGCTGGAGTCGTTCACCATGTGCGGCACGTGGTCGTCGATCATGAAGCCGTTGAAGCCGACTTCGCGCAGCTTGCGCACGACGGCGGGCATGTTGCTGTTGCCCTCGTCGATGTGGCATTCGGTGAAGTCATCGCCGCCGCCCTGCACGTCGCGGAAGTGCACATAGAAAATCCGGCCCTGACGGCCGAAGTGTTCGATCGATTCGAGCACGCCGGCGCCGCTGCGCATTTCGCTCCAGCATCCGTGGCAGTAATCCAGCCCGTGCATTGGGCTGTTGTGCGTGTCCATTGCGCGCTTGAAGTTTTCGAAATTGCGGAACAGCCGCGGCACGCCGCCGAGGATCGGCACCGGCGGATCGTCCGGGTGCAGGGCCATGCGCACGTTGTATTCCTCGCACACCGGCAGGATGCGCGACATGTACCAGTCGTAGTTTTCCCACATCTCGTCTTCGTGATAGACGCGGTCGTACGACAGCGGCGCGTTCTTCGCCAGTTCGAGCTTGAACGAATTGCCGATGGCGCCGCCGCGCGTGGGCGTGTCCCAGCCCGTTCGCCACACACCGGTAGCGATGAAGTGATAGCCGAAGATCGGGATGCCGGCGCGGCCGAAGTTGCGCACGGTTTCCTGCATGTTCTCCAGCTGCTGCTCGCGCCCTTCCTTGCCGAGCATGATCTTGTCGTAGAAGCGCACCGGCACGTTTTCGATCGCGATCAGCCGCAGCCCGCGGTCGGCCGCGCGTGAGGCCAGCTTCAACAGATCGTTGAATTCCAGCCGGCCGGTGTCCTTGATGTACGACGGCAGGTTGTACAGATTCATCTGCACGTCCTGCAATCCCATCTGTGTGGCGAATGTGAGGAACTCGTCGGTGAGTTCGTTGACTTGTCCGATGGCGATGCGCATCGGGAGTTGTGTGACGTCGATCATGTTGGTTCTCCTAACTGCTCAGGCTGGATGAAAAAATCCTGCGAAACGCGGATTCCAAAAACTCGTAACTACTCAGGCCCAAATCAGTATTTCCCGCGTTTCGCGTTGGGAAAATGGATGGCCTGAGTAGTTACAAAAACTCACGTCTGAACAGTTACTGCTTCTCCTTCCAGGAACGTCCGAGGTCGCGCAGTGCTTCATCGGATACGAGTTCGAGCTGCGAGTAGGGCGGGTGGCCAGGGCGGATCGGATCGTTGCCCTTCACGTTGTAGCAGCAGATCAGCGACCAGCGCGGATTTGCAGAGTGATTTGGTTCGGACATATGCAGGGTGTTCGAATGAAAGAACAGCGTGTCGCCGGGAGCCATCTCACAGTGCACGAGTTCCATTGCGTTGAGCGCCGCAGCGACGCGCTCCGGATCTGCGCCGACCTGGTCGCCGAATGTGCCGTGTTCGATGCGACCCATTTGGTGTGAGCCACGAATGACCTGCATGCAGCCGTTTTCGCGGGTGTTCGGATCGATGGCAATAAATGCGGAGAGCAGCGTCGGATAGAGCAGTTGCTTGTACCAGTAGCCGTAGTCCTGGTGCCACTCCCACGCGCCGCCCTTGAACGGCTCCTTCATGCTCATCTTGTGATGCCAGTGATACACCTCGCTGCCGAGCAGCTGCTCGGTCGGCTCGACGATGCGCGGCATGCGCGAGACCGTGCCGTAGAGATCGTCGCCGGCGTCGTTCCAGAGCGCCAGGCGTGCGGCGGTGCCCTTCGTGTCGGCGCGGTCCCAGGCGATGTCTTGCATAGCCTGGTCAGCGCGTGCGTATTCGCTCAGCAGCTGCATTTCTTCGACGTCGAAAAGTCCACGCACGATGACGTAGCCATCACGATGAAATGCGTTGGCTTGTTCGGAGGTGAGTTTGAAATTGGACATATTTTGGAGGTAACTACTCAGGCCAGCTATTTTTCCAACGCGAAACACACTATGCTCTCCCCCCTCGGGGGAGAGCATAGTGTGTTTCGCGGGAAATACTGATTTGGGCCTGAGTAGTTGCTTTTGGAGATACTTTGTAGGGTCAGATTACTTCCAGATCATCACGACTGCCCAGGGTCGGGAATGTCGCATGTGGTTCAGATTGATACCAGTATGACACTGAGGCGATATCATCCTGCAGCGGAAGATAGCGGCCTTCACTGCGCCAGCCGATCGCCTGCATTGTCACGCGCAGGTCTTGCGAGAAGCGGATCGGATCCATGATGTGGAAGCGATACACGCCGTGACGGTTGCCGACTTTGAAATCGACGCCGCCGAGTGGGTAGCCCAGGTACGGCGCGCTGTAGTTTGCGCCGAAGCCCCATGCGCCACCGAAATAATCTTCGGTGCCGGTGCCGCACAATGTGGGGAATTCGCCATCTCCGTCGAGGAAGAATTTAATTTCGCCTTCCCCCCACCAGCCGCCGGAATTCTGCTGCCATGCCATGTAGGTGCCGACGTACTGCCCGGCGCCGCGCACGCCGTCGAGGATGACATAGTCCTCCATGTACGGCAGCGGATTTGTGCGGCGGAATTGTGCGTGGAAGTACGCATCATCGTCGTCGACATGCGTTTCGGTGAAATTGATCGTGTAGAAAAATTCGTTGCAGTCGTCGGGTGCGCGGTTTTCAATTGTCATGCGCGCGCGTTTGCGAAAGGGCATCGGGAAGTAGCAGTTGAAGGCGCCGCTGGGATTCACATTGATCGGCAGCGCAAGCACGTTGGCACGCTGGTTCCAGCCGTTGCAGAAAAAATCGCCGACGGGGCTTTCGACGCTGGGTTCGCTTTCATCGTCCCAGTACATGCGCAGGATCAGATCACGGTAGCGCTTCGGATCGATGGTGATCCAGATGTGCTGGATGACGCCCGACGCAGCAACATCCATGAGTGTGGTCGTTGCGCCAGCCGGAAGTTTGATGCATGGCCGCACCTTCCACGTGCGCCCAAGGTCGCGCGCCGCCGCGGTCTGTTCTTTGCGCCAGACCTGGCCGATGCGCTGTACTTCTTCCTGTGTGATGTCGCCGACCTCGGCCATGCCGCCGCGGCCTTTTTCACCGTACACATTTTCTGCACTGATCGAGCGCGTCCTCGCATTCGACAGTTTCATGATGTTGCCCAGGCTCATATGGGCACCGCTGAATGTCATACATTTCCTCCTGTAAGAGTCGTAAGTGTATGCATGGGTGGCTGAGCGCGCGAATCGTGGAATTTGATTTTTTGTACTTACTCAGGCCCTCCGGTTTCCCAACGCAAAAACTGATCCAAGCCTGAAAAATGGCGCGGGTCAGCACAGCCCTGGCCAAGGCGCGTGCCGTGCCACGTGCGACCGCCCCTGGTGTCGGCGGTGCAACGGTGCGCGGTCCTCACTCACTTCAAATGGCGGATGCACCCGTTTTCCCGATTTAGGCATTTTCCAAATCGCAGATACAATCTGCGTGATTTTATAATCAGCCATTTTTTATCGAACGTTTCAGGAGAACAATTTATGTCGACTGAACATGGTGGTGTTGCATCGCGCACGCCGATTTCGACCGATCTCATGCAACGACTCGAAGCGCATGATGCGCGCTTGGATTTGCTCATTGCACGCATTGAGAAAATTGAGCGTATTGGGCAGCGCGCGAATGCGCCGAGCAGCTCGGTGGAGGTTGTCGAAGAGCAGCCGGAATCTGTGCATGAGAGCCGATTTGGCGTGATTGTTTCCGTGCTGGTTTTGGTTGCGACGCTGCTGACCGTGTGTGTGGCGATTTTTGAATATGACGCAGATCCGAATCCGGCATCACGGCGCGGGTTGATGGCGAGCTTCCGCCGTGAACTCACGAGTGTTGTGCAAGTCGGCGAGTTGAATGCGCAGCAGCGTGCGTATGCGGATTCGATGCTGAACGCGGAGCTGGCCAAACTCATTCGCAAAGATCTGCCGAATGTGCCCGAAGCGCAGCGCGGCGATTTGCTGGCGGAAGCTGAGCAGGCGACGCGCGCGGCGGGTGGTGGGCGCGTATTTTTTCCGCAGCGTTATTTGAATCGTGACGGAAGCTTCGACGCACAGCGCCAGGCCGGTGAATCCTGGGCAACCGCTGCGCGCAACAACGACTTGAATGCGCGTGCACATTTTACCGAAGCAGATCATCTGCGCGATTACGCGGCGGACCTGACGAATCTTGTCTTCTGGCTTACGCTCACGCTGTGCATCTTCGAACTCATTGGCAATGTGCATCCGCAGCGCCGCGTAATTCGCTTTGCGTCAGCTGCAGCTGCGGCGATCTGTGTCGTTGTCGTTGCTGCATTGCTTGGGACGCATCTGGCTGGGTAGCCGTTGCGAGGAAAATAATTGCATGCAAAACCGCGAAGCTGACGGAGCTGAATCGATGCAGCGGAATCAAACGCCGAGGAACTCATCGGCATGGAGCGATGCAGTGCGTCGTTATCTGTTTGCTGAAGATGCAGAAGATGTCAGCGGCCTGGTGTTTATTACCCTGACGACGCTGTTCTCTGCTCTGCTGGCGGTTCAGCTGCAGACGTATACGAATGACGCTACGCGCATGCGCGACCGAGCGCTGCAGTATGCGCTTCAGGCGATGGGTTCGCGCAGCCGCGGTGAACTGCAATCCGCGTACGCATGGACGGATGCATATCGATTGTGGCTGGACTGGAACGGGCGTGCGCTGCTTGCTGATCAGCGTGGTGATGCGACGGCGGCCGATCGCTATCGCAGTGTGCGCGATCGCGCGACAGCGCTTTCGCCGCTGCTTGGTGCGAAGTACTTTAATCCGGCATCGGCACAGGCGCCGAATCTGCGCGCGTACGAAGCCGACACGTATCTCGTCGAATCGACGGCGCTGAGCGAGCTGTATGCGCGCACGATGGATTTATGCATTCGGCTGATCGACAAGGTGCTGGCGACGACGCTGCAGATCGTTGTGCTTGGCGTGGCGATTGCACTAGTGGCATTGGCGCCGAAGAGGGCACTGAAGCATCCCATCCTGCGGCGCGCGCCGCTGGCAACTGCTGCACTGATGGTGATTGCTGTGGTCGCCTGGGTGGTGCGCATTCGTTTTGACATGTTGCCGGAATACAGTGATGCGGCTGTGGCGCGCTATGCCGAAGGTGTGGGCTTGCAGCATCAGAAGCGCGATGCCGAAGCGATCGCCGCCTTCGACGCTGTGCTGCAAAGCGAGCCGGGCTATGCCGACGCACTCTATCGACGTGGAATTTCCGAGTTTGCGCTCGCTCGCTATGACGATGCTGCGCGCGATTTTCAAGGCGCGTGGGATGTAGGACGCGAGGAGGTTAACGTGCTGTGGAATCTCGGCTGGGCACAGTACATCGGTGGCCATTTTGAAGATTCGATCGCGGCTACTACGCATGCGCTGACTCTTGCTCCTGATACGCCGGCGCTGCTATTTAACCTTGGTGCTGTACAGCTGACGTCCGGCGATGTAGTGGCAGCACGCGGATCGTACGGTGAAGGATTAAAACTCGTTGTCGCTGAACTGCAGCGGCCAAGTGCTGACGGCGCGCCGCCTTCCACGCTGTGGGCCGATCTTGATACAGCCAACCATGATCTCGACGCACTGGCGACATGCATCGCCGGTGGCGAATGCAGCGGGGCGCCGCCGCGGCAGATGATCTCCGGCGTCGACACAGTGCAGCCGACGGTTAAAGAGCTGCGACGCTCGATGAAGGAAGCGTCGGTGTCGCTGGAATATGCGCGTGCGCTGCCGTCTGCAAATATCGAAGGGTCGATTGGCCCGCTCGAATTCGGCAGTGGCCAGTTCGATGCCAGCGGCGTCGTCAGCGGCTTTGTGGCGCTGGGGGATGCGGCGTCGCCGTTTCGCGCTGGGCTGGCGCAGGATGCGACTTCGCAGCAGACGACCGACAAATCGGTGAATATTGCTGCTGCCGGCGATGCGCCAGTGCTGGTGCGTTTTTCACATCGTGGAGTGCGAGCAGGTGCGCAGTTTGTGATGAAGGTGAACTATGACGGCATGGAAGCGCCGTGGCTGCGCGCGGTGGAAACATGGATGTCTGGTGCTGATGGTGAGCGCATGGTTCCGCTCGCGCCAAGTGCACAGTTCGCGCTTGCGCCAGGCGCGTATGTAGTCGAGATGTATCTCGATGGTCATCTGGTCCAGGAAGGGAACTTTGTCCTTGCGGCGAAGTAGCTGCGCAACAGAAATTATTCATGAATCGTTTCGACACACTGCTGACTGCGCTAATCGCAGTTGCGCTTGTGGCCGGGCTGATCGCCATGGCGATCAGCGGTTCGCGTGCGCCGCTGCGCGCTGCGTGGGTTGATCCGATGCAGCCGCTCGAAACGTCGCGCGCGGCCGCCGTCGAATCATTTGTGGCGCCGTGGTCGGATGTGCCTCGTGAACGTGCACCGGTGGTGCAGCCGGTTGCTGCGCCAGCGCCCGTTGCGCCTTTGCGCGGTGCCTTCGCCATCGACTTTGCATTGCAGCGTGATGCGCTGACTTTCCGCAATTACGGATCTGGTTTCCCGGAAGGTGATATGAGCATTGACGACCTGCGCAAGTTGTTTGGCGATGGCGTGTGCGCGCGCTTCGTCGGTGTGCGCTGCATTCCGACGCCTGCTGCACAGCTGTGGCTGGACATGGTGACTGACTACATGCGAGCTGGTCACTGTGCTGGATTTACGGTGATGGCGTCGCGTTTCTGGCTAAATGATTTGCAGCCGAGTGCATTCGCCAATGGTGTGGCGAAGCCGTTTGATCTGCCGCAGAACGTGCCTGTGATGAAACAGATCGCACGCGACTGGTCTTTGCAGGTGCTGCCTGAATTGACGCGCGCTGCGATTCGCGGCACGCCGCGGCAGATCGTGGCGGAGATGTTGCGTCGTTCGCGCAATGGTGATGCACGCATGGTTGACCTTGGCATTTTTAAACGTGGCGGCGGGGGGCATTCATTGCTGGCATACGGTGTGCAGGAGATGGGTGGCCAAAAATTTCACATTCAGGTCTACGACAACAATTGGCCGGGCAAGCCGCTGTACGTCGAAGTGGATGCGCGCGCGGACACGTGGCGTTATTCACTCGGTGCGAGTAACCCCTCGACGGACCCACAGGCGTGGGAGGGTGACGCGTTCACGCAGTCGCTCATGTTTGTGCCGATCGATTCGTATTTTGCGAAGATGAACTGCCCATTCTGCCCGCCGCAGAGCAACGCTGCTGCGGCGGGCGAAGTTGGCGTCGCTGTGAGCGGACGCAATTTGTCGGTTCAGATTGCGGATGGGCAGGGCCGTCGTTCCGGGCTGGTGGAAGGTCGCTATGTGGCGGAAATTCCGGGCTCGCACGTGGTTCCGCTGCGCGATGCGTTGTATCAGGATCAGGCGCCGCTGGTGATGCTGCCGGCGACGACGACCGTATCGATTTTGCTCGAGCCGCAGCCGGGGGTGCTGGATGCGAGTGGCAATGTGCACGTGACGGGTAGTGGTTATGCGCTGGCGATCGAGGGACTGATGGCGCAGAAGTTGAATTCGTCGCGCATGTCTATCGTTGCGAGTGGCGCGGGTGTGGTGCTTACGCCGGCGATCGGATCGCGGCTGACGGTGAAGGTGACCACCGAGCACGATGGTGTTGCAACGCTGGCGACGGTAGCGCAGATGAATACATCGGCCGGCGGTTCGATCGTTGTTGGCATGGATAAGGAAGGGCAGCTGCAGGTGTCGGGTGCGGCGGCGCAGGGATCGAGCGTGATCGTGGCGCGTGTGAATGCGCAGGGATCAAGCGTATTCGCCACGATGAATTTGCAGGTGCCGCCCGGGGCGGTGCTGCAGGTGCAGGTGCGGAACTGGAATGGCGCATCGGCGCCGCCGGCTGTGATGGTGCAGGGCGAAGCGAAAAGCACATCGGATGTGAAAGCGGCATTGCCGGCCGTGGTCTTTTATAAATCACTGCCGTCAGTGCGCGATCCGAAATCAGTGGCACAGGTGCTTGGCACAACGGCACCGTATCTCAATCAGGAGGAGATGGCTGCACTGGTGGCGCAGTTGGTGAAGGATGGTGCGACTGGGCGTGGGCTGGGCTGGATGCTCGCGAGCATCGATCCGGCTGTGTTCGATCCGGCATGGCTCGTCGCTGCCGCACATGCAGCCGGCATGACGGGCGCGAACCTTGGTTTGCTTGTTGGTTCACAGGCATTGGATGATCAGGCGGCAAAGGACTTACTTGCATCGCTTGGTCTTTCTGCAGAAGACATGGCGGCTGCGCTGGCTGGACTTGGGATGCAGACTCAGGCTGAAAACCTGACTGAGCAGGTGCAGTTCGGAAATATGCTCGACGATGCACGTGCACTGGCTGATCTGTTCACTTCGATTAAAGCGCCGCCGCAGGTGATCGGCATGGTGCTGAACAATGCAGGCGTTTCACCCGCGACGATTGTGGGTGTGATCGATGTGCTGCAACTCGCGTCGCCGGAAATCATCGTCGTCCTGGATGCGCTTGAACCGCCGCCGACTGATCTGATGGCCATTCTGTCGCAGCTTGCACTTGCGCCGGATCAGGCGAGTGGCATCGTAATATCGCTTAATCTGCCGCCGAGCGAGAGTGATGCGCTCGTTCAGCAGATTGTGGCTGCGACGGCTACGCCGATGTCTGTCTCTTGGATGACCGCGACATCGTCTCCATTTGTGACGCTCATGTCGACGGGGACGCCGCAGCCGAGCACGACGCCGGCGCCCGGCGCAACGGGGACGCCGCAGCCGAGCACGACGCCGGCGCCCGGCGCGACGGGGACGCCGCAGCCGAGCACGACGCCGGCTATTCCAGGCAATGACGGCATTGCTGCGGCTGTCGAAATCAATAGCGGATCGTTCTCCGTGCAGCTTGATACGTCGCGTGCGACGACATCGACGTCAGACCCGATATTGAGCTGTATTCAGAGCCAGGGCGTTGCGAGCGTCTGGTTTTATTACAGGCCCTCGACGTCAGGCTTGCTCGATGTTGATACGACGAGCAGCAGCTATAAGACGGCGGTAGCGCTTTTTGAGATGGTGAATAACGTGCTTGTGCTGAAGACCTGTGCGAGCAACGGCCATCTGGTGAGCAGTAGGGTACTCTACGGACAAGAACTGTATATCGAAGTGGTGGGTGTATCGGGTGCGCGCGGTGGGGAAGCGATTCGGAACCCATTGATCGCGTCACAGTCAGCTGCGATGCAACTCATTTTCATACTCAATGGGCCGCCGCCCGGCGCGCCTGCGCCGACTGCGACGAGTGCGCCACCGGCGAACGACAATTTCGGCGCATGGCACGATGTGAATGTGGTCCCGTTTTCGCAGGCGCAAAATATTAACAGCGCAACGAGCTACACCACGGATCCGATGCTGTGCGGCACGGCAGACAGAGGCATAAAGACCGTCTGGTACCGCTACAAGACGGACCAGTCGGGCACAGTGACTATCGACACTGCCGGCAGCAGCTTTGATACTGTTCTGGCGGTGTATGCGGCTGTGCAGGGAGGTATTGGGAACTATTTTGATGGAAACCCCTCCGGCATCTGCAATGATGATGCAGCTGCAAATATAAAGACATCGCAGTTGCAGTTCACGGTTATTCCTGGGAGGATGTACTACATCGAAGTGGCGGCGCACACGGGGGATGCGTCAAATCTGGATCTTGTGTTGAACGTGAATGGGCCGACGCCGGGCAGCTACGTGCCGACGGATACGCCGACGCCGACGCCGGCGCCTGGCGCGACGGGGACGCCACAGCCGAGCACGACGCCGACGCCGATGCCGACGCCGATGCCGACGCCGATGCCGACGCCGATGCCGACGCCTGGCGCGACGGGGACGCCACAGCCGAGCACGACGCCGGCGCCTGGCGCGACGGGGACGCCACAGCCGATGCCGACGCCTGGCGCGACGGGGACGCCACAGCCGAGCACGACGCCGATGCCGACGCCGACGGATACGCCGATGCCGACGCCGACGGATACGCCGATGCCGACGCCGACGGATACGCCGATGCCGACGCCGACGGATACGCCCGCTGCAGTAGCGAATGACTTGCGGCAGAACCCATTTTTAATTTCGACGCTGCCGTTTCACGAGACGCGAAATGTAATGGCTGCGACGACGTCGGCCGACGACCCGCAGATTGGGTGCGTTGGGGGCACAGGAAATGCTTCAGTCTGGTACAGCGTCGTCCCAATGTTGCCGGGTTCCCTCAATGTGACCACGGCCGGCAGTAGCTATGACACTGCTGTGGCCGTTTGGTCTCTCGATCAGCAGTCTTCGACGATCACCATGGTGGCGTGCAGCCTCGGTGATGTCAACGGGAACTTGCAGGCGAACCTGACATTGGTGGTGAACAATGGGCAAACGTACTGGATCGAAGTGGTGGATGAATCGTCCACGTCATCGACGACGAGGAATCTGACCTTAAATGTTTCTGGTGTGTCTTTAAGGTAAAGCCGTTGCCCATTGGTGCAGCGCGTCGATGGCGATTTCGAGGCAGCCGGCGGTGAACGGTGATTGCCAGACCTGGTATTGATCGAAGTCGTACATTTCGCGCGGGGCGAGGTATGCGTAGCTGCCGTTGGTGATGTTCATCACGGTGAGTGCGCGATCGGGAACTGCGGCACGAAGTTCAGTTTGCAGGCGTGAGTAAGCTTCCATCGGCTGGGCAAGCAGCAGCGCTTCGCCGATACGCCAGCCCCACGCGCGCGCGGTGTAGTGTGGGCCTTCACCGACGCTGCGCAGTAATCGCAGCTTGCGTCGTAGTCGTTCGCGCATGAACTCATCGCTTGTGTTGGCGAGCTGTGCTTTTACTTCTGTGAGCGATTGCAGCGGCTTCAGGTGCAGCACATACGGCACGATGCCTGATTCGAGCGCGCATGTGCGTTCGGAGTCTTGATGACGCGCGCGACGCCACGTCGCCAATGGTGCGCCGCTTTCGACGGGGCCTGCGTATTCGATGTCAGTATTGGGTGGAGGCATCTCTTCGAGTGCGGCGAGCGCGGCGAAGCCAAGCACGCGCCCATTGCGATCGGCGATGTCCACATTACCGACGTAGTGTTCGCGCGGTGCGAGTTCGCCCGACGCGCCCTGTAAAAATAGACACGGTGCTTTGGTATGCGCCTCGATCGTTTCGCGCATGGCGCCGACGAAGTCGGGCGAGATCAGGCTGTTCTGCCAGGCGAGCGTGACCGGGTGGCATGCGTAGTTCACCAGCGTGGCGATGAGCGCACCCTGTTCGTCTGTGGCGCGGCCGATGAGCAGCGTGTCGTCGGCTGGCTGATTTGGATTCCAACCACACAGCACGCGTGGCGCGGCGGGATCGGGCAGGTCACGATTGCGTGCGAGCGTGCATTTCCCGTAGCCCCATTCGAGGCGGCCTGGACGAGCGGACGCAAGCGCTTCGCGCGCGATGTGCGCGCAGGTGTTGCGCAGGTGGTTGAGATAGGCGGGGATGAATGTGCCGCCGGGTTTGTCGGCGTCTTCGATGCAGATGCCGGGGCCTGCGTGCGTGTGGGTGAGGTGCAGCAGCACGCGCGATTCATCGATGTCGAGAGTGTTGAGGATGGCGGCGCGCACGGCCCATTCGTCCTCGAGCGTGCGCCACCAGCCGAGGTCGAGCGAAAGCAGCAACAGTGGCGAGCCGCCGTTCGATTCCTGGAGTGCGAGTGCGGTGGCGGTGAGCGGGCGGTGGATGCCGGTGGAGACATCGCCTGTGGCGGCGCCCCAGTTGCGATTGAAGATGCCGACGGGTGGTGTGATGTCGGCGCGGGCGGTGCCGATGCGCCCGGAGAAGGGGGAAGTATGAGTGCGCATAATTTGTGTGTAATGTAACCCGGCTTCTCGTAACTACTCAGGCCCAAATCAGTATTTCCCGCGAAACACACCATTCCTTCCTCCGAAGGGGGAAGGAATGGTGTGTTTCGCGATAGAAAATAGAGCGGCCTGAGCAGTTACGATTTAGCTGATTTAGCAGAGTTTGAGCGATTGACTTTAGCAGGTGAATATGACTGTTTGAGGGTGTCAGCCTAAAATCTCGGCATGGCGAAAAGCTTTTATCACATCGGTTTTGGCGCAGACGATTTGAGCGATCCGCGGCCGACGCTGGCCTTTCTCAGCGGCGATCCGGATCGTGCGCACATGATTGCAGCAACGCATTTCAGCGATGTAGTCAAACTTTCGGAGCATCGCGGTCTCAACAGCTATGTTGGTTGGCTGCCAAATGGCCGTCGCGCCATCAGCGCCACCAGTGGGATGGGGGCGCCGTCGCTCAGCATCGTGGTGAACGAACTCGTGCAGGTTGGCGTGCGCACGATCATTCGCATTGGCACGTGCGGCTCGATTCAGGAGCATGTCCTGCCGGGTTCGGTGGTGATTACGAAGGCTGCCTTGTGTCGGCAGGGTGCGGCGGAGGACATTGCGCCGACGGAATATCCGGCGTCGGGTGATCCGTTTGTAACGGTGGCACTGGCTGCTGCTGCGCACAAACTGCATGTGACGGCGCATGTGGGCATCACGGCGAGTGTGGACACATTTTATGAAGGACAAGAGCGCACTGAATCGGCGAATCCGATTCTGCTGCGGCGCATGCAGGGCATCACCGCAGAATATCGTGCGCTGAATGTGCTCAACTACGAGATGGAATCGGGCACGCTTTTCAAGATGGGCAACGTGTACGGCTTTGCGGCTGGCTGCGTGTGCGCGGTGATTGCGCAGCGCACGGCCAGTGAGCAGGTTGTGATGGACGCGAAGGACGCCGCCGTCGATGCGGCGATTCGTGTGGCGCTTGAAGCGGCGCAGGATTTGGCGTAGAGGATTTCGGATCGCGTGTTTTGCTGGAAATACTGATCTAAGTGAGTTGCCAAAAGTTCTGGCGGCAGATTCGCCTCCCCCGCAAAGCGGGGAGGCGAATCTGCCGGACAAAACTTATGGACAGGAACTTAGGCCTGAGCAGTTAGGAAATCTGAAATCTGAAATAAAAAATTTGTTTTGATATGCGAAAACTTCTTCATCTCGCCTTCACTATCGTGCTTGGATTTCCTGTGGCGATTGCGCCGTCGTCGCTGCTTCATCCGGCTGCAGCGCGCGCGCCGCGGCCTTACTTCAACTGTGCGGCTTTTGCTGCAGAATCGAATGTCGTGCTGGCGTGGGATCGGGCGCTGCTGACGGTAATTTCACAGACGCCGACGGCGCCGACGGTGGCATCGCGGAGCCTGGCTGTTCTGCACACTGCGATTTACGATGCATGGGCCGCATACGACGAACACGCGCTGGCGACGACGACGTTCGGCCTGCATCGCCGTCCGCCTGCGGAACGCACTGAAGCAAACAAGCGTGAGGCGATCAGCTATGCAGCGTACGTTGCTGCTGCAAATTTGTACAGTGACCTCAAGTCGGTCTGCTTTCAACCGTTGATGAATGCGCTTGGCTACAGCGTCGCAGTCGATGCGGATAACGCCGATGTGTTGCCGTCTGATCCGACGACGCCGGGCGGCCTCGGGGTGTGGGCTGGCCGCCAGGTGATCGCGGTGCATCGCAGCGACGGCTCGAACGAGAACTGCGAGAAATTTTTCGGCACCTGTGTGTATCCCGACAAGAGCGGCTATGTCCCTGTGAATGCGCCGGCACCTGTGACCGGCACCGCGACGCTCGTCGATCCGAATCGCTGGCAGCCGCTGATTGTGCGAGACCCGGACTATGCCGGTGACTGTGCACTGGCGGGCGCTGCAGTGTTTACGCAGACATTCACCACACCGCACTGGGGCAATGTGCAGCCGTTCGCGTTCAGTGACGCTGCTGCGGTAACGACGACGCTTGGGCAGATTCTGTGGCCGGATCCGGGCTACGAATTACAGGCGCGCGAGATGATCAGCATCAGCGGCGAACTAGACGACGAGAAAAAAGTCATTGCTGAGTACTGGTCGAACGGCCCGGACACGGTGCTGCCGCCGGGACATTGGGCGCTGTTTGGTCAGTACGTATCGGCGCGCGACGCACATTCACTGGATGACGATGCGCGCATGTTTTTCACGCTGACGAATGCCGTATTCGACGCGGGCATTATGGCGTGGGGCGCTAAGCGCGCGCATGATTCCGTCCGGCCGATCACTGCGGTTCACTTTGCGCTGGCTGGGCAGACGGCGCGCGCGTGGGCTGGGTCTGGCCAGGGTGTGCGCGACATTCCCGCGGAAGAGTGGCTGCCCTATCAGAAGCCGTGCTTCGTGACGCCACCGTTCGGCGAATACGTTTCCGGCCACAGCGCGTTCAGCGCGGCTGGTGCTGAGGTGCTGCGCAACTTCACGGGCAGTGACGCATTCGGAGAGAGCGTCGTCATTGCAGCGGGCAGCTCGGTTATTGAACCGGGAATTACGCCGTCGCAGCCGGTGACGCTGACGTGGGCGACGTTCAGCGAGGCTGCTGATCAGTCTGGCTTGTCGCGTCGCTATTCGGGCATCCATTTCGAGCGCGGCGACCTCGACGGTCGCGCGCTCGGTCGTGTGGCGGGTGAACATGCATGGGCACGCGCGCAGCAGTACATCAGCGGCACATTGCCGACTTATGCGGTGCTGGTGCCGTTTTTGGAACGCTGATCACAGATGAATCTTCGTAACTACTCAGGCCCAAATCAATATTTCCCGCGAAACATGCTATTCCTTCCCCCGAAGAGGGAAGAAATAGTGTGTTTCGTATTGGAAAACTGGCTGGCTTGAGTAGTTACGAATGTTCACATTTGTTTAACCTGCTTTTCGTAATTTACAGCACACTATTACAACTCAATCACTCAGGCTCAAGTTGGTAATTTCGTATCCTCTCTTCAGGAGGGTGATTGATTTACAGGCAATTGCATGATGGAATCTCACGAACTCGCTGTAATCGACCTTGGGTCGAACACGCTGCACCTGTCGCTATATGCGATTGAAGACGGTGCTTATCGCCATTTGTATGAGTATGACGAATCCGCGCGCCTGCGATTGATCGACGAGATCGACGCTGAGGGTGCACTGACGCCGACGGCGGTCGACGCCACGATCAACGTGCTGAAAGAATTTTGCGCACGTTGTGCGTCCGCGAAAATTCGGCCTTCACAGATTGTCACAGTTGCGACGAGTGCGCTGCGTGATGCGAGCAACCGCGATGATGTAATGCGACAAATCGAAGAAGCGACGCAGTTGTCCGTGCATGTGCTGACCGAAGAAGAGGAAGCACGTTATGCGTGTGCGGCGGTGACGGATGCACTGGGCATGCACGATGGGCTTGTCTTCGATCTGGGCGGCGGCAGTTTGCGCACGGCGCAGGTGAAGGCGGATGTGATGGTGCACGCACAGGGCTATGCACTTGGGACGCTGCGTCTGTTGCGTCGTTTTCCGAATTACGCGCCGATGAGTGCGGGGCAGCTCGATGCATTGCGCGCCTTTGTTGCGTCGAAGTTCATTGGTGAGGCGTGGCTGCGTCGGTCGGTGCCGGCAGGTGGAATGCTGGCGGGTATCGGTGGCACGGTGCGTGCGCTGGCGCGTATCGACCAGGCTGCGGCTGGGCAGAAGAGCCGCCTGCGTGGGTACGAGTTGAGCGCCGACGCGCTCGAGCGCTGGTTGCAGCGTTTGGCATCGATGACGGTCGATGAGCTGACGGCGCTGCCGGGATTGAATTCTTCGCGTGTGGACATGGCGCTGTTCGGTGCCATCATCGTGCGCGAACTGATGTCGGCCACCAATGCGCGTGTGTTGCGCGTATGCGACACCTCGATTCGTGAGGGAGTGGCGCTGGGGAAATAGGCATTTCAGATTTCAGGTAACTACTCAGGCCCAAATCAGTATTTCCCGCGAAACGGGCTATTCCTTCCCCCGAAGGGGGAAGGAATAGCCCGTTTCGCGTTGGAAAAATGGCTGGTCTGAGTAGTTACGATTTCAGACTTGTCTCTTCAATCTGAAATCTGAAATCTGAAACCTGAAACCTGAAACCTGAAACCTGATAACTACTCAGGCCCAAAACAGTATTTCCCGCGAAACACACTATTCGCTCCCCCGTCGGGGGAGCGAATAGTGTGTTTCGCGTTGGAAAAATGGCTGGTCTGAGTAGTTACGAAATCTGAAATCCTCAGTTCTTTATCGCTTGCTCGATCGCGATGCGAAATGCTGCATAGGGTTGTGCGCCGACGAGCAGTTTGCCATTGACAAGGAACGAAGGCGTACCGCGTACGCCGACGCGCTGGCCTTCATCGGAATCGGCGAGCACGCGCTTGCGCACTACATCATCCTTCAGGCAGGCCGTGAATTTGGCAGCGTCGAGGCCGAGCTCGCCGGTGAGCTGCGCTGCGGCTGTGTTGATCTGCGCGTCGCTGCCAGCAGGGATGCGGCCGCTGAAGAGCGCATTGTGCATCTCCCAAAATTTGCCCTGCTGCGCTGCGCATTCGGCGACGACGGCCTTGGGCAGTGACGAATCCGCGAGGAACGGGAAGTGCTTGTAGCTGAGCTGCACCTTGCCGTCTTTCACGTATGTGTCGATGATCTGCGTCAATGTGGTGTCGAAGAAGCGCTTGCAGTAGCCGCATTCGAAATCGGAATATTCGACGATGACCACCGGCGCGTTGGCCGAACCCAGCGTGTTGGCGCGGCGGTGTTCGACTTGGAAGACGGACTCGGCCGTCGGGCCGACGGCGACTGGCGCGGCGGGCGCAGCGGCCGCTGCGCCCGCCGCTTCCTTTGCGCCGGCGCGCGCACCTTCGTACGCGGCCTGTCGCAGCGCATCGGCCGTCGACGATTCTTTTCTGCCTGAGCCGACATTGCCGAGGCCGACATTGCCGGCGCCGACATTGCCGAGGCCGACGACGAGCGCGCCGCCGATGATCATGCCGAGGATCAGCGTGCCGATGCTGCCAAAGCTGCCAGCTTTTCTTTCGGGGCTGTGAATTTCAGTCGTTGCTGGAATTTCGTTTTCGTGGATCATGCGGATTTGTATTTGCTGCGTGCGGCGATGAGTTCGCCATAAAGTTGTTCGTATGCGCGCACGGTGCGTGCAGTACTGTAATGGTCCATGATTTCAGCGCGCGGGCGCACGTACTGCGCGCGGTTGGCGCACACGCGCACGATTGCGTTGGCCAATGCCGGCGCGTCGCCAATCGGCACGATTTCGCCCATGCCGGTGATGCGCGGTGCTACACGTACGCCGGGCAGGTCGCTGCAGATGACTGGCGTGCCGCACAGCATCGATTCGACCTGTACGAGCCCGAACGATTCGGTGCTGTTGAGGCTGGGCAGCACGTGCACGTCGCAGGCGGCGAAGAACGCAGCGAGCTGCGCGCCCTGCAGCGGCCCGACGAAATCCCAGCGTGGTCCATGGCGCGTGGCGAGTTCGGCGAGCATAGCGTGAATGCGCTCGGCGTAGTGTTCCTCGCCGATGACGTTCTTGTACGGCCCGACGAAAAGCACGCGTGCGCCGGGTGCTTTTTGCAGCACATCTTCGAGAGCACGTGCGAGTACTTCGACGCCTTTTTCTGTGGCGAGCCGTGCCACCATGCCGATGATCGGGCCGGTGGTGATATTCCAGCGCTGCTTGAACGCGGCGATTTCGACGGGATCGGGTACGGGCATTTCGATCGGCGGCGGCACGATGGAGAGCTTGTGCTGGTAGCGCTGCAGGAAGGTCGAATGCTGCGCAAAGTCGTCGGTGTACGAAACGACACGATCGACGTTGTGGCCGGCGATGCGATTCATCGTGTCGATGACGCGCTGCACGACGCGGTTCGTCGGCAGATTGGGTAGGCGGATGTCGCCGTGGATGGTGAGCAGCGTCGGCTTGCGAAAGAGGCGCGCGTTGAGTGCGATGCCAGCGCCGTCGAACTGTGGCAGGTGCAGATGTGCCACGTCGCATTCGGACAGCAGCGTACGGAGTGTATGACCGTAAGCGGGCATGATCACACCCTTGCTGATGCGTGCAGCGACAGGGACGCGCACGACGTGCACGCCGTCCATCGCTTCGCGCAGCGGCAGTGCTGGGTCATAGCGCGACGTGAGGACAGTGACGTCGTGGCCGGCGGCGGAGAGGCCGCGGGCGAGGCGTTCGACGTAGATGGTGAGGCCGCTGATCCAGGGGCGGTAGTAGGTGAGGAGGTGCAGGATGCGCATGAGCGGTCAGGCGCCGGTCCGAGCGGATCCGCTCAGGTGGCGAAACGAAAGGCCGAGGCGCAGCAGGCCGGCAAAGCCGAGGGCGATCAGCGCGAGCATCTGCGAAATCCACCAGACGAAGACGAAGGCGACGCCGCGCGTGACGTCGCTGCCAAAGGGGGCGAGTGCGAGGCGGGCGAAATACTGTGCTGGTCCGAGGCCGCCGGGTGTGGGCACGACGCCGCCGAGGTTGGCGACGATGACGACGAGGGTGGATGCTTTGAACGATGGCGGCAGAAAGGCGCGCATGACGAACCAGCAGACGAAGAGTGAGCATCCCCAGACGCCGAGGGTGAGTGCGAGTACGGCGCCGATGCGGGCGGGAGAGCCGAGCATGCGGAAGCCGGCGCAGACTTCACGGAAGCGCATGATCCACGGTTCTGCGTCCAGGCCACGGATGCGACCGAGTGCGAAGCGCAGCAGCCGTTCGACGCGTTCGGCCTGCCAGATTGTGATGGCGATGGCGATGAGCAGGATGATGAGCAGGGCACCGGAGATCGCCGCCGGTCGCGCAAGCTCGGTTGGGAGCGGCAGGAAGGGCGCGACGCCGGCGAGCAGCAGCAGCACGGCGGACAGGTCGAGCAGGCGTTCGACGATCACGGCACTGAGTGCGCGCGGCATGCCGACGGTCGTGCGTGCGCCAATGACCCAGGCGCGGCCGATTTCACCGAGGCGACCGGGCAGCAGCATGTTCATCATGTAGCCGATGTTGAGGGCGTGGAAAGTGACGCCGAACGGAGTTCCGCCCATGATGGCCGACCAGCGTAGAGCGCGCAGGGCGAGCACGGCGAGCAGCGCAGCGGCGGCGGGTGCGAACCAGATCCACTCGGCCGTGCGCAACGCTTCAGTGAAGGCGCCGAAGTCGACGTCGCGAAAAGTAAAGTAGAGCGCAACGGCGGCGATGACGATGCCGATGAGCAACCGGATGATTTTCATATTGACCCTCTCCTGCTGGAATATCGCCTGTCCCATGGGCGTGAGGAAGTTGCGAAGAATCCAGCGGGAGATTAGGGAGTCATTTTAGCGTCGAGCGCTTCGAGAATCCCGTCTGGCAGGCTGATACTGCCGAGCGAAGCGTCGCCGTCGACGCCGAGGCCATGGAAGTCGCTGCCGCCGGTGACGATGAGGCTGGCGTGTGCAGCGCGTTCGAGCAATGCTGGGCGGGAGGCTGGTGGGTTGCCGGGGTGATAAACCTCGATGCCATCGAGGCCGGCGCCGATAAGCTCAGCGAGCAGCGCATCGAGGTCGCCCTTGAATTCGCAGGGGTGAGCGAGGACGGCGACGCCGTGTGCGGCGTGAATGAGATCGACGGCCTGTGCGGGTGTGAGCGCGTCGTTGGGAACGAAAGCGGGCTGGCCTTCGGCGATATAGCGATCGAAGGCGGTTTGAAAATCGGGGACGTATCCGGCGGCGATGAGTGCGCGCGCGATGTGAGGGCGACCGATCATGCCGTCGCCGGCGAGCTGGGCGACAGTTTCGAATTCGACGGGCATGCCGAGCTGGGCTAGGCGAGCAAGGATGGCGCGTGCGCGCGAGGCGCGCAGCGGCTGCAGCGAGTCGATCGTGGTGCGGGTGGCGTCTTCGGTCGGGCGCATGCCGTAGCCGAGGATATGAGCCTCTTTGCTGGCGTTGAAGAGGGTGCTGACTTCGATGCCGGCGATCACACGCACGCCCATGCGGGCGCCGGCGGCGATGGCTTCGGCCGTGCCGCGCAAGGTGTCATGATCGGTGAGGGCGAGCGTGCCGACTTCGCGGTCTCGCGCGAGTTCGACGAGCTGAGTCGGAGAAAGCCGTCCGTCCGACGCGGTGGAGTGACTGTGCAGATCGATGCGCATCGCGGCGCATCATAGCGGAAGAGAGTAGAGAGTCAGAGTAATGTGCGGTACGGCTGAAACCTTCTCTTTTTTTTCTGGAGCAGAAGTCTGGAGCAGAAGTCTGGAGATGAAGTCTGGAGATGAAGTCTGGAGAAAAAGATGGAAGAAGACATTCTGGCGTACACGGCCTTTCTGCAGGATTACTGGACGTGGATTTACTCGACGAACATCGTCGAGCGGCTGAACTGCGAGATCCGACGGCGCAGCGATGTAATGCGGGTATTTCTGGACGACGATTCAGTTCGACTCCTCGGCGTGCTGCTGGCGTGCTGCTGGCGTGCTGCTGATGAAGACCTCGAATGAGTGGATCATCGAAGAGCGGTCGCATATCAGCCGGTCTATCAGCCGGTCTATCGGCCGGTCTATCAGCCGATATTCGATGCAGCGATTCTGGAGACGACCACGAGCATCCCGGCACCGATCCTGGCGCCGTGGTGCTGAGCGACAACACAACAGGGTTTACTCCGCTCCCCATCACCGCGGTTCGATCGAAAACCGCACTGCGGTGCGTTCTGCGCCGTCAATCAGCACATCGGAGAATGAGGGGATGACGATGACGTTAATTCCATCGAGCAGCAGGTACCCGCGGGCGATGGCGGCTGCTTTCATCGCCTGGTTGACGGCGCCGGCGCCGATGGCTTGTACGTCGACCCGGCCTTGTTCACGCACGATGCCAGCGATGGCTCCGGCGACGGCGGTAGAACGAGATCCGGCGGACACCTTGATGACTTCGGGCGTGGGGGCAAATGAGGGCTCGTTGTTTTTCATTGAGTTTCCTACGCAGCGCGCCTCCGCGTCTGATTTCCATTGAATATGTTTGGATATAAACGCTCTGAGTAACTACTCAGGCCCAAATCAGTATTTCGCGTTGGAAAAATAGCTGGCCTGAGTAGTTACGAATGTACAGTATTTGTGACGTTCTTTTGTGAAGTTGAAATTGATATGAGAGATTTATTAACAGTGGAGTGTATGCAAACCAGAATCAGAGTTCATGTCAATGGACAAGACGTTAATTTGTTGCTGTGTACAGCGGCTGTGTGCCGGTGATTTTGCTAAGTTCCTGTCCATAAGTTTTGTCCGGCAGATTCGCCTCCCCCGCAAAGCGGGGGAGGCGAATCTGCCGCCAGAACTTTTGGCGACTCACTTAGCGAGGGCTGAGCCGCAGCGTGTGCGGCGCGTCGACTGGTTGGTGTGACGCATCGTGTATCCGGGCTGATGCTGCATGTGCGCCGTTTTAGATTTGTGGTACCTACCAGGGCCAAATCAGTATTTCCCGCGAAACACACTATTCTCTCCTCCTTCGGGGGAGAGAATAGTGTGTTTCGCGTTGGAAAAATGGCTGGCCTGAGTAGTTACGATTTGTGCGTAGTTGCATGTTCGCGCGCACGCGCGGTGCGCAGTTTTTCGTGAAGCTGTCGTCGGATGATGTGCCGCAGTGTGGCCTCGAAGATTTCCTGGCGATGGGTGCGCACGCGGCGAATGAATCGGTGGCCTCGTCGCTGGGCTGGGACACGCCCCGCGCCCTGGAGGAATTGATGCAGCCGGTGTTGCTGTTGCACAGCCATGCCGCTGGGCAACGCTGAATACATGGCTGTGCTGGCGCAATAAGGCAGGCTGCATTGGATCGATGTCAGTGCACATACGCCGATGGTCGAAAAATCGCGCGAATTCTGCACGGCGGTGCGGCATTTTCTGACGATGGACAACGACTGGCGTCTGCCAATGGCATTTCTTGCGCACCTGTGCTTCACTTACGACATCATGAGCGATCCCTTTGCGCGCACGCGCGAATTTCTCGTCTCACTCGGCCTGCCGCCGGGTGATCTGCAGTCGGCTCCCGATTCGAAGAAGCGCTTTGCCGACGGAGCGCATTACCGCGTCGAAATTCCAAGTGTTGAGGGCCCGGGTGCGATGCGAGCGGTATTGGAGGAGGCGGAGCGGCGCAAAGTGCGCGTACATCGCATCTCACAGGGCAGCGGTGTGATGCTGATGACCGACGCTGAGATTCGTGAGATGGCCCAGCTTGGCCGCGAGGCGCGCGTAGAAGTGAGCCTTTTCGTCGGTCCGCGCGCAGCGTGGGAGACCGGTGCGCAGATCTTGTCGCTCGCGGGCAAGAATCTCGGTGCGCGCCATCGCGGGATGGAGCAGTTGATCTATGCGATCGAAGACATCAGGCGCGCAGCGTCACTGGGTATTCGTAGCGTGTTGATCGCTGATGAAGGCCTGTTGTGGGTGGCCGACGAAATGCGGCGGCGCGGCGAAATTCCAGCTGACTTCTGCTTCAAGATTTCTGTGCAGATGGGCGCAGCCAATGCCGCGTCCGTGCGTCTGCAGGAGAAGCTCGGCGCCACGACCTACAACGTGCCGACGGATCTGGACATGCCGAAGCTGGCGGCGATGCGTGCGGCGGTTGACATCCCGCTCGACCTGTATGTCGAGGTGCCGGACAATTTTGGTGGTTTCATTCGCCATTACGAAATCGGTGATATTGTGCGCGTGTGTGCGCCGGTGTACGTGAAATTCGGTCTGCGTAACGCGCCGGATGTGTATCCGAGCGGCACGCATCTGGAGAATCAGGTCGTCGCCCTCAGCCGCGAGCGCGTGCGCCGCGCGGAGATCGGTCTGGAGCATTTGCGGCGGCTTTTCCCTGAAGCAATGACGAGCGAATTGGGCGCGGCTGGGTTGGCGATTCCGGTGTAGGGATAGAGGACCGCCGACCGCAGACAGCCGACGGCCGATGGATTACGGCTGATTGCCTGTCGCCGTTCGCGGATGACGAACATCGACAACAGACTATGACCTTGAAGAACTGAGGACGGACAATGGCGGTCGGCGGTCGGCGGTCGAATTCCGGCGATCGGCTGTTGAGAAAACCATGGCAACCATCGAATTTCTCCCCTTGAGTGAACCTGAGACGCTGGCGTTCGACGATGCGGCGGTGCAGCTGCATCCGACGGACAATGTGGCGGTGGCGAAGCGCACGCTGCCGGTGGGCACGCGCCTGACCGGGCGCGGCGCCGATCTCGTTGTGCGCGCACTGACGCCGACGGGGCATAAATTTGCGCTGCACGCGGTGGATGCGGGGCAGCTGGTGCGGCGCTACGGTCAGGTGATCGGCTTCGCCAAGACGCCGATTGTGGCGGGCGACCACGTGCATCTGCACAACCTTGGCCTGGGCGAACTGACGCTGGACTATGCGTTCAGCAGTGATGTGCCGGAAGTGCAATATGTGCCGGTGGAAAAGCGGCGCACATTCATGGGCTATCGCCGGGCGGATGGGCGCAGTGGTACGCGCAACTACATTGCAGTGATTTCGAGCGTGAACTGTTCGGCGCACACGGTGCGTTCGATTGCGCGCCATTTCACTGCGGAGAAACTGGCGGCGTTTCCGAACGTCGACGGCGTGATCGCGATTGCGCACGGCTTCGGCTGTGCCACACGCGTTGGCAGCGAGGACTATGTGCTGCTGCAGCGTACGTTGGCTGGCATCGCCACGCATCCGAACGTCGGCGGCTATCTGCTCGTTGGACTGGGTTGCGAGACCAATCAGCTGGCGGACTTGATCGACAACTACCAGCTGGCGTGGAAGGATGCGCCGACGGTGCGTCGGGCGCCGACGCATCAAACGGCGGCGCATCAAACGGCGAGCAGCGATGCGCCCGCGATTGTGCCGCCGCCGCCGAATCTGTATATCCAGGATGCTGGCGGCGTGCGCAAGACTGTGCAGGCCGGCATCGCGATGATCGAGCAGCTGTTGCCGATTGCGAATGAATATCGACGCGAACCGTTGCCGGTGAGCGGCCTGACTGTGGCGCTGCAATGCGGCGGCAGCGACGGCTGGAGCGGTGTGACGGCGAACCCGGCGCTCGGTCTGGCATGCGATGAGCTGGTGCGGCAGGGTGGCGGCGTGGTGCTGGCCGAGACGCCGGAGGTATACGGTGCCGAGCACCTGCTGACGCGCCGGGCGATTTCGCGCGAGGTCGGCGAAAAGCTGGTGCGCAAGATTCACTGGTGGGAGCGCCATGCTGCGGCGCACGGCGTTGAGATCGACAACAACCCGAGCGCAGGCAACAAGGCGGGCGGGCTGACCACGATCTATGAAAAGTCGCTTGGCGCGGTGGCGAAGGCGGGCAACACGCCGCTGATGAATGTGTATGAGTATGCCGAGCTGATTCGCACGGCAGGATTCAGCTTCATGGACACGCCGGGGTATGACCCGGTTGGTGCCACGGGGCAGTCGGCGGGCGGTTGCAATCTGATTGTGTTCACGACCGGGCGCGGCTCGTGCTTTGGCTTCAAGCCGTCGCCGAGCATCAAGGTGGCGTCGAACAGCACGATGTACGAGCGCATGAGCGAGGACATGGACGTCAACGCCGGAACGATCTTGGACGGGGTGCCGATGGCGCAAGTTGGTGCGGAGATTTTCGAAAAAATCATCGCTGTGGCGTCGGGCGAGGCGAGCAAGAGCGAGGCGCAGGGGATTGGCGATGAGGAATTTCAGCCGTGGAACCTCGGGGGCATCCTGTGAGTGAGGCGGGAAATTTGGGGGTGAACATCGACGTCGTTGCGTATAACAAGGCGGCGTGGGACCGCGAAGTGCTGGGGGGAGAGAATCCGTGGACGAAGCCGGTGACGCCGGCGCAGATCATTGCGGCGCGGGCGGGGCACTGGTCGATCGTGCTGACGGAGCAGAAGCCTGTGCCGGTGGCGTGGTTTCCGCAGCATCCGGATTTGAGCGGGCTGAGTGTGTTGTGCCTGGCGGCGGGCGGCGGGCAGCAAGGGCCGATTTTGTCGGCGGCGGGCGCGGCGGTGACGGTGTTCGACAACTCGTCGCAGCAGCTGGCGCAGGATTGGGCGGTGGCCGAGCGCGATGAGCTCGATCTGGCAACGGTCGAAGGCGACGCGGCCGATCTGTCCGTGTTTGCTGATGAGAGCTTCGACCTGATCGTTCATCCGGTCAGCAACCTGTTCATGCCGGACATTCGGTCGGTGTGGCGTGAGGCTGCGCGGGTGCTGAAAATGGGCGGCGTGCTGCTGAGCGGGTTTATGAATCCGGACATCTATGTGTTTGAGCCGGAGCCGGCCGATGAAAAGTATGTGGCGCAATTTTCGCTGCCGTATTCCGACCTGCAGCTGGATCCGGTCGAACGGAGGAAGCACTATGGCGACAGCCCAATCGAGTTCAGCCACACGCTGGCTGAACAGATCGGCGGCCAGCTCGATGCTGGGCTGCACATCACTGCGTTTTATGAAGATCGCCATATCGGCTCGCAGCAGGCGTCGCGTTATATGCCGACGTATTTTGCGACGCGGGCGGTGAAGGGCGGTGAAGGTAGGGAATAGGGGACTCACAAGGTGACATCGATTCGCATACCGTCATCACGGGGCCGCGTCGTGCGCCGTTGGAGTAGTGCGTCCAGGCAAAACTTGTGAGCGTCTGCCCTGTGCGAACCTTGCCTACAACCCCCATTGCGCCCACATTGCGCCCACATTGCGCCCATACTGCGCCCACATTGCGCCCATACTGCGCCCACATTGCGCTCACATTGCGACGCAGCAATTTCCCACGGGTGCGGTTGTGCATCCCAGACCGATGGTCTGGGCTAGGACTGCGTCGCGCCTTTGGCGCTTTTTCAGCCTT
>CANJQH010000040.1 GCA_947476335.1 Anaerolineae bacterium | reverse complement strand
GGCCCACAGCCTCAGAGAGGCGGCCGCATCCCAGCCCGGGGCACAGCGCCGGAGGCGCGTCGCCCCGGGCGACGCCGGCGCGAGCCGTGGCGCTCGTCGGAAATGGCCAAAATCCAGCTAAGGTAGCAAGTCACGTTAACTACTCAGGCCCAAATCAGTAGTTCCCGCGAAACACGCTATTCCTTCCCCCTTTGGGGGAAGGAATAGCGTGTTTCGCATTGGAAAAATGGCTGGCCTGAGTAGTTACGAAGTCTGAAATTCACGCGCTCTTCACGCAGCAAACGCCGCACTCTTCGCCACCAGCGCATCGAGCTTCGCCAGCGCTGCGCCGGACGCGATCGCCTCGCGCGCCAACACAATGCCATCGGCGATGCTCGATGCAGCGTCTGCTGCGTAAAGCGTCGCACCAGCGTTCAGCAACACCGCTTCGGTGCGCGCCGGCACATCCTGGCCCGCCAATACCGCGCGCGTAATCGTGGCGTTGAAGTCCGGCGAACCGCCGCCAAGTTCGTCAAGCGTCACACGCTGCAGCCCGAGATCGCGCGCGTCAAGCTCATACGTGCGCACATCACCGTCGACGAGCTCACTGACCGTAGCCGTGCCGATCGTCAGCAACTCGTCGACACCGGCAGTATTCACTACCAGCGCATGCTGCGAACCCAGATCGCGCAGCACCTTGGCCATCAGTTCGGTCAGGTCGGCTGAAAACGTGCCCACAAGCTGATGCTTCGCCCAGGCAGGGTTCGTCAATGGGCCAAGAATATTAAAGATCGTGCGCGTGCCAAGCTCACGACGCGGACCAGCCACGTTCTTCATCGCCGGATGATGGTTCGGCGCAAACATGAATCCGATACCAACCTCGTCAATACAAACACCAACCTGCTCAGGCGTCAGTGTCATGTTCAAACCAAGCGCAGACAGCACGTCGCCGGATCCCGTCTGCGACGATGCTGCGCGGCCACCATGCTTGGCCACCGACACACCAGCGCCAGCAACGACAAAAGCGGCGGTGGTGCTGATATTGAACGTGCCCGACTGGTCACCGCCGGTGCCGACAATGTCAACGATGCGCGACTGCGAGTGATTCACACGCAATGCCCGCTCACGCATGGCGCGCGCGCTACCGGAGATTTCCGATTCGGTTTCACCGTTCACACGCAGGCCGGCCAGATACGCGCCAATCTGAGACTGCGTGGCGCTGCCGCCCATGATCTCGTGCATGGCAGTCTCAGCTTCGTCGGCGGTCAGATGCTGGCGCGAAAGGAGTTTGGCAATGGCTTCCTGAATCATGCGGCAGAAGTGTACCAAAGCACAACGCAGACCCCCTGAACCGAGTGCATCCGCCGTTAGGGGCAGATTTCACGAAATGGCGCGGGCCGTCACCCAGACCGAGGGTCCGGGCTGGGGCAGTGTCGCGCCGTAGACGCTTTTTCCGCGGAACATAAGCGCCGGAGGCGCCCCCTGAACCTGCCCCGAAAAAACGAGGCAGGTTCAACTCAGACTCTTTACTCTCAACTCTGACTTCCCCGCTACTGCTTCGGCCGCTCTCCGATCTTCACCGTCAGCGTCTGCTCCTTGCCAGCACGCCAGATCTTCACATCGACGCTGTCGCCCGGCTGCGTGCCATCGACGATCATGTCGAGCAGCTGATCAGAACTTGCGACCGGCTTGCCGTTGAATTCGAGGATCACGTCGCCCCCCTTCGGCACGCGCTGTCCGTCCACAGCAACGGTATTCTCCAGATCGCCGCCGCGCAGACCGGCCTTCTCCGCCGGGCCCCCGGAAACCACTTCGACGATGTAGATGCCGTGGTCGATCTTCAAACCGAGCTTGTCACCGACTGTCTTCAAGTCGATCGAGCTCATCGTCGCGCCGAGATACGGATACTGAACGCGCCCGTTTTCGCGCAGCTGCGCGATCACGCGCCTCACCGTGTTCGACGGTACTACAAAGCCGATGCCGCTGTTCGACGGCTGGCCATTCACACCAGCATCATTATTCGTCCGAATCGCTGTGTTCACCCCGATCACCTTGCCGCGCGAGTCCAGCAGCGGGCCGCCCGAGTTGCCCGGGTTGATCGCCGCATCCGTCTGGATGATGTGCCGATTCGCAAAACGGCTCTCCGTCGGCAGGCTGCGCCCAAGCGCGCTCACGATGCCCAGCGTCATCGTCCCTTCGAGGCCGAAGGGGTTGCCAATTGCGATGACGCGCTGGCCAACCTTGACCTGATCGGAATCCGCCAGCTCCAAAGCCGCCAGCGAATCTGCCGGCCGGTTGACCTTGATCAGCGCCAAATCGCTGAACGCATCCGTACCAATGACCTTTGCATCCGCCATCGTGCCATCGGCAAAGACGACCTGCAACGCATCCGCCCCTGCGACCACGTGGTTGTTCGTCACGATGTAGCCGGCCATGTCAATGACAAATCCAGAGCCCAGTCCACCGCCCGTCGGGTTGTCGGCCGAACCAGTGGTGGCCCGAATCGACACCACAGCCGGATTCACGCGTTCGTACAGATTAATCAGCACCTGCTCTTCGCTGTCGAACTTTTCGCGCACGGTGTCGGGGACGGCAGTCGGCGTCGGCCCGAGCGCCGGCACATTCACGCTCACCGCGACCGCATCGGTGGCCGCGCCACTTGCGCGCGTCGGCTCAGGAACCTGCGCGCTTTCGCTCACCGCCGCCTTCGTCGCTGCGGCAACCGGCCCGGAGCGCGCTGCGCTCCGGTTCAACGCCTGCCGCAACAGCGCAGCCGGCGAAGGGAGATAGCTGCATGCCATGGTGAACGCCGCCACCACCGCCATGCCCGCAACCAGTTTCGTCTTGTTCATATCTTCACCTCATATACCAACTATCAACTACCAACTATCAACTACCAACTATCAACCGCCCGCTCATAATCACGATCAAAGCACCCACTCAGCCTCAGATCAGCATTTCACAGTGAAAAACTGACTGATCTGAGCAAGTACAGACCGAGCGACTGCGATTTTTTATAATCAAGCTCACCATTTTGCCCGTTTTATCAATTTCGCCCGCACAAACCACATCACTCCACTCTTTTTCGAGGGATTCGGGGGATTCAGAGGATTCGGAAAAAGAGAGACCTAATGCAACTCAAAGGGAAAAGTAGATAAAACACACCAGTCGGCAAGTCTGATTCTTAGTAACTACTCAGGCCCAAATCAGTATTTCCCGCGAAACACACTATTCTCTCCCCTTCGGGGGAGAGAATAGTGTGTTTCGCGTTGGAAAAATGGCTGACCTGAGTAGTTACGATTCTTATAATCAGCGTTCGTGTGCAAATAATCTGCGCATCGGACGTCGAATACGCGCCTATTGTGAAACACATTGTTTAGTCAAGGCTGAAATCTGATTGAACATTGTCGAAATAACCGAAGTCGTAACTACTCAGGTTCAAATCAGTATTTCCCGCGAAACACACTATTCTCTCCCCTTCGGGGGAGAGAATAGTGTGTTTCGCGTTGGAAAAATGGCTGGCCTGAGTAGTTACCCGAAGTCAAAATAGCAGAAATAGCCGAAGCCGAAATGGATACTCTCGATTCGCTCGAACGGCGAGACCCGTGGCGCGCTGCGTGGCAAGCGCTGACGAGCGACGTACTGCTCGCCGCGCTGGTGGCAGTAGTGTTGATCATCGGCCTTGCGCTGGCGCTGCTGCCGCAGACGCCCGCCGCCGCCGACGCGCTCGCCGTGAACCGCTGGCGCGCCGAAGCGCAGCTGCGGCTCGGCGGCTGGTTCACCCCACTCGACGCCTTCGGCCTGAACGACGTGCGCGGCACGCCGTGGCTGCGCCTGCCCGTGCTTGCGCTGGCGGCGATGGCAGCGCTGCGCATCGCAGACCGCGCGGCTCGCCTGCGCACAAGCGCCGCCGCAGGTGCGTTCAACGACGGCGCGCGCCTGCGCGTCACGGATCAGGCGCCGAGCCTGGCTGATCTGCAGGCGGCGCTCTACACGCGCCGCTATCGCACCCAAGCCACCGACGACGCGCTGCACGCCACGCGCGCGCCGCTGGCCGAAGCAGGCTCAATCGTCCTTCACCTGGGCCTGCTGCTGGCCGCCGTCGGCCTGCTGATCAACATCGTGCGCGGCTGGGACGTCGACAGCCTCATCATCAATTCCACGACGCCGGCTGTGCTGCACGGCGCCGAAACGGCGGTGCTGCAGGTACAGGAAAGCACGCCACAGCAGGCGACGCTGCGGCTCGAACCAAGCGGCGACACGCTGACGCTGCAGACCGAACAATCCGGTGCGCGCGGCGACCTGCGCATCACCCTGCGCCGCATCGCACCCGGCTACCGCATCCGCGCCGCTGCGGATGACGGGCGCGCGCTCGCCATTCGCACGTCGAATTACCTTTCACCGACCGAGAGCGCCGCCGTCGATTTCGGTATGGACGAAGGCGTCACCATCGCTGTCCCTGAGGCGCAGCTGGTGCTCACCCTGCTGCACATGCCGAATGGCGCCCCCGACGAGCTGCGTGCATACAGCATCGGCACAGCAAAGGAAATTGCGTCGGCGCAGATCAAAGCACAACAAATGAGCATCGGCCGTACACACCTCACATTTGAGCCGCTGCTCAGCATCGAGCTCGACGCGCACAGCCGCCCCGGCGATGCACTTGCGCTCGTCGGCGCAGTGCTCGCGCTCGCCGGCCTGCTCAGCTGTGTGATCCTGCCCACGCGCCGCATGACGATCCGCCGCAGCGGGCCATGGACCGAGTTTTATGCCGACGGACGCGGCGTACACGCCGATGTTCAGGCTCTGCTACGCGTCCCACCGACGTATACTTCGGACTCCAATCCATAGATTTCGGCCGGCCGAACGCCGGCCACAAACAAGAGGTTTTTCAGCGATGTCAGGACACAGCAAATGGGCGACGATCAGGCGAGCGAAGGGGGCGACCGATGCCAAGCGCGGCGCCGCATTCACGAAACTTACCCGTGAAATCGTGGCTGCGGCGCGCGAAGGCGGCGGCAACCCCGAGTTCAACGTACGCCTGCGCCTGGCTGTAGACAAGGCCAAAGCCGGCAACATGCCGAAAGACAACATCGAACGCGCCATCGCCCGTGCCACAGGCCAGGGCGAAGACACAGCAAACTTTGAAGAGGTGACCTACGAGGTCTACCTGCCACACAAAGTTTCGGCGCTCATCGCTGTGGTTACAGACAACCGCAACCGCGCCGTCGCCGATGTGCGCAAGCTGATCACGCGCGCAGGTGGCCAGTTCGACGGCGCTGCGGTGGCGTGGCAGTTCAACCGCAAGGGCGTCATCGTCATCGAGAAGAGCCCAGGCATCTCCTTCGACGCAATCTTCGAAATGGCCCTTGAGGCCGGAGCCGAGGACATCCAGGACGGCGAGGAAGCAATCGAAATCATCACAGAACCAGATGCTTTCCGCACCGTGCGCGACGCACTCGTGGCGAAGAACATCCCGCTCGCCTCTGCCGAACTCGCCATGGTGCCGACCACAACGAGCGAACTCGACGAGGAAAAGACTGAACAGGTCATGAACGTGATCGACCAGCTCGAAGAACTCGACGACGTACAAACCGTTTATCACAATCTGCAGCTGACCTAAACGAATTTTGGATTTCGTGCCTATTCAGGCCTAACTCATCAGGCCTAACTCAACATTTCCCGCGAAACAAGATAGCCTGAATAGCTACGAAATCGTAACTGCTCAGGCCCAAATCAATATTTCCCGCGAAACACGTGATTCCTTCTCCCGAAGGGGAGAAGGAATCGCGTGTTTCGCGTTGGAAAACTGGCTGGCCCGAGTAGTTACACGAAATCTGAAATCAAAAATGCTTTTTCTCGGCATCGATCCCGGCATTGCCCGCTGCGGCTATGGGCTGGTCGAAGAATTGCGCAACGGCGAACTGAAGGCCATTGCGTACGGCGTCATTGAAACGCCGAAGACCGACACATTGCCGCAGCGGCTGCTGACGCTGCACGAAGCGCTGCGCACGCTGATCAGCCAGTGGCAGCCGGCCGAAGCCGCAGTCGAGGAATTGTTCTTTGCAAAAAATGTCACCACAGCCCTCACCGTCGGCCACGCGCGCGGCGTGGTGCTGCTGACGCTGCAACAGCAGGGGCTGCTCGTCGCCGAATATACGCCGATGGAAGTGAAGCAGGCCGTCTCCGGCTACGGCGGCGCTGACAAAAAGCAGATGCAGGAAATGGTGCGCATGCTGCTGCACCTCGAAAAAATTCCCCGTCCCGACGACGCCGCCGACGCACTCGCAGTGGCGGTGACGCATGCGCATTCGCGCAGGATGAGGAATAGAGAGTAGAAAATCACAACCAGGCTCTCCCCTTTTTCCCCCGGAGTACACTCTCTGCTGTGATCTCCCGACTACGCGGAAGCGCGCTCAGCATCAAACCACCGACCGCCGTCATCGATGTCAACGGCGTCGGCTACAAGCTCACCTGTTCGCAGGCCGCGCTCGAAACGCTGGCCCCCGGCCGCACATGCGATCTGCACACGCACATGATCGTGCGCGAGGACGACATCTCACTCTACGGATTCGTGAGCGAAGAGGAAATCAGTCTCTTCCTGCTGCTGCTCAGCGTGCAGGGCGTCGGCGCACGCACTGCCATCGCCATGTTATCGAAGCTGTCGCCACAACTGTTGCGCAGCGCCATTGTGAATCAGCAGACAGAAACGCTGTCGCGCGTGCCGGGCATCGGAAAGAAAACCGCCGAGAAAATCGTCTTCGTGCTCAAGGACAAACTCAGCGGGCTCGACGTTGCACCCGGCGGCGACGCAGCGTCGACCGCACCAATCAGCACATCCGATGTCGAGGTCATCTCTGCACTGACCTCGCTGGGCTACTCGATCGCCGAAGCACAGGCGGCGTTCGCATCGCTGCCGCGCGGAGAAAAGCTGGACCTGGAGGAAAAGCTCAGGCGGTGCCTGGCGTATTTTGGATAGTAAATCTATGAAAAGCGTATGTATCTATTGCGGCTCGTCAGTGGGCACGCGGCCGATTTATCTTGAGCTTGCGACGGCAATGGGCCACACGCTGGCTCAGCGCGGCATCACGCTGGTGTACGGCGGCGCCGCGGTCGGGCTGATGGGCGCCGTCGCCGATGCCGCACTCGCGGCGGGCGGGCGCGTGATCGGCGTCATCCCACGCTCCCTCGAAGAGAAAGAGATCGCGCATGGCAATTTGAGCGAACTGCACATCGTCGAAAGCATGCATGCGCGCAAAGCAATGCTGATCGATTTGTCGGACGCGCTGATCGCACTGCCAGGCGGCTTCGGCACGTGGGACGAACTATGCGAAGCGGTGACATGGGGCCAGCTCGGAGTTCACACCAAGCCATGCGGCCTGCTGAATGCAGCAGGCTACTACGACGGCCTGCTGGCACAGCTCGATCATGCGATCACCGAAGGATTCGTGCACGCGCACCATCGCGATCTGCTCGTAGTCGAGAACGACGTCGAACGACTCATCGACCGCGTAGAGACGCACCGTGTGCCACAGCTGCCGAAGTGGGTCGGACCAGCAGAGACCTGAACTGCATGCGCATCATCACATTAAATTTACTGCGCGACCTGACGCGATGGGATGAGCGCAAGCATCTGCTGCTCGATGAATTCGAACACCTGCAGCCCGACGTGATTGCATTGCAGGAAGTAGCGCTGCCACTGAACACCGCCGAATGGCTGGCAGCGCGGCTGCGCGGCTACAGCGTGCATCTGACGCCGAAGAATGGCCGCATGAGCACGCGCGAAGCGCTGGCTACGCTGACGCGGCTGCCGGTGCGCGAAGTGCATCGCATAGACCTGGGCGCACAGCATCGCGTGGCGCAGGCGATACTGCTCAACGGACCGCAGGCGCTTACGCTCGTAAATGGTCACTTCTACTGGTCGCCCGGCGATTCGGCACAACGTGCACAGCAGATCCGCCGCATTCATACATGGATCCGTCGTATGCATGGCCACGAGCCAGAACGCGGCATCGTCGTGTGCGGCGACTTCAACAGCACGCCCGAATCTCGCTCGATGCAGCTGATGCAGGAAGAATTCGTCAGCGCACATCATGCACATCACGGCGCCGAACCAGCCTACACCGTACCCACGCCGCTGCATATTTCACAAAGCCCGCTGCGCACCGCCGCACTGCGCCTGTACAACCTCGCACTGCAACGCAAGTCGACGCCATGGCGCGGCACCGTCGATTACATTTTCGTCAGCCACAACCTGCGCGTGCGCGACTGTCGCATCGTCTTCGACCGCCACGCACCTCACGACGTAACGCTCTTCCCATCAGATCATCTGGGGCTGGTGGCGGATCTGGAAACGTCGAATTTCGCAACGACTCAGACCATCTAATTTCTCATCACGAAATACGTTATCCCTCTTCCTGTTATCCCTCTTCCTGTTATCCCTCTTCCTGTTATCCCTCTTCCTGTTATCCCTCTTCCTGTTATCCCTCTTCCTAAAGAGAGGACGGATAACGTACTTCGCAGGAAATATCAACCGAGCTTGAGTAATTCAACGTGACTTGCTACCTAAGTTCCTGTCCATAAGTTTTGTCCGGCAGATTCGCCTCCCCCGCAAAGCGGGGGAGGCGAATCTGCCGCCAGAACTTTTGGCGACTCACTTAGCGAAGTCAGAAAGAAGGTAACTACTCAGGCCAGCCATTTTTCCAACGCGAAACGCACTATTCTCTCCCCCGAAAGGGGAGAGAATAGTGCGTTTCGCGGGAAATACTGATTTGGGCCTGAGTAGTTACCTTTTCCCTGACAAAAGACAAGAGACGGGAGGGGAGACGAAAAAAGAAAGGACTGTGAAAAACGCTTACGCGTCGCCCAAATAATCGCGCAGGCGGCGGCTGTGGTGCGGATGACGCAGCTTACGCAACGCCTTCGCCTCGATCTGGCGCACACGCTCGCGCGTCACGCTGAACTTGTTGCCCACTTCCTCGAGCGTGTGGGTTTTGCCGTCCAGAAAACCAAAGCGCATCTCGACGACTTCTCGCTCGCGGTCACTCAAGTTCGTCAGCACATCACGCACCTGCTGCTTGAGCATCTGCAGCGTGGCACTGTCACTCGGTGACATCTCGCTTTCGTCTTCGATGAACTCACCCAACAGGCTGTTCTGCTCGCTGCCGATCGGCGTCTCCAGCGAAATCGGCTCGGCACTGACGCGCATGATCTGCTGCACTTTCTTCACAGCAGCATCAAGCTTGCGCTCCAGCGCAGGTTCGAGCGGCTTGCCATTGGCATTGGCTTCCATGATGGCCGCCAGCTCGCGCTCGTCGAACCCATCCATTTCCAGCGCCAGATCTTCGCTCGTCGGCTCCTGCCCAAGCTCCTGCATCATGCGCCGCTGCACACGCGCAAGTTTGTTGATTGTCTCGACGAGGTGCACCGGAATACGAATCGTGCGCGCCTGGTCTGCGATCGAACGGCTGATCGCCTGTCGAATCCACCACGTGGCGTATGTGCTGAACTTGAAGCCGCGCCACGCACTGAATTTCTCAGTCGCGCGCAAAAGCCCCATGTTGCCTTCCTGAATCAAATCCATGAACGAAATGCCGCGGCCAAGGTAGCGTTTGGCAATACTGACCACCAGCCGCAGGTTCGCTCGAATCAGCGACTGCTTGGCATCATCCGCACGCTGCTTGATTTCCTGCAGATGATCGTCGGCGTCCGACGCGCTCGGCATCGACACGCTCACTTCATCCCACTCCGGCAGCGACAACCCCGCTCCAGCCAAATCGGCTACGTAATGCACCAGCGGCTGCGGAAACACGATCGCCGCCAGCGCGACTTCATACAGCGGCGCAGAAATTTTCTCGAGCGTCAGATCCTGTCCCCAGCCGAGCGCCCGCAGGTACGTCTGCATTGCCGAGATGCGCGGCGCCGTATATTCGATCGGCATGCGCATGGCATCAATCAAGATCTCATCGAAAGGCGGAATTTCCACACGGCGCTCGGCGCACTGCTCACTCATCAAGCGCCACGACTGCGCCAGATTCTCGTACACCAGCTCCCACAGCACCATGCCCGTCGTCGCCGACACATTGCGCATACGAACCACCATATTTTCTGCGCCGAACGTGGCACAAATACGCAATTCCTGATCCGCACTCAACAACGGCGTCGCCCCGATCTCACGCAAATACATGCGCACCGGATCAGCACTGTCCGCAGCATCAGCTTCCACCACGCGACGCTCATCGAGATCGTTCAGATCTTCGAAATCATCATCATCCGCATCCGCCAGCGCATACGCCGCAGCCTCCGCCTCGGCGTCGTTCGCCCCAAGGTCCAGCACCTCTGTTGGAATCTCAGCTTCGAGCAACATGCTGGATGCCGAATCCAACACCGAGCCGATGTCTTCAAGGTCAGGAAGATCCGGCATGCCAGAAATAGGCGCATCCATTCCATCGCCCTGTGATTCGATGGGTTCTTCCTGCATCGCTCGCTTGCGCGGCGGCCTGGCAGAGGATTTGAGTGATCTCGGCACGTTCGTAAGTATCCCGCAGGCAAAAACAGATATTAAGTGGCGTGGATTCCGCTCCGCAACTGCAGCGCTTTTTGTACGCGCAATTCATGCTGCAAAACCCGGCCGAATTCCATAATCAGCTCAATATTATATCTTGCCATCCCGTCGCTGTTCTGATTATTCGTTGCCGCATCAATCACTGCATCAATTGCTGCCGCAACGCCGGCTTTTTCACGCTTCAAATTGCGCTCACGCAGGCTCAGCGCCGTGCGCACGCACTCCTCACGCAGCAAAACCTCATCATCGACGATGCGCGGCAGCATGTCGTGCTCAGCGATGATGCTCAGCCACTCATCATCTTCATCGGACGACTGCGAAGACTGCCCCATCACCATGCGGCTGATCTGCCGAAACGCCATGCGCAGCACCGGGTTGGCGAAATCGGCCTCCACCAGCGTGTCTAGCTCAGCACGCGTAAGCGCAACGTTGGCATCCCGCACCAGATCAGGCTTGCGCCAAATCAACGCAACCAGATGCACCTCCAGGTCGACGCCGCGCTGCGGTGGCTGCATGCGCGCCGGCCGACGCTGCGGCTCAATACTCGCCCCATCCTCCATGCCCCACAAATCCGGCGACGGCGGCCCGTCCGCATCATCTGCCAGCGGCGGCGCACCCTTGCCCGGCACAAGTGCACTGCGACGGCGCTCGCTGCGCGGCGTTTGCCTGCCGACTTCCGCCAGCAGCTCAGCCACCGCGCGTGCGTTCGTCTGCAGCCGGCGCGACAAAAACTGCACGTAAAAATCGCGCTGCACCGCGTCGCTCAAATCGAGCAGCACCGGCGCCACCGCACGCACCGCTTCAGAACGCCCCTTCGCATCTTTCAAATCGAAGCGCGCCAGCATCACGTCCATCACATGCTCGACGACCGGCCGCGCACCGGCGATCGCCGCACGCCAGTCGTCCGGTGCGTCCAGCACGATCTCGTCAGGGTCGCGGCCGTCAGGCAGCACGGCGACGCGAATGTCCGCACTCAGCCGCGCTTCGCTGCGGATCACGCCGCGTGCGTCGAAAACCATCTGATCCTCACGCTCAAGCGCGTCGCGCGCCACGTCGACCCCGCGCAGCACCGCGCGATCGCCGGCCGCGTCCGCGTCGAGCGCCAGCACCAGCCGGTTCGACAAACGCTTCAGCATGCGAAATTGATCTTCCGTCAGCGACGTGCCCATACCAGCCGCCACGTTGGTAAAACCAGCCTGATGCGTGCCGATCACGTCCATGTAACCTTCAACCAACACCGCCACCTGCTCGTTGCGCATGGTGTTGCGCGCACGGTCGAGGCCGAACAGCAGACGCCCTTTATCGAAAATCGGCGTCTGCGGCGAATTCATGTATTTCGGCTCGGATCCGTCCAGCGAACGCGAGCCAAAGCCGACGACCACACCCTTCGCATCGCAGATCGGAATCATCAATCGGCCGCGGAAACGATCGTAACGGCGGCCTTCGTCATTCTCAATCACCAGCCCGGCCGTCACCAGCTCCGGCTCGCTGAAGCCGCGGCCGGTCAGGTGCGTCGTCAGCGCGTGATAGTCGTTCAGGCTGAAGCCGAGGCGCCACTGGTCGACCGTCGCCGCCGTCAGCCGGCGCTTCTGCATCACATAGTCGCGACATGCCGCCGCCTGCGGAGCGGATTTCAAGAGCTGGTGGAAATACTCGGCCGCCGCGGCGCAGGCCTCGCGCAGGCGCGTCTCGACATCCTGCGCATATCGCTGCTCAGGCGTGCGCTCCTCCAGCTGCACCCCGGCGCGCTGCGCCAATTCGCGCAGCGCTTCGCCGAAGGTCCAGCCTTCTTTTTTCATGATGAACGAAAACACATCGCCCTGCTCACCGCTGGAAAAATCTTTGAACGTCTGCGTCTCCGGAAAGACAAAAAACGATGGCGTGCGCTCATTTTGGAAGGGCGAGTTGCCCTTGTAGCTGCGCCCGCTGCGGGTCAGCTTCACATACGCACCGATTACCTCAACGATATCGAGGCGGTTCTTGATCTCGTCGATCACGGTCATGAACAGAATTGTAGGGGCAAGACACAGGATGCATCCCCAAAAATGTCGACTTACGACTTTTCCTATACACTCCTGCAATGGGGAAGGTCCCGCGTTGAGGCGAAAGCCGGATGCACACCCTTTGCTGAGCCGACTTTGCTGAGCCGACTTTGCTGACCCGATTTTGCTGACCCGACTTTGCTGACCCAAAGAGACGCATGAAATTCACTTTTTTACATCCCGCAGCTGCGCTTGCCATCACTCTTTCACTCGCCGCGCCGGCGCTCGCTGCCGAAACCAGGTCGGCTGCTGCGTCAGCACCCGGGATGGCGTCTCTCCCACATAAACCGACACCGAAGGCTGTGGTATTCCGCAGCACGCACACCACAAAAGCCGCCCACCGCGTCGTCGGCGAAACAAACCCGAACGGCACCGACGCCGTCACATACATCGTGCAACTGGACGCTGCGCCGCTCGCCTCCTACCGCGGCGGCCTCGCCGGCTTCACCGCCACCAGCCCTTCCATCACCCGCGAAAGCCTCGAACGCAGCCGCCCAGCCGTCCGCGCCTATACCGACTACCTCGTTCGCCGCCAGGATGACGCCCTCGCTGCTGTCCGCAGCCGCATCGGCCACAGCGTGACGACGCGCTTTCGCTACCAGGCCGCCTTCAATGGCTTCGCCGTCTCGCTCACGCCGAAGGAAGCCGCCCAAGTCGCCACCCTCGATGGCGTGCGCCTCGTGCAGCGCGAATTCGTCGACCAGCCGCAGACCGACCGCGGGCCGGCCTTCATCGGCGCCGCCGAAATCTGGGACAACCTCGGCAAGCGCGGCGAAGGCATCGTCATCGGCAGCATCGACACCGGCATCAACTTCGACAGCCCGTCGTTCACAGCGACCGCCTCCGACGGCTACACGCACACCAATCCGCGCGGTCACTATTTCGGCGTATGCGACCCAGCCAGCGCCGTCTACGACGCATCGTTCTCCTGCAACAACAAGCTCATCGGCGCATGGGACTTCGCCGACGTCGCCTCAGGCGGCTTCGAGTCCGACGGCCCCGCTGACAGCGAGGACCACGGCAGTCACACCGCCTCCACCGTCGCCGGCAACCCCGTCACCGCTGTAGTGCAGGCGCCGACCACCCTGATCACGCTGGCGATCAGCGGCGTAGCGCCGCGCGCCAACATCATCGCCTACGACGTGTGCTTTGCAGGCGGCGGCTGCCCCGTCAGCGCCCTCGTCGCCGCCATCGATCAGGCCACCATCGACGGCGTCGACGTCATCAACTATTCCATCGGCAGCAACTCGCGCGACCCGTGGATCAGCGCAGATTCGCTCGCCATGCTCGGCGCCATCGACGCCGGCGTCTTCGTCGCCGTCTCCGCCGGCAACTCCGGCCCGACCGCCTCGACCATCGGCTCACCGTCGAATTCACCGTGGGTCGCCTCGGTCGCCGCCTCCACCCACGACCGCAAATTCACCTCGGCCCTCACCAATCTGAACAACGGCACGCCGCAGCCCGATATCGCCGGCGCATCCCTTTCCGCCGGCTACGGCCCGGCGAAAATCGTCGACGCGGCGAATTACACCAGCACGACGACGGCGAATGACAACCTGTGTCTGGCACCCTTCGCCCCAGGCACCTTCAACGGCGAAATCGTCGTCTGCGAACGCGGCGAAAACGACCGCGTCAACAAGGGCAGCAACGTGCTCACCGGCGGCGCCGGCGGCATGATCCTGGTGAACAACGCCGCCAACGGCGGTTCGCTCTCGGCGGATGCGCACTATCTGCCGGCGATTCACATCTCGTACGCCGACGGCGTAACCCTGCGCACCTGGATTTCAGATTCGACAACCGTCACCGGCACCATCGCCGCCACAACACGCATAATCGACCCCACCGCCGGCGATCACATCGCCTCCTTCAGCTCGCGCGGACCCGACGACACCACCATCAGCGTGCTCAAGCCCGACCTCGCCGCACCCGGCGTCGACATCATCGCCGCCGCACACAGCGGCAGCGACTACATGCTCATGAGCGGCACCTCGATGGCCAGCCCGCACACCGCCGGCGCCGCCGCACTGCTGAAATCGACGCACCCGAACTGGACACCCAGCGAGTTGCGCTCGGCCCTCATGCTCTCCGCCATCGGCGACATCCAACTCGAAGGCACCGATCCGGCCACACCCTTTGAAACCGGCGCCGGACGCATCAACGTCGCCCACGCCGCCGCGAGCGGCCTCGTCATGGATGAGCAGTCCGACCGCTTCTACGAGGCGGATCCGATCTTTGACGGCGACCCGTCGGCGCTCAACCTCGCCAGCCTGACGCAGTCGTCCTGCATTCAAATCTGCACCTGGACGCGCGTCTTCCGCAACACCAGCAACGCCTCGGCGACATGGGACATCACCGTGAACAGCCCGGCCAGCATGACGCTGAGCGCCGCGCCGGCCACCTTCACAATCACGCCCTCGGGCGTGCAGACGGTGACCTTCACCGCCGACGTGTCCGCCGCCCAGCTCGACGCCTGGGTCTTCGGCTCAGTACACCTGAGCAGCCGGAGCGCCGCACATCCGCTCAGCATGCCCGTCTCCGTGCTGGCAAAAAACGGCGATGCCGCCTTCAGTTCCAGCGACACCGTGAACATCAAAACGCGCCGCAATGCGGGCGCCTACACACTGCACGGCCTGCGCGCCGCCACAACAAGCCAGCTCACCGCTGCAATCTACGCCGGCGATGCTGAAACCGACTCCGGCACCCTCCCGCAGGACCCGACCAACAGCGATTCGTTCGACATCGGTGCCGGCGGCGTGTTCACCAGACTGGTGAACATCTCCGATCCCAGCACCCGCATGCTCAGCGTGCAGGTGCTCGAAACTACGGCGCGCGACCTGGACCTCTACATCGGCCTTGACAGCAACGGTGACGGTCAGCCGAGCGCGGACGAAATCGTCTGCATGAGTGCCACGAGCTCATCCATCGAATTGTGTAGCATCGATTGGCCGCTGGGGACGTACTGGATCGCACTGCAGAACTACGCCGAAACCAACCCAATCGCTGACACGTTCTCGCTGAGCACTGTGCAGCTCAAGCGCGGCCTGGCGGATCCGAACCTCGGCATCTACGCGCCGACAACAGCGACGAACGGCACGCCGTTCGACCTCGACATCACATGGAATCTGCCTGACTTCGCCGTGGGCAGTACACACGTCGCACTGCTGGAAGTCGGCACCACGCCAACCAGCACGGCCGACATCGCCTCGCGGCCAGTCATCATCACGCGCGCTTCCGATCACGTCAGCCTGGCCACCGATAGCGAAACAACAGCGGATGGCTACGTACTGCCCGGGCAATCAATTACTTTCACCATCACGATCGAGCCGGAAGGCACCGCGCCTGAAAACACCGCATATGCCATCACAGCAACGCTGCCGAACGGGTTGGACTACGTTTCAGACAGCAGCCGGCTGAGCAGCCGCAGCGCGTCCACCAGCCTCACCCCCGTCGTGAACGGCAACCAGCTCTCATGGTCGATCGCCTCGCTGCCGACGGCGTGGCACTACGCCTTGTCCACAAACAACCCAAGCCGAGCGGACTACAGCGCAGAATGCGCCAACTTGGGCGGCTTCACATACCTGTCCGACTACGGCATCACCGCGCTCCCAGCGGTGCAGGGCAACGGAAAAACATGGAACGTCGACGCGTTGCTCGGAGTGGATGGCAGCTACTCACTCTTCGGCCGCAACCGGCCGACGCTCTACTTTACCGATGACGGCCTGCTCGCAAATGGCTGGCGCGATCCCGCCCTGAACAGCAGCGCACCGGCGCCGATCCCATCAGCAGCGACGCCCAATGCGCTGCTGGCTCCATTCTGGGCGGACATGGAGGTCGTTCATGATCCCGCCGCCAAGCAAGGCGTCTATGTTGCGACTGATAATTTCAACAGCCTTGTCTTGGTCGAATACGACGGCCTGCAGGTTCGAAATGACCCCAGTACACGCCTGAACGTCGAAGCATGGGTGATGCGCAACTCCCTGCCTGGCCTTCCAGACATCATTTACCAGTACGACGGCATCACCGGCACGCTGCCGGCCGCTGTCGTCGGCGTCGAAAACCCGGACGGCCTCTCCGGCACAGCCTACACCGGCACGATCACAAACGGTCTGAACCTCTGCTGGACCTGGAAGCCGGAGCAGGTGCAGCTCACCTACACCAGCCGCGTGCGCAACGACGTCATCTCCGACACAACGCTCACCACCACGGTGCGCAGCAGCCTCTCAGCCGCGCACACGCTGCCGGATGAAAACGCGCATGCGCTGTTCGTCAGCGGCATCGTGCTGGAAACCAGCATCATTGCGCCGGATCGCGTGCACAATGGCGCGCCCGTCGCCTACACATTACTGTTGACGAACACCGGCGTCTCGACGGCGCACAACCTCGTCATGTCGGCCACCGTGCCGCTCGGCGCAGACTACGTCTCCGGTGGAAACCACGCCGGTGGCGTGGTCACCTTCAGCGTACCGAGCCTCGCCGCCGGCGCACACACGGTGCTGTCATTCACCGTATCGCCGGCGTTTGACGAACTCGCCAGGTCAACCCACACTGAGCAGCCGAACATCATCGGCGGCAATGTCGTCCAATACCCCGGCAAATGGCCCTGGCAGGTGGCCCTCATCGATAACTTGCAGGGCACCCTCTACAACGGCCAGTTCTGCGGTGGCTCACTCATCTCACGCGACTTCGTGCTGACGGCGGCGCACTGCGTCACGAGCAAAAAAGCGGACGACATCGACGTGCTGCTCGGACAAAACAGCATCTTCGGCGGCCTGGCACCAACCGGCCAGCAGATCCGGGTCGCCGAAATCATCGTTTATCCGAACTACCAGCTCGCTGCACCTTATGACTCCGATCTCGCGCTGCTGCGCCTGGCCCAGCCGGCGGTGCTGACCGACACCGTACAGCCGATCCGCGTAGCCATCCCCGGCTTCTCCACGCTGTTCGCGGCCGGCATCACCGCCACCGTAACCGGCTGGGGCAACATCAGTGCTTCGAGCACAGACTATCCGTTCGATCTCTACGAAGTCGAGGTACCGATCTACAACCAGTCGACCTGCGTCGCGAACTACGCCTCAATCAAGGGAACAATCACCGAAAACATGTTGTGCGCCGGCCTGCCTCAGGGTGGCAAAGATTCGTGCCAGGGCGACAGCGGCGGCCCGCTGGTCGTGCGCAACGGCAACACATGGCTGCAAGCCGGCGTCGTCAGCTGGGGCTCCGGCTGCGCTCAGCCCAACCTGCCCGGCGTCTACACACGGCTGGCGAATTTCGCCAGCTGGGTGAACGACATGCGGCATTCGCTCGGCCCGGTAAGCCTCACCCTGAACGATGGCAGCGGCCTCGCCGGCCATGCCTCGACAACGTCCACTCGCGCGCACACGATCATGCGCACGTTGCTGAGCTTTTGGCCGATGATGCGGGCGAAGTAGATGATGGATGATGGGCGACGGGTGACCGCCGACCGCAGACGGCCGTCCTGCACGGCGGAAAAAGCGCCGAAGGCGCGACGCAGCCCCAGCCCAGACCATCGGTCTGGGACGCCGTCGTCCGCCGTCCATCATCGGCCGTCCTGCACGGCGGAAAAAGCGCCGAAGGCGCGACGGCGCCCCAGCCCAGACCCTCGGTCTGGGGCGCCGTCGCACGGCGGTCCGCGGTCGTCCGCGGTCGTCCGTCCGGAAAACGCAATCGAGCGCACCAATTAGTGCGCTCGATGCTTCGAATTCCGACCTTTCGCTCGGAACTCGGAACTTGCAACTCCGCTACGGCATCACTTCAGGCAAAGCCTGCTGCGCTGCTGGTCGGAAGTGACAGCCCACTTTCAACGACTGTGCGTTTTGATAGAGCTGAGCGGACGTAGTTGCGTCCAGGGCCACGATATTCACCGTGTACCCGCCCCGCGGCATTTGCCAGTTCGGGTCCTGATTCAACAGGCGCACACCGCTCGGATCCGTCACCGTGAACTCGATCAACGGATGCGCACCCGCCGTGCAATTTCCAGTGCCGCCACCGTTGTTGCCGGTGAACGTCAACCGGATTCTGGCGTTGCCATTGAGCCCTTCCCACTTGATCTTCATCCAGAACGGATCAGGCACATCGCCGCTGCAATCATTGATGCTGTCATCCTGGCCAATGCACACCTTAGGCACCTTCGAGCCCACCGTCAGCGTCCAGCGGAAGTTATACGCCCGCGCCGGATTTGGAATGTTCACATTGGCAACATACATGCGCGCGTAGTACGTGCCCGGCGTGACGAAGTACTGAATCTGCGCCTGATTGTTGACGATGAACTTATATGCAAGCTGACGCGTGCTTGCCGTCGCGCTGCAGTTCGCATCTGTCAACGATGAGCGCAGGTCAAGCTGCGTGATCACGTCGGCGCCCAACGTCATGCTCAGCGTGCCCGTCGTCGCTACGCGCATCTCGAAGAAGTCGTAGTTGTCATCGCCGTACGACGTATACGTCGTATCCTGCTGCGCGAACGTCGCCTGGCACGGATTGTCGTTGTCCTCGAGCAGGCCCGACGTCGGGTTCTGCGACACGCGCAGCGTATAGCGCTGGCTGGTGGTGCCCGCCGTCAACGACACGAGGCGCACATAGATGCGCGTGCCCGCCGTCAGGCCGGACACCGTTATCGACGGATTCGCCTGATCCGCCACATACGTCGTCGGCGGGTTCGAGACGCCGTCGCACTTGCCGTTCGTCGAGACGAAGATCTGCATCTGGCTCGGCGTCGGCACATTCGTCGCCGTGATCAACAGGCTCGAATTGGACGTGGGAACGTCGACGTAGCTCCAGTCACTGTCGCTGGAAGACTCGAAGCTGGCGTTGTACGTCGTCTCCGGCAGGAGGCTCGCGCGCGTCGTGCACTTGTCGTTATTGCTCGGCTCCGTCAGATCGAGGTTCTCCGGCGGGAACACATACGAGCGATATGCCAGCGACAAATAGTTCGGATAACCGACCTTGTACTTCGCACTCTCGCGCAGATCACCGCTTTCCCGGATGATGAAGGTGAACGACGCGAACGTGATCGTCGTCGGCAGCGACGCCGTCAGCGTGAACGTATCGATGCCACCAACGGTCGAGGTAGCAGCGACCGTCGCCGCCAGCGTCCGCACGGGGAAGTTGGAGCTGTTGTAAAGCACGACGCTCGCGCCATCCGCGCTCAGCCCGAGGGCCGAGAGCGCCGTCACAGTCACGTTGCGCGAAGCATCCGGCCTCAAAAATCCGGAAACCGGAAGCCACGCGACGGCCTGAACCGCCGCCGGCTTCGTCACACTCGCAGCAGTGGCTTCCATCGGAACCGGTTTGACCGGCACATCGACCGGTGCATCGATCGGAATGGGCGTCGCAGCAGGCGCCGTAGCGCCGCCATCGGTCTGCGCCGCCGTCGGCGTAGCGCCGAGCCAGGCCGACGCGAAAATCGCGGCCGCTGTCGCCGCACTCAGCCAGATTCGCTTCGTCTTCATACTTCAAACTCCTGACAAAAACCCTCCAGCAGCCCCTCGCCGCACAAATCGCAGCGCACACAACCGTCGGATGGATTCAGTTGGACCTTGCTGCAATTACTTAGCCGCTGTGAAATCCTCTTCAAATCGCCATTCCTCACTTCTTCTGCGACAAGTGCGACAAGTGAAGCAAAGAATGGCAATTCCAAGAAATTTACAGACAACGGGCTGAACAATTGCACTTTGCTTTGTCTGTCATTAACCCAAACTATGGAACCGGCGTCGGTTGACCCGCCGCTGGAGCCGCCGTCGCACCCGGCGCCGCCGTCGGTGCTGCGCCGCCACCAGCACCAATGCACAGATACTTCTCGTTGTAGCGCACCTTCACACCGTCATTGCGCTCAATTTCGAGCTGAATCTTGTAGCCACCGGCCGCCAGATCCTTGACGTTGAATGTGTACTGGCCTGCACCCGCGACCGCTTCGTTGCGTCCGCTCGAACCGGCCGGTCCGCACTTATCCCCGTTGCCTTCCAACTTGAAATACACGCCCTTGATGCCATAGACGTTCCACTTCAGCGTCAGGTTCAAGTCCGTCCCCTGCCCGTAGCTCTGCACCGGACCCACGTTCGAGTTGGCGTACTCCATGTCTGCGCTCACGCAGAACTTGTAGTCCGCGTTGGAGGAACCGCGCCACGTCGACTGCGACGCATCGCAGGGGCCGCTTGCCACCGGCGTCGGCGCCGCCACCGACTGTCCCGACAGCACCAGGATGATCGTGTCGGTCTGCTCAGCGCCGGAAGTGTCCTTCCATTTGAGCTGCAACACGCGCTGCCCAGTCACTCCAGGCACATCCACCGTCATCGCACCGGCGATCGGACCCTTGAACCCGCCGCCGTCGCCCTTGTCGAACGAGCCTTCTTTGAAGTTCGGGAGGTTCCATGACGCATACACCGTGCCGCCCGATGCGACAGGATTGGCGTTCACGCGCAACATACCCTTCGCACCAACCATCGCCGCCGCCGAAGGCGCCGGCACGCCGGTCACAACCACCGCGATCGTATCGACCTGCTCAGCGCCGGCGGTGTCCTTCCATTTGAGTTGCAACGTGCGATTGCCACCGATACCCGGCACATCCACCGTCATCGCACCGGCGATCGGGCCCTTGAACCCAGCCCCGTCGCCCTTATCGAACTCGCCCGATCCGAAGTTCGGGATGTTCCACGTGGCGTAAATCGTGCTGCCAGCCGCCACAGGGTTGGAAGTGATGCGCAGCACACCCTTGCCGCCGACCGTCGAGCCGGCCGCAACCGGTGCCGGCACAGCCGCAGCCGCAGGCGCAGTTGACGCAATTGGCACCAGCGGCACAAGCGCAGAGTCGCCCGTATCCGCAGGAGCGGCGGGCGCCGCAGGCTGCGCCGCAGCCGCGGGTTGCGCAGGCAGCGGTGGCGCAGCTGCCACAGCCACATTCTTCGCTGCCGCGTTCGCAGACACATAGTCCGCAATCACCCAGCCATTGCCACCTTTATACGAGACCTGGAACCAGGCGTTGTCCGCACTGCGGCCCTTCACCGGCGCCTTCTCATTCTGCTTCAATTCACCCAGCTTGTCGTATCCGATGCCGGGGCCCTTGCGCACATTGACGAATTCGTTCGTCACCACGATGCTCGGCGCGTCGCCGCCTGCATCAGGCGCAGGCGCTGCAGGCGCCGCACCCGCAGTTGCCGACGGCGCAGCTTTGTCCGCCGTACCCTGCACGGCCGGAACCGTCGATTGCGGCGGCGGCGGAGCGGTAGGCGGCGGCGGAGCCGTCGTCGGCGTCGGCGGCAACACAGCCGCCTGCGCGTTGATGATCACCGTCTCCGAACGACCCAACAGTTTCTCGTCCGGCTTGATCCCAAACGCAGACAAAGAGATCGTGTGCTGGCCCGCCGAAGTCGGCGTCCACGGCACTTCCGGCACTTGGAAATCGGCCACACCTGCGTCCGGCCCCGGAATCGTGGCGTACACCGCCCCGTCCACGAGCACGTCGACGCGCGCGATTCCCTCGCCCGTCGCCTGCCCTTGAATTTTCAGTCCTTCACCGACCTTGACCTCTGCGCCATTCACAGGCGCTGTGATCACCACTTCGGTAGGTTTGCTGGCGCTGGTCGTGCAAGCGCTCAGCAATAACGCTGCCGCCATGGCTGCCGCACCCAGCAGGCGTCCTGCGCCGTGCTGGCGCATCCCATGCTTCATACTGATTTCTCTCCTTCGCTCCTATCACGTTCAGCAAATTTGCCGCAACGCATCCATGCATTACACGGACATTGGGGCATAACTTTACCTTATTTGCCGAAGCACAAATACTCAGGCCGTCAATTTACGTTGTGAAACACTGACTTGAGATTGACTTGAGATTGACTTGAGATTGACTTGAGATTGACTGAAAATTAACTGAAGATCGAGTAATTGCGCCGAAGGCACAATCTTAATGACTTCATGACGTGGGCTCCGGTTTCCCCGCCACCGGCAACGCTACGCCTGCCCCACGGCCCGCCACCAGGCCGGCACAGATCAACAACACAGCCACTCCGACGACGCTCGCCCAGCCGGGCGCCGTGCGCGGCGCACCACTTTCGCTCACGTCCAGGCCGACGCGAAACCACGCCTGCTCCGCCGCACTGCGCACCTGCGGCCGGCCGATCTGCGCCGTCGGCTCCGGCACCGCACGCTTGCGCAAGCGAAAATTATCGTACGCTACGTCCGAACCGCCCGTCAGCACCGCATAGCCATCGACGCGCTGCACCGTCTCCAGCGAACACCCTTCCCCCGCACATATTTCGACTTCGGCGATCTTCGCATCGTCGTACGGCAGATTCGCACGCAACTGCGCACCTGGCGCACCGCGCAGCACGCCGCCCGCCACTTCCACTATTCCTACAGCATTCGTCTCGATGCGCCACGCACCGTCGTCGTTGCCGCTCCAGAATGTGCCGTCCACATGCCGTTCATTCGATCGCTGCGTCAGTTCCGCCACACGATGCTGCAACACCCAGCCCTGCCCATCGCCACGCGTGTCTTTGCAGTAAAACCCATGCAGCACCCCTTCAAATATGTGCTGAAACCAGCAGGCTTCGTTGTTGCTCAATATGATCGCGCCCGGCAACGGCTCAAAGGGCCCAAACGGCGTCGGCCCGACATAGATCTTTGTCTTCCACGCGTTTTCATTCACTTCGGTTGAAAAGTAATACACCCCGTCGCGCAGCATCATGTTCGGCGCCGCCAGCGTGTACGGCTCTTCCATCAGCACCACTTCCGATGCCGGATCAGCCAGCTCACGCGGCGCGCGCGCACGGCGTGCCTTGATCTGCCAGACACCCTGCGCTTCGCCGCCTCGAAACCAATATAAATAATAGAAGCCATCGGCCGCATTCCAAAACAGGTGCGGATTCTGGTTGCGCACGCCGGGCTCCTGCGCCACCAGCACCGTGTAGCTTTCTGAAAAGCTGCGCCCATCCGTGCTCTCTCGCAACGCCACGTGGCTGGTGCCACAATGGTCACGGTCATACACCATGAACAACGTGCGGCCGTCGTAGTGCGCCGATGGCCAGCGCTCGCCGTCTTGATTCAGCAGCGGCGCCGGCTGCTTGTCCCATTTCACCAGATCGTTGCTGCGCAGCAAACCGATGCCACCGCAATCGGCCAGGCCGTAATAGCCCCAGTAACGGTAGCCCTCCAGATTCAGTTCGACCACACTGAGCGTGTGCGGCGCCTGCGTCTCCCACGACTGGTCTTTCTGCGCAATCGTGCTCGGTGAGCCCACTTCGAAGTAACCAACGCCGCCATGGTCGAAATTGTCGAAGAACTCAAACGTGCGAAAGCCGCTCGACAAATCGTGCGCATCTGCGTTGCCGTAGTACGCGAAAATTTCCGCCGTTCCGTGCGCCGGCACATGGCCAACCTTCACCCACACCACCGCGCGCTGCGCCGCGCGATCGTACGACTCAAGCCAGTGCGGCAGCCAGCGCACGCCATCGGCCTCGGTGAAGCGCAAGTCACGCAAATCTTCGGCCGCACGCGCAAAATCGAAATTCACCACGTTCAATTCGACGCGCACCTGAACTTGATTCAGGTCAGCATCGGCCTCGTTGTGCACCGTAATCGGCACACGCCACACCCAGCCGGACGCAGCGTGCGCCGCCCCCACCGGCGCGACGACAAGCATCAGCAGCACCCAAAGCGCTGAAAGCACATACTTCTTTTCAGCCAGGGCTTGTGCCAACGGCGCAGCTCTGCCGTCGTCTGTTGCCCGTCTGCCACTTCGCACTCGCATCATTTCACGATCTCCACTTCGCGCAAAACATATTCGGTTTCCACGCCGCCATCGACGGGCAGGCGCTCGAACGATGGGTAGCGATATAAGCCGATCACGAGGACGTACTTGCCGGGTGCGGCATCGGCCGGCGCCATCACACCGCGCGTGTCGGTGAATATCTGGCCTGTGCTCCAGCTCGAAGTCGGCGCGGCGCCGTTCAACGGAGGGCTATCGTTTGCCGCGATCTGCATGCCATCATCGCTGCGCCGCAAATGCACGAACACGGTGTAGTCGGCCGCTGGCTTTGCCGCCGCACGCCAGATCAGGTCGAGCGGAATGGCGTCGCCCGGCGCAAACTGCGCGCCGCGCACGCGCGACGATTCGAGCACGATGGCGTCGCCGAAGCGCACGCCGGCAGGCTGCAGCGGCGGGGCGCCAGCTGCATCAGCGCGCTCATACAGCGTGAGTACGGCGTCGCCGAACTCACCCTCATACAATCGCACGCCGTTTGCAGCCGTGCGCTGCTCGATTGCGCTGCGCAGGCCCGGCGTCGACGCCCAGCCGTATTTCACCAGCCACACGCGCGGCGCGGCACCGGCAAATTTGTCGAACTGCGCAAGCTGCTCGGGTTCCTTCGCCGCACCCCACAGCCCATTGTCGAGAATCCACGTCGACGCGCCAGCCGGGCCGTAGTAATCGACGAGCGGGAACTGGTCGCTGTTCAGCAGCACAGCGACGTCACCCGGGCGCGCACGTTCGCGCAGCAGATGCATGAGTTCGTCATAGCGGCTCTTCTTCCATGACGAATCGAAGAACGCGCTCTGGCCAACAACAGCGACGGCGAGCACGAGCAGCACCGGCGCCCAGCGCCGCAGCCCGCGCGGCGAATCGGCACACCACTCCCCCGCAGCAATCGCCAGCGGCGCAAACGCGAACAGCAGATAGCGCGGATGAAAATCAGGCACGATGCCGGAATGCGACGCAGTGGCAAAGACGAATGCGCACGATGCAAGCACCCACACCAGCGCCGTCTTTTTCCGTGCGAACCGCACGCCGAACAGCGCGAGCGCGAATAGGATCAGCGCGACAGGCGCATGCCACGGCTCAGTTTTCAAACCGAAAATCAGGCCGGCCACACCGCGCTGTACGTTGTCGATAATTTCACCCGGCGGCGGCAGGCCAGCCGCACGCGCCGGGCTCGCACGCGTCAACACGCGCCATTGCAGGCCGAAGAACCATGCGCCGAAACCGACGGCGATGGCGATGTGTGCGAGCAGCCACGGAAAAAGAGAATAGGCGACCAAGGAGAGGGATGGGAATTTTTTCGCCGGCCCCCCTTCCTTATTCCCTATATTCCCTATATTCCCTATTTCTTTTCTCCGCAGCGCGCTCATCCCGAGCGCCACCGCGTTCACTGCAAGAATCGGCAGCGTAAAGAAATGGCCGAACAACGCCCCAAGCGACACCACGACCAGCGCCGCCCACTCACGCGCACGAAGTTCACCGCGCTCGAGGCCGCGCGCAGTCAGCGCCATCGCCGCACAGGCGAATGCCGCCGCCAGCGCATACATGCGCGCTTCCTGCTGGTAATACGTAACAATCGCCGCAGCCGACGTCGCCAGCGCCGCCAGGTTCGCCGCACCCGTCCCCGCCAGCGAACGTGCCGTACGCCAAACGAGCGGCGTGATCAGCACGCCACACAGCACCGAGACGAAGCGCAGCGCAAAAACAGATTCACCAAAACCAGCGCGGCCAAGCTTGAGCGCCAGGTGATACAACGGCGGCTGCGCATCGATGCCGCGCAGCAAATCGAACACGCTCTGCCGGCTCGCCCACACGGAAAACGCCTCATCACCCCACAAGCTGCGCGCACCAAGCAGCGGCACGGCAAGTACAAACGCAAGCAGGCAAAAAAATGCGGGCGCGAATCTACGAATGGACATCGGCGGGATGATACCCGCGGATGGAACCCAGCCCCAGCACCACAAACGCAATCCACAGCACATCCATCAGGAAAAGATGCGACAGTTGCAGCGCCGGCGTCGGTACGACGAACAGCACATTCAACATGCCCAGCATGCACTGCGCACAGTACAGCGCGAAGATGACGATCGCCAGTCGCTGCGTCGACATCCCACGACGGCTCATATATATGGCCAGAAAAGATACGTAAGCGCCCATCACCACGGCGACGAGCACATGCAGCGAGCGCAGCCGTAACAGCAGCGGCGCATTCGGCGCGAATTCCTTCGCCAACGACTCAGCCAGCGTGTTCGACGGATACAGCGTACGGCTCAGTGCACCTACTGCGCCGGTCGCACCAAGAGCCAGCCATCCACACACACCGATCAGCAGCAACACGCGCACCGCATTCAGCGGCCGCAGTTTCGGAACGCGCACATCACGCGCAAAGCGCAATGCTGCGGTCAGTACAGCAAGCAGCAGCAGCGTGTTGACAAAATGCACACCCACCACGGATGCGCGCACCAGCGACGCGTTGTCTCCAAACAGGCCCGCCAGCACAATTACTGCACCGACAAGTGATTCGATCGTAATCAATACGAACGACACCGCCGCCGCACGGCGCGCCGAATGGCCAGCGACAAAGACACGGCGCGACTGCAGAAAAAACAGCAGCACCAGCACGAAGGCCAGCCCGCTCGTGGCGCGATGAAAAAGCTCGATCAGCGTCGTCAGCGCCGGCGTCGGTGGAATCAGCGCCCCATCGCACAACGGCCAATGATCACCGCAGCCGGCACCCGATCCCGAGGCGCGAACCCACGCCCCCCACAAAATAACGAAAAGGTTATATCCAAGGACGACGCGGCCAAAACGTACAAAGCGATCCACCACAACGGCGAGATTCTACGGGCACGGGATGAGTAGAACATCAGAGACCCATCAGGTAACTACTCAGGCCTAAATCAGTATTTCCCGCGAAACACGCGATTCCTTCCCCCTTCGAGGGAAGGAATCGCGTGTTTCGCGTTGGGAAATTGGCTGGCCTGAGTAGTTACCCCATCAGAGAAACGGACCCGGCCCACCACCCGCATCAGAATGCATCCGACGCGATCCATTGATCAACGCATTGCTGTGCCTCGCGCACACAGTCGGCGACGCCCACACCGTGATACGACGCGCCCGTCCGCCGAATTGCAGACGGCAACAGCTTCGCAATTTTCTCGACACGCCGATGATGCCCCACTGTCGCATTGACAAAACCATCCTGCCAGCAATTCAAGTGCGCATGCAGCGGCGGCGCCGTGATTCCGAACAGATCCCGTAGCTCATCACGAATCGCCTGCAGCAGCGGCGATTCTGCCAGCGCCGGCATCGACGCATCAGCGCCGCCAAAGAAGACGCGCAGCAGCGTGTAGCCAGCCGGCGCACAACTCGGCCGCTTGTGCGACGCAAACAGCACCGCATCAATGCGCCGTCGCTCACGCCGCGGAATCACCACGCCGCGCATGCAACGATCCAGCGGCACATCCGCTGTGCGCCACGCCAGCACCACAGTGCCGATAGGCTGTTGTCGAATCTGCGCCAGTCGCTCAGATGCATCTGCAGAAATTTCAGCCGTCAGTTTCGCAGCCACCGACGCCGACGTCGCAAGGATCACCGCGTCCACCGTCATTTCCTCATCGCGCAGTCGCGCGGTGATGCGCTCACCAGCCCGCAGGCCGAGTACCGGCGCGTTCGTCCGCACGTCACAAGTCAGCCGCGCACGCAGCGCATCCACGAACACATCCACACCGCCACTGAATGCGAAGGCACCGCGCGGAGTCGGCGACGCCGGCAACGCCGATGACGCATCACGTGCCGACTTCCGCAACATGCCACGCACGACGCTGCCATGCACGCGCTCCGCTTCGTGCAGCGAAGGCAATACGGCGAGCACACTCTGCACCTCAGGATCCGCGTTGTAGATGCCGCCAAAGATCGGGCCGAGCAGCTCATCGAGCGCTTCGCGTCCGAAACGGCGCGTGACGAATTTGGCCATGCTCTCGTCTGCACCGTCACAGCGCGCCGCACGAAATGGCTCGGACATCATGCGCAGCTTGCCACGCAGCGACAACAGCGGCGTTTTCAAAAACGCCGCCGGCGATGTCGGGACCGGATGCGTCACCCCATTTTTCACAAGATGCATGCCCACCGCGTCGTGCGCCGCATCTGCTGCACCATCCAGCCCCAGCTCACACACCATGCGCCACAGATCAGGTGTGCGCCGCACAAAGCTCTCCGCCCCAGCCTCGCACACGTAATCACCCTCTGGCGCACAAATACGCTCGGTACGCAGCTTGCCACCGACGCGCTCACTTGCCTCAAGCAGCGTCACCTGCACGTCCGGCCGAATCTGCTGCAGACGCCACGCCGCACTCAGGCCAGCGATGCCGCCGCCGACAATGCAGACGGTTTTCAAAATATCACCTGCTCTGGGAGACCACGACACTCGGCGTTCGTGCAGCCAGGACAGCGCAACGTGTACTGCGATCCGTGCCGCTCACCGCTGCGCAGGTGCGCCGCAACGATGTCCGCCAGCGCACGCGTGAATATCGGCGAGTCATTCAGTGCCGGCGCTCGCTTGAGATTCACCCCAGCTACACGCGCCGTTTCTGCCAGCTCGATGTCGATCTCGTGCAAAGTCTCGATATGGTCGCTCGTAAACGCGATCGGCACGATCAGCACATTCCTGCGCTTCTGCCGGCCCAGTTCATGCACCACGCGCTCTGTGTTTGGTCCCTGCCACCGCACCGGCCCAACCGCGCTCTGATAAGTCAGGATGAACGGATGCGAAAAATACAGCTGCTCCATCACCGCCTGCACACTCGCCGCGATTTTCTGCGGATATGCATCGCCGCGGTCGATCACACTCAAGGGAAGCGAATGCGCACTGAACTGAATCAGCACATCGGCGCGCTGCTGTTCATCGAACTGCTCCAGCCCACGCCGCACCGTGTCTGTCATCGCAGCGATGAAGCCTGGATGCACCGGCCAGCGATCGATCACACTCCAGCGAAACTCACCTTCCATATCGAGTCCGCGCAGCATGCGCCACATGTCGTTCAGGCTCGCGCCGGTCATGCTGCACGACCACTGCGGATACTGTGTGAAGGCGACGGCGCGCTTCACACCATCGCGCCGCATCTCCTGCAGCGCCGTCGTCGCCAGCGGTTCCGCATACCGAAATGCGATGTACGCCTTGTGCGGCGCCGACTCCGGTGCAATCTCATCAAGCAGCTGCACCATCGCATCACCCTGCCGCCGCGTCCAGTCGTAGATCGGCGATCGGCCGCCGATCTCAGCGTAGCGGCGCGCCACCTTCGGCGCACGCCGCGCCGCGATGAACGGGCCGAGCGTCTTCTGAAGCGGCAACGGGATCAGTTCTTCGTCGAGGAACATGCGCCGCAGAAACGCCGGCACTTCATCCAGTGAACGCGGCCCTGCCCAAATTCATCAGCACAATGCCGGTAGGTTGTCGAGAGTTTGTCATATCAAAGCCACCCCACAGCCTCGCGCGCCCAGTAACTGATCACCATATCGGCGCCCGCACGCCGTATCGATGTGAGTATTTCCAACGCCGCACTGCGTTCGTCGATCCAGCCGCGCTCCGCCGCCGCCTTCACCATCGAGTACTCGCCGCTCACGTTGTAGGCGACCAGCGGCATCTCCGGGAATCGGTCGCGCGTCTGGCGAATCACATCGAGATAGCTCAGCGCAGGTTTAACCATCAGCATGTCCGCGCCCTCGGCCACATCGAGCGCCGCCTCGCGCAGCGCCTCACGCACATTGGCCGGATCCATCTGATGCGTGCGGCGATCGCCCGATTTCAAACTACTGCCAGCCGCATCACGAAACGGCCCATACATTGCCGACGCATACTTGATCGCATACGACAGAATCGCAGCCCGCTCGTGACCAGCCATATCAAGCGCACTGCGCAGCGCGCGCACCATGCCGTCCATCATTCCTGATGGCGCTACGATGTCGGCGCCGGCGGCGGCATGCGACACAGCCACACGCTGCAAAATTTCGAGCGTATCGTCATTCAACACATAGCCGTCGTGCTCGTCGATCAGCCCGCAGTGCCCACTTTCGGTGTACTGGCACATACATACGTCAGTCATGATCACCAGCTCCGGCACTGCGCGCCGAATCGCACGCACTGCCTGCTGCACGATGCCGTCGTCGGCAAAATTCTCTTCACCCACTTGTGATTTGCGTTCAGGGATGCCGAAGATCAGCACGGCCGGCAATCCTGCAGCGCCACACAGCTCTGCTTCGCGCACGGCGTTGTCGACCGAAAATCGAAACACGCCCGGCAATGCCGCGATCGGTTCGCGCACGCCTTCGCCATGTCGCACAAAAATCGGCGCAATCAACTGGTCCGGGCTGAGCCGCGTCTCACGCACCATGCGCCGCAATCCCGCCGTCGTGCGCAGCCTGCGCGGCCGTGCCGACGCGGTGTAGTTTTCTTGTTGATTCACTTGGTTCATAGATTTTTTAACTACTCAGGGCGTTGTTGCACAACTCCAGAGTTGAGCAGAGTCCGCCCGTCTGAAACTGCGTTTTATGGGATTCGATAGTTTGGCTGGCTTGCCGCCAGTGTCATCACATTAAGAATCTTGCAGCGCGTCAGAATCTCTGCACGCTGTCCGCCATACGATGCCGCATT
>CANJQH010000039.1 GCA_947476335.1 Anaerolineae bacterium | reverse complement strand
TCACGGCATCGCCCCGCCGCCCTGCGGGCGGCGGGGCGATGCCGTGATTCGCGGGTTCATGTAGTCGAGGTTTTAGCCACTCCCCGAACTCCCCCCTTGGAGCTTCTTTACGTATAATCCACGAAGCTGCAATTTTGGGCGACATATTCAGATAACGTGACTGGTTACCTTGTGGTGTTTCATCTATTTACTATCCTGAATCTCACCGTTCTTCGCTTCTGGGGCATGCTTCTGGGGCCTCATTATTTATTAATGAGTAAGAAAGGTGTAATTCGAGGATGTAATCGACGTACTCGCTGCAAGGTTGCAAGTCTGGTTTGGATATGTGAACTGAATTGTTGCGCCGTGAGCGCTGCGCGAATCAAGTCTTATCGCGTGCGCTGCGTTGCCCGGTCAAAAAATCTTGACTGGGTCGGAATTTGAATTTGTGTAAGGAGAGCTGAATGTCCCACAAGAGATTGTTCGCCGTCGGCAGCGTTGCCATCGCTGCCAGCCTCTTCCTTTCCGCCTGCGGCGCTCAGCCGCAGGTTAAGGAAGTGAAGGTCGAAGTCACCAAGGAAGTGGTGAAGGAAGTTGTCAAGGAAGTGGTGAAGGAAGTCGAGAAGGTCGTCGTTGCGACGGCTGAGCCGACTGCCATGGTCGAGAAAGCCAAGGTTTTGCGCATCAACCTCGGCACGTATCCCGACGTGATCGACCCGCAGAAGTCGTCGTTCGTCAACGAAATTGCGCACCTCAAGCTGATTTACGAGGGCCTGACGAAGCTCGACGCCAAGCTGAATACTGTGCCTGGCGCGGCTGAGAAGTGGGAATACAACAAAGAGCAGACCGAGCTGACCTTCACCCTGCGCAAGGATTTGAAGTACAGCGACGGCACGCCGTTGAATGCCAAGCGCTTCGAATTTGCGATCATCCGCAACATCAACCCGGAGACTGCGGGTGAGTACGGCACGATCACGAACGAAATCGCTGGTGCGCCGGAATGGCAGGACGCTTTCGCCGCTGCGAAGGAAGACGCCACCAAGGCCGATGCCGTCACCGCCGCTGAGAAGACCGTGCGCGAGAGCGTGGTTGCGCTCGATGGCGCTGGCGCCCCGTGCAAAGATTACGAACAGGCTGACTGCACGACCCTCAAGGTCAAGATGAGCAAGCCTGCGCCGTACTTCCACACGGTTCTTGGTATTTGGGTGGGTTACCCGGCCAAGGAAGAGAACATCGCCGAGGGCGGCGACAACTGGTGGAACAGCTCGAAGTACCAGATCGGCAACGGCCCGTTTATCCTGAAGAGCCTCGAGCCCTTCGTGAAGGCCGTGTTCGTGCCGAATCCCAATTATTCGGGCGGCGCGCCGAAGATTGGCATCGATTATTCGTACGTCACCGACTCGAACGTCGCCTTCCAGGCGTACAAGAACAATGAGTTCGACATCGTCGGCCTGGCCGCCGAAGACTATCCGGCCGTCATGAATGACGAGGCACTGAAGAAGGAAGCCACGATTTATCCTGGCTCGTGCACAACCGCGCTGCAGTTCCGCAATTATGCGGAGCCCTTCAACGATGCAAAGGTTCGCCAGGCGTTCACCGTTGCCCTCGACCGCGAGCGCTGGGTCAAGGACGTGCTCGCCGGCCTCGGCGCGCCGACGCTGACCTGGATTCCGCCGGGCTTCCCCGGATACAAGGAAGGCGAGACCCGCGGCGCCTATGACGCTGAGAAGGCCAAGGCTCTCATCGCTGAGTCGTCCTACGGCTCGATCGACAAGCTGCCGCCCATCGTGCTGACGTTCGCGGACACCCCGCGCAACCGCACGCGCAATGAGTGGCTGGCTGCCCGCTTCCAGGAAGTGTTCGAAGGCATCAAGGTCGAACTCAAGCCTGTCGAGCCGACGGCTTACACCGCCGCGCAGAAGGACAAGAAGAGCGGCCTCCAGATGTTCCTCGGCGGCTGGTGCGCAGACTATCCGGATCAGCAGAACTGGCTGAGCGTGTACTGGAAGTCGACCACGACCTTTGCCCAGCGCGCGGGCTATGAAAGCAAGGACTTCGACGCGCTGATCGATCAGGCCGATGTCGAAGGCGACCCCGCCAAGCGCACTGAGCTGTATCAGCAGGGGCAAGACAAGCTCGTCGACGACAATCCGGTTGCGTTCTTCTGGAACAACGTCAACGCCTACATGGTTAAGCCGTGGGTGAAGGACATCACGACCACTCCGCAGGATGCGGACTGGCCGGGAAGCACCGTCCCCGTCGGGATCGACATCGATACGTCGATGATCCCCTAAGTTCCTGTCCATAAGTTTTGTCCGGCAGATTCGCCTCCCCCGCTTTGCGGGAGAGGCGAATCTGCCGCCAGAACTTTTGGCGACTCACTTAGGACAGGGTTGCCGATCGGATCCCGTGATTTGATCGGCATCTGGAATACCGGGTGCGCCGGGAGGCGAAACTTCTCTGCGCACCCGCTTCTTCCAAAGCTGTTGAATTGCAGCTGCTCAGCCCTCTGGGGTGTCTGCGCTGAATCACCATCCATAATCTCTCTTGATGTCTCTTTCAAGGGGTCTACTCAGGCTAAATTCCTGTCCATAAGTTTTGTCCGGCAGATTCGCCTCCCTCGCTTTGCGGGAGAGGCGAATCTGCCGCCAGAACTTTTGGCGACTCACTTAGCCAATTTTCCAACGCGAAACACGCTATTCCTTCCCCCGAAGGGGAAGGAATAGCGTGTTTCGCGGGAAATACCGATTTGGGCCTGAGTAGATCCCTTGAAAGATCTCTTGAGAAAGAATATGGAGAATTGGCGGACCAAAAAACTGGGTAGCGACGTTGAATCTATTCGTTCGACTCGTTCGACATCTTCGGAAGGGGTACTACAAACATGACGAGCTTTCTCGTTCGGCGCTTTCTCTTTTTCATTCCAACCTTTCTTGTGATCTCTGTGATCACGTTCGCTTTGATGAAAGCGGCGCCGGGAGGACCCTGGGATCGCGATTCGGAGAGCAAACAGGTCGACGCACGCACTGTCAAGCTGCTTGAACAGCAATACGGCCTGAACAAGCCGTCGTGGCGTCAGTTCGTCTCGTACATCTTCGGCGACTTTGACGATCAAGGCGCCTTCAAGTGCGGCGCTGTCTGCGGCAACCTCGGCCCCTCGTATCGGCAGCGCGGCAAAACTGTGCAGCAGATTCTGTTTACGCCGCCGGCGGGCAAAGGGTTCGTTGACTCGAAGTTCGGTTACACGCTGCGCCTCGGCGTCATCGCCTTCGGATTTTCCGTGCTGCTCGGCATCCCGCTCGGCGTGCTGGCCGCATTGCGTCAGAATTCGCTGTTCGACTACGTCGTCACGTTTTTCACGAATATCGGCTCGGCTGTGCCGGGCTTCGTCGCCTGCTTTTTCGCGATTATTATTTTTGCAGTCACGCTCAAGCTCACCAGCGTGACGCAGGATTGGTCCAAGGCAGGCATCAACACTTTTCTGCTGCCTGGGATCATGTTCGGGCTGAATACCATGTCCGCCATCGCGCGCTACATGCGCGCCACTGTGCTCGAAGTGATGCGTCAGGATTACGTGCGCACCGCGCGTTCGAAGGGCGCGAAGGAATCCGCCGTGATCTGGCGACACATTCTGCGCAATGCGCTGATTCCGGTGATTACCATCCTCGGTCCGGCACTCGCCGGCCTGCTCACCGGATCCATCGTCATCGAGCAGATCTTCGGCGTGCCCGGCGTCGGCGTCGATTTCATCCGCGCCATCGGCCAGCGTGATTACTCGCTGATCATGGGTACGACGTTGTTTTATTTTGTGCTGGTGATCCTCGGTAATCTCAGCGTTGATATCCTGTACGGCGTAGTTGATCCACGCATTCGAGTTGAGTAAATCATGGCCCAAACCGTAACCACCGCTCCGAAGGTGTATCTCAAGCCGACCGATGCGCAGAGCGTCTGGTCGCTGGCGTGGCGCCGCATGCGCCGCAATAAACCGGCCATGATCAGCGCCGTGATTGTGCTGCTGTATATCCTGTGTGGCATCTTCGCCGACGTGATTTCACCCCATAGTCCGGTCAAGGCAATCAGTGGCAAGGCACAGATGCCACCATTCTGGCGTGCAGAATCGCCTGCCGGCCAGAAGTACGACCCGGAGTTCATCCTCGGTACAGACAACGCCGGCGGCGGCCGCGATATCGTCAGCCGCATTCTGTATGGCACGCGCTCGTCGCTCGTCGCTGGCCTGTTGCCCGCCGTCGTCGTGCTCCTGCTCGGAACGCTGATCGGGTTCGTCTCCGGCTACTCTGGCGGGATGACAGACAACATCCTGATGCGCATCAACGATGTGTTTTATGCCATTCCGACTGAGCTGATCCTGATTCTGGTCACGATTTCGCTCGGTGAGACCAAATTCGGCCGCCTTGGTAACGGCATCTGGCTGTTTTTGCTGGCGCTGTCGTCGGTTTCGTGGTCTGGTTTGGCGCGTCAGATGCGCGGTTCGGCACTCGCCCTGCGCAATCTCGAATATGTCGATGCCGCCCGCAGCCTCGGCGCGTCCGATTGGCACATTATTTTCAAGCACGTGCTGCCCAACAGCATCGGCATCCTCGTCGTTTGGATGGCCTTCGCCGTTCCGCGCTTCATCATCGCCGAAGCCGCCCTCGGCTATATCGGCCTCGGCCTGCGCCCATCGCTCAACGCGAAGGAATTCTTCGTCACCAGCTGGGGCCGCCTCTTCCTCGATGCATATAGCACCGTCACCGGCCAGCCCGATTACCTGCTCGTCGTTGCCATCGTCGTTTCTGTTCTCGTGATTTCGTTCACCTTTCTCGGCGACGGCCTGCGCGATGCGCTTGATCCGCGGATGAAGAGGTAGGGGTTGGGGTGGGCGGTGCCTGGCGTACTGCGGATTTGGCACCATCCATAGGATTTGATATCATCCCGTGATCATGAGGCGTAAAACTCCACCGCGAACCCGCTTGCTGAAGCCCGAGGTGGTTTTTCAACCACATGTCTCCGCTGGGATTCTGCAAGGCGTCGATCAGCTCGTCAGCGCAGTGCGGCCGACGCTCGGGCCGCTGTCGCGCATCGTTGCGCTGGAACACAACCGCCGCCAGGATGTGCCTGAGCTTCTCGATGACGGCGCCCTGATCGCGCGGCGCGTCGTGCAACTTGCCCCACGCGTGGTCGACGTCGGCGGCATGCTCGTTCGCCAGGCGCTCTGGAAGATGAGCCAGGATGTAGGCGACGGATCGGTCACCATGGCTGTAATGTACGCCTCTATTTTGCGTCAAGGTATACGATATCTGACCAATTCCGACGGCAACGCCATGCTGCTTCGTCAGGGGTTGGAAAGGGGGATGCGCGCCGTCGTTGCCGCGCTGCAGCGCCAGGCGCAGCCGTTGAAGGGGCGTGCAGCCATCGCTGGCATCACTCGCAGTACGTGCTACGCAGATGCCGAGATGGCCGGTGCGCTGACGGAAATCTTCGATATGGTCGGCGGCGATGGATTGATCGTGGTGGAAAAGGGGTATTCACCCGCACTGGAATGGGAGTACGTCGCCGGCACGTACTGGCACTTGAGTGGCTGGTTTTCACGCCTGCTTGTCACGGACGTCGCTGAGCGCCGGACGGTCTTCGAAGATGCAGCGCTACTCATCAGTGACGTTAAAATCCAGCATCCTGATGAGCTGGTCCCGGTGTTGCAGAAATGCACTGCATCGGGAATCAAGCGACTGGTGATCATCGCCGCCGACATCTCCGACAGCGCGCTGGGCCTGCTGGTGCGCAACAATCAGGCCAAGACAATTGAGACGCTGGCCGTGCGCACTCCCCGCATCGCTGAAATGGATCGGGTCGAGTCGATGGAAGATATCGCCCTGCTCGCCGGCGGTCGGCCGTTCTATGCGGCGACGGAAACGGCGTTCAAAGGTTTCCGTATCGAAGATCTCGGGCATGCCCGGCGCACTTGGGCGACGGAGAGCCTGTTCGGTCTGTTCGGCGGAAGGGGAGATCCACGTCGGGTGCGCCAAGCCGTCACCCAGTTGAAGAGTCGCATGGCTGGTTTACAGACCGACCAAGACCGGACGAATTTGCAGCAGCGCATCGGACGGCTTTCCGGGTCCACGGCCGTGCTGCGCGTTGGTGGTTACACACCGAGCGAACTCGACTTTCGTAAGGCGACGGCCGAGCGTGCCGTGGCGGCACTGCGCAGCGCATTAATGTGCGGCGTCCTGCCCGGTGGCGGCTCCGCCCTGCTGATGGCGCGGCAGGCGCTGGCCGAAATGCCGGTGCAGCGCGATGAAGATGGCATGGCAATCCGCATCCTCGAGCACGCGCTCGAAGAGCCGATGTGGACGATCATCGAAAATAGCGGCGCACGTCCAGCGTACATCATCGAAAAGGTGAAGGCGCAGCCAAACGGCTTCGGCTATGACGTGCGCCGGGAAAGCATCGTCGATATGTGCGACGCCGGCATCCTCGACTCTGCCGGGATGCTGACGAAAGCGATTGAGGTGGCCGTCAGCAGTGCCGCTCTGGCGCTGACGATCGATGTGATGGTGCTGCACAAGGCACCCGAAATGACCTTTGAGCCGTAACGACGGCGGATTTTCCATCATGAGCCACAACCATACCGAAGATTTCCCGCCACCGATGCTGATCGGACGGCCTCATCGCTGCACTGTCGCTGCCGTCGTCGTCGCTGTCGGGCGCGGGGACGCGCGCGAAACGATCCTGGTCGGCACGACCGTCGGCCTCTTTCGATCGATCGACTACGGCGGAACGTCGGTCCAGCGCTGGCAGCGGCTGCCGGCTGCGCCGATCGGCATCCTCGCCGTTGCCGCCTCTCCCGAATATGCCGATGACCGCCGCATCCTCGTCGGCACCGGCAGCGGGATCAGCTATTCGACGGACGGCGGTGAGTCATGGTCTGCTGCACGAATGCCACTTGCAGATTCGATCGTGACGACCATCCGCTTCTCTCCCGACTTTCGCACGGACGGCATCGTGCTGGCCGGCACCATGCACGACGCCGTGTTGTACTCGGACGATCGCGGTGCGACATGGCAGAACCGCAGCATCGGACTGCTCGATCACACTATCCTGAGCGTGTGTTTTTCGCCGCATTTCTGTGAGGACCGGACGGTATACGCTGGGGGCGAAACGGCGCTGTACCTGAGCTACAACGGTGCGCGCGCATGGAAGCAGACCGACTTCCCCGACGAATCTGCTCCGGTGCTGAGTTTGGCCGTGAACATGCGTTCATCCGGCCGCAGTGTGCTGTTGGCGGGCACCGAACGCGATGGACTGTTTCGCTCGCTCGACAATGGAGAAGCATGGGAGCGCCTGCCGCTGCCTGGCAGTGCCGTGAATGCGCTTGACGTCGTCGCTGCCGATGCGCTCGTCGCTGCGACGGATGCGGGCGTCTTTCAGTCGATGGACGAAGGCGCGTCCTGGAGCGGCCTGCTGGACATGCCGCATGCGCTCAGTCTGGCGTCGGGCGCATCGGGGACTGTCGCTGGCTTCGCTGACGAGGGGCTGTGGACGGCCGGGCGCGACGGCGTCTGGCAGCGAGACGCCAGCCTGGCGGCTCATGCAGCGTTGGGTGTGGCGCTGTCGCCTGAGTACGCCAAGGATGGCAGCGTATTCATGTTTGCGCCGCAGGAGCGTCTGTGGAAGACCGCCGACGGCGGCGTTCAGTGGCACGAACTGACCGATTCCGATGCCCCGTCCGGTGTGTGGCACGTCATTGCCGTACCGAGCGCTGCCGGTCCGGTCGTGTTCGCCGCGTCCGAAGAGGGTGTGCTGATCAGCCGCGATGTCGGCGGAAGCTGGGAGTGCGTGCTGGCTGAGTCTGCTGCGTTTTTTGCGCGATCGCCCGACGGCGGGATCGTCGCCGTTCGCCTGCAGAACGGCTTGGTTCGCGCTACTCACGATGGTGGCTGCACCTGGTTTGCGGTGCCTGGACCTTGGGATGACGGCGGTCATCTGGCAGCGCTGGCGATCACCGCCGCCGGCCACTACGTCGCGGCGATCTACGACGAGGCAGCCGGGCGCATGGCGGTCTGGCGCGGGCCGGTCGGCGCCCTCGAACGACTGGTGAGCCGACTGTACCGCAGCACTCACCCGGCGGCGTCGATTTTTGCGCCGGCGGATGTCGGCGGGGATCGACACTGGTACGCGGCGTTCGGCAATCAGGTCTGGATGGTGGACGCGCAGTCGGGGGCACCGCCGGTGGGGACGTTCGTGTTCACGGATGGGCAGCCCGGCGAAGCGATCGTGTCGCTGGTCGGTATGCGTCGATCGGACGGCGACACGTTGTATGCCAGCACCGGCAGGCGGCTGTTTGCCTCGCGAGCGGGCGGGCCATGGCAGATGGCCTATGACTTCGGCGACGACCCGGCTGTGGCAGTGGCGCTGCCGCCACCGGGCGGGGAGGCGGTCGTCGGCCGGCTCTATGCGCTGCTCATCGGCGGGCGCTGGTGCGCGATCGAGACGGCCTGAGTGGCTGTGCGTCGTCCGGCTGCATCGTCAAACGGGATGGCGCCGCGTTTATCCCATCCCGATCTGCCGCAGATAGGCGCGGTTGCGCATGGCGATGGGCAAAGGCTTGTCGAAGGGAGCGGGATACATATCCTGTTCGACGATGGCCCAGCCCTGATAGCCGCACTCGATGAGTACGTCGCGGAAGGCGATGAAGTCGACTACGCCCCGCGCCAGCTCGCAGAACATGTCCATGCCGACCGCCTTTCCGAACGGAATCCCTTCGGCTTCCACCCGGTCGCGGATGGTTGCGTCGACGCTCTTGATGTGCAGATACGGGATGCGGCGATGATGTTTGCGCATGAACGCGACTGGATCGCCGTGGCGATAGGCGAAGTGACCGGTGTCCAGGCACATGGCCACGTGAGAATCGGTGTCGGTGAAGAAGCGCTCCATCTGGTCCGCGTACTCGACGTGCGTGTCCGCATGTGGATGAAACACCATGCGCAGGCCGAACTTCGTGCGCGCCAGCTCGTCCACTTTGTGAACAGAATCGAGGAAGCGCCCCCATCCGGCCTCGTCCAGCCGCGCTGGCTGTAAGGGCGCACCGGTGCGTTCATCGGTGTAGATGCCGTCGATCAGCACCAGGAACTTCGCGTCGAGCTGCGCCAGCACCTCGCCCGCCTGCAGCACCTGCGCTTCAAGCTTCGACCAGATCCCGGGCTGCGCCAAGTCGGCCTGCACGAATGTGCCGGACGTCTTCAGGCCGCGTCTGCCGAGTTCGGCCTTTAGCGTGGAGACGCCGGCAGGCAGGTAGCCGAGCGGACCGAGTTCGGTCCATTCATAGCCGGCGGCGGCGATTTCGTCGAGGCAGCGCTGCCAGGGCGTCTGCTTCGGATCGCTGGCGAACCATACGCCCCAGCTGTCCGGTGCGCTGCCGATGGTCAGGTTCAATGTGTTGCTCATTATGGATAAGACCTAAGTTCCTGTCCAAAAGTTCTGGCGGCAGATTCGCCTCCCCCGCAAAGCGGGGGAGGCGAATCTGCCGGACAAAACTTATGGCGACTCACTTAGTGGATAAAACCTAGTAATAGAACCTCTGCATGCGCTGCCGTTCTTCTTCGTAGGCTGCGCGCAGCTCCTGCGTAACGCCGTCCTGCGTCACTTCCGACGGTGCGACGTCCCACCAGACGCCTCCGCTGGGCAAAAAGCGATACTTCTCCGTTTCCACCACGATGACGCACGGGCGCGTTTCCTGACGTGCTTCGCGCAGTGCGCTGCGCATTTGCTCAGGCGTGTAGACGTGCCATGCGCGCGCGCCCATGCTCTCGGCGTTTTTTGCATAATCGATCTGCACGTAGTCGCCGTCGAGGCGGTTGTCGCTGCCGCGGTGGCGGAACTCATTGCCGAAGCTGCGGCCGGCGCGCGCCATCTGGAGCCGCCGGATGATCTGGAACCCGTGATTTTCGGAGACGATCACCGTGATCTTGAGCTTTTCCTGGGCTGCCGTGATCAGCTCCATAGGGTTCATGGAATATGTGCCATCGCCAATCAGCACGAACACCTCGCCCTCGTTTTGCGTCATGCGCACGCCGAGTCCGGCTGGAATTTCGTAGCCCATGCACGAATTGCCGAATTCGATGTGGCAGCGGCGCCCATCGGTGGCATCCCACATTTCGTGCAGGTCGCCCGGAGGGCTGCCGGCGGCGGCGATGATGGTGTCGCCGGCGTGCGCCTCTTCGTTTATGACATGGATGAGCTGGCCCTGGTTCATAATTTCGTCGGCGTGCGGCGCGATCACGTTGGTGCGCAGCTGGCTCTGCCAGGCAGCGCGTGCGTCGGCGACGTCGCGCAGATACGCGGCGCGCGGCTGCAAACCGGCGGCGCGGCCGGCTGCCAAGATCGCTCGCAGCGCAAGTCGGGCGTCGGCGACGACGGGCAGCCCGCCCAGCTTGTAGGCGTCGTGCGCACTGACGTTCACGCCAATGAAGCGCACGTTCGGATCGGCGAACGCCGACATCGAGCCAGTGCTGAAGTCCGTCAGCCGCGTGCCGACGCAGATCACCAGGTCGGCCTGCGCCATGATGCGCCCGGCGGCCGGATTGCCGGTGACGCCGAAGCCGCCGAGCAGCATTTCGGACGGCCGCGGAATCGCACCTTTGCCGGCTAGCGTTTCGCCGACTGGGATGCCGAGTGCCTCCGCCAGCTCCTGCAGCTCCTCCCATGCCTGTGCATAGTGCACGCCGCCGCCGGCGATGATGGCTGGACGCTGGGCCGATTTCAGCAGGGTGATGACTTCGTCGATCCGCTGTGGATCCGGTGCGCGGCGCTCGATCCGCCAGACGCGTCGGTCGAAGAAGTGCGCCGGGTAGTCGTAGGCCTCGGCCTGGATGTCCTGTGAGAGCGACAGGGTCACTGCGCCGGTGTCCGCTGGGTCGGAAAGCACGCGCATCGCCTCGGGCAGCGCGGTCAGGATTTGCTCGGGGCGGGTGATGCGGTCGAAGAAGCGGCTCAGCGGTCGGAAGCAGTCGTTGACGCTGACGTCGGCCGCCACTGGGTGCTCGAGCTGTTGTAGCACGTTGCCTTGGCGGCGCGTGGCGTATGTGTCGGAGGCCAGCAACAGCACCGGAATGCGGTTGATCGTGGCTGTGGCGGCGCCGGTGAGCATATTGGTTGAACCGGGGCCGATCGACGCCGTGCACGCGAGCGCGGCGGTGCGGTGCTTCGCCTTGGCGAATCCGATGGCGGTGTGCACCATAGACTGTTCGTTGCGCGGCTGGAAATACGGCAGGTCGCGGCCGTATTCGAACAGCGCTTGGCTGAGGCCGGCGACGTTGCCGTGGCCGAAAATACCAAACATGGCCGGAATGAGGCGTTGTTGTCGGCCGTCACGTTCGCTGAACTGCGACTGCAGATATTTCACCAGTGCCTGAGCCATGGTCATGCGCACGGGAGGGCGCCGGGTGTTGCTGGTATTGCTGCTCATAATTGCTGCTCATATATGAAAAGGGAATGCAACGGGCCCGACTCCGCCTGTGTCCCCTCGAATCACGCCCGTCGGCCGGCCGTGTGTCCGTCGGCGAATCAGCGACTTGATTCGAGGGGGCAGGCGATGGGCTGAGCCGTTGCGAATCGGGAGATCATCAGGAATCGAGGACGACGATCAGGCTCCGAGGCTGTGAAAGATCACGGTTTTGAGCTCGGTCATTTCCTGGACGGCGTATCGCGGCCCTTCCTTGCCGATGCCGCTGCCGCGTAGGCCGCCGTAGGGCATGAAGTCGGCGCGCCAGAGCGCCGTCCAGTTGACGTGCACGTTTCCGGACTGCACTTCCTGCACGAAGCGCATGGCGTGGCCGATGTTCTGGGTGAAGATGCCGGCGCCCAGCCCATAGCGTGAGTCGTTGGCCAGGGCGATCGCCTCGGATATGTCGTTCACCGGCGTCACCGCCACGACCGGGCCGAACAGTTCCTCGCATGAGATGCGCATCTCAGGACGCACATCGGCGACGATGGTGGGCGCGTAGAGCGCGCCGCTGCGCTGGCCGCCGGTCACCACGCGCGCACCGCTGCGCACGGCTTCGCCGACCCAGTCGTCCACGCGCTGCGCTTCCTGTTCGGAGATCATTGGCCCAAGGCGGGTGTCGGCGGCGAGTGGGTTGCCGGTTTTGATCGCCTCGACGCGCGGCTTGAGCGCATCCAGGAAGTCGCCGTAGGCCTCGCGGGCGACGAGCACGCGCTGGGTGGAGATGCAGACTTGGCCGGCGTTGATGTAGCCGCCGGCAGCGGTGGCCGCCGCCACTGCGTCCATGTCGGCGTCGCGCAGGACGATGAGCGGACAATTCGAACCGAGTTCGAGCGAGAGCCGCTTGACGCCGGCGACGCGGGTGATCTGCTCGCCAATCGACGTGCTGCCGGTGAACGAAATTTTGCGCACGCGCGGGTCGGCACACAGCTGTGGCCCGATCGTCGAACCGGAACCGGTGATGCACTGCAGCGCGTTCTCCGGCAAGCCGGATTCGATGAGGATGCGGGTGAACTTGAGCGCTGTGAGCGGCGTGCTGTTGGCGGGTTTGAGAATGACGGCGTTGCCGGCGGCGAGCGCTGGGCCGACTTTGTGCATGACGAGCAGCAGCGGGTAATTGAACGGTGTGATCGCCACCACCACGCCGCACGGGATGCGCAGGGTGAGTCCGATCTTGCCACGAGTCCCGGTGTGCGAATCCAGCGGCAGCGATTCGCCGCGCGCTTGTGTGCCCTCGTGTGCGCACAGGCGCAGGAAATCTGGCACGCGGCTGACTTCACCGCGCGATTCGCTTATGGGCTTGCCTTCCTCCAGGCTGATCGTGTGGGCGAGATCCTCCAGTTCGGCGCCGATTCTGTCCGCAGCGCGATGGAGGATCTGTGAGCGCTCATAGCCCGTCAGCGCGGCCATGGTGGCGGCGCCGCGCACCGCGGCGTCGAGGGTGCGCTGCACTTGTTCCGGCGTAGCGACCGGCACAGTGTCGACGATCTCGCCGGACCATGAGGACCGGATGGCGTGACTCGTGGGCGAATCCACCCAGGCGCCGTCGATGTACATCTGCATGGTTGATCTCCTGTGGATGGCCGCTGGGCGATTCCTCAAACGCCCGGCGGCAGCTGAATGATCGACGTCAACCCGCCGTCGACGACGAGGGATTCGCCGGTGATATAGGACGACATGTCCGAGGCCAGAAAGAGGGCGGCTTGGGCGATGTCCTCCGGCTGGCCGATTCGTCGCAGTGCGCACATCTGCGCCGTCTGGTCGATCTGCTCCTGCGTCAGGCTGCCCGGCCGGCCGGTCTGAACTGCGCCGGGCAGGATGGCGTTGACGCGGATGCGCGGGGCGAAGTCGGCAGCCATCGTGCGGGTCAGTGCCGTTAGGCCGCCCTTGGCGGCCTGATACGCCGTGCTGCGGGCGTAGCCGCGGATCGAATGTACCGATGCGGTGACGACGATCGCTCCGCCGCCGCTGGCCAGCATGGCGGGTACGCCGCAGTGAGCAAGCATGTAGGTGGCTTTGAGGCAGACGTTGAGCGTGCGGTCCCAGTCCTCTTCACGGGTCTCAACGGCGTTGCCCTGCGGCGTGAATCCGGCGTTGCTGTAAATGATGTGCAACCCGCCGAAGTGCGTCGTAGCAGCCTCGACCAGTGCGCGGATGTCGGCCATCTTTCCGACGTCCGTGCGGACGAAGATGGCTGATGCTCCAGTATCGCGAATATCGTTGGCGGTCGCCTCGCCGTCTTCGGCATTGAGGTCTGCGAGCACCACGGAGGCGCCGTGTCGGGCGAAAAGCCTGGCGGAGGCGCGGCCGATGCCCGACGCCGCACCGGTGATGATGGCCACCCTGTTTGCGAGCAATGCTTCCATGCTGAAGTTCATATCCTTGACTCGTTGCTACTCACGGGCCAGCGCGACGCGACTACGGGAGCCGGCGACCAATCTACGCTGGCCGCCCTGTTTAAGAATGGCCAGGTCGCCGGCGGACAGTTGTACGTCAAGTGCGTCGATCGTGAGTTGGATCGTTCCGTCTAGGACGCACCAGTATTCAGTGCGTGCGAGGGCGTGATCGATCAGCCGATCGCCATCCTCGAGCGTGAGCTGGCGCATTTCACCTACCGGGCAGCGTGTTCCGCGATTCGGAAAGGGGCCGTTGTTGTCGGCTCCCGGAATCACGAAGCCGGGCACGGTCGGCTCGGGCGGACCATGAATCTCCGGGATGATATGAATGGGCCGTTTGGTGCGTTCCAAGAGGGTGACTGCCGGCACGTTGGCGAAGTCGGTGAACATCTGAAAGCGGTGTACGGCGCCCATCGGGGTATAGATCAGCGTGTTCGGCGTGATTGGTGAGCACTGGCCGTCCAGCCATACTTCGCCGTGTCCACTTAGAAAGAGCCAGAACTCGTCCGCGTCATGGTAATGCGGCTCCACCCCGGCCCCGGTGCGCTGTCCGGGCAAATGACGCATCATCTTGAGCGCTGCCCAGTCCGGATGAAGTCCCTGTCCCCAGTAGTCAGAATGCTGGCTGAGTCCGCTATCCAGGATGAATGCACTGTCCGTTTGGATGATCATGTTGACGGTGGATTTGAGCCTTGTGGAGGAGAGTATGGGTAACGATGGGAGTGGCTAAACTCGACTACATGAACCCGCGAATCACGGCATCACCCCGCCGCCCGCAGGGCGGCGGGGTGATGCCGTGATTCGCGGAATATCCTTGAGTTTAGTCACTCCCGTAACGATTGGTAGGATATAGGATATAATATATTTTGTCAAACGTGAATGAAGTAGAAAATCCCGTGAAACGCGCCATTCCAAAAACTCAACTCTGAACAGTTACGATGAAGTGGGCCGTGAAGTTGGTTGTGTGGGTCGTCCGGGTTGGGCTGAACGATGGGGAATATTATTGTGTCTATGTTGAATGCTGATGTGCATGTGGAAATGAAGTCGGTTCGTCGCAAGCAGTTGTTGCATAAGTCGGCACAGACCGAGATTAAGCAGTACATATTGTCGAATGGTCTGACACCGGGAGATCCACTGCCGCCGGAGTCAGCACTTGCCGAGCTGCTCGGCATAAGTCGCACGGTGGTTCGCGAGGCGGTGAAGGGGCTGGAGGCGCTCGGCCTCGTCGAGGCGCGCGCCGGGGCGGGCCTGTTCGTGAACGGATTCACCTTGGACCGACTGATTGACCATTCCATCTTCGGCATTCGCTTTTATGCCAAGCAGCTGGCCGATGTGCTGGAAGTGCGGCATCATATCGAATCGGGGATGTCCGAGAAGGCGGTCAACGCGCGCACGCCCGAGCAGATCGCCCGCATGCAAGAAATTCTCGTACAGATGCACAGCCTGGCTGAACAGGGCAAATACGACCATTCGCTCGACGAGCAATTCCATCGCGCGTTGTATATCAATGTCGACAATTCATTCGTGCTGAAAATTCTGGAGATCTTCTGGACGATCTACCAGGAGGCGAACGCAGGGGGCGGCCTGCCAGCGCCACGTTTTCCTCAGGTCACGTATCGGCGGCATGAGGATATTTTTCTGGCGCTGAAAGCCGGCGACGTGCATGCGATGCACGCGGCGATGGACCGCCATCGCGTGGGTGTGCAGGAGCGGCTCCATCTGATGGACGAGGCACGGACATAGGCCCTTGCCGAACAGGGAGAAATCGATGAAGCATCGACTTTGGTCTGAGCGCCCGGTGCCGCAGAAATTCGCTGCACTGCTCGAGGGCGTCGCCGTCACGTGCGGCGACGTCGCAGTAGGAAGCGATCATATCCTAGACACGGTCGGGGACGCGCAAGCGGTAATAGCTTCGTCACTTTCGCGTTACGATGGCAGCTTTGCCGACCGCTTTCCCACCGTGCGCGTGATCTGCCGCACCGGGATCGGCGTCGACAACGTCGCCGTGCCGGAAATGACCGCACGCGGCGTGGCCGTCTGCAATGCGCCTGATGCGCCGACTATCTCGACGGCCGAGCACGCCGTCACTCTGATGCTGGCCGTGGTCAAGCATGTGAAGCGTGCGGATCTGGCGATTCGCCAGGGCGGTCAGCGCGATCACTTCTCCGAGTTTCGTGGGGAGGAGGTGAACGGCCGGATGCTCGGCTTGGTCGGGTTCGGGCGGGTGGGTCGTCGCGTAGCGCATGTGGCGCAGGCTCTGGGTATGCACGTCCTGGTCTATGACCCAGCGCTTTCGTCCGACGTCGTTGGCAGTGCGGGATGCGAGTGGGTCGTGCGACTCGAGGATCTGCTCGCTCGCGCCGACGTCGTGTCGCTGCATGTGCCGCTGACCGATGCCACGCGCAATGTGATCAACGCCGAACGGCTCAGCTGCATGAAGCCTGGGGCGTATTTGATCAACACCGCGCGCGGAGGGCTGGTAGACATGGACGCACTGCTCGCCGCCCTCGAATCTGGGCGTCTGGGCGGCGTGGGACTGGACGTTTTCCCAAAAGAGCCGCCCGATCCGTCGCTGTCACTGCTGCAGCGCAGCGACGTCATTGCCACTCCGCATATCGCCGGAGCCACGCAGTCCAGCAAGGATCGTATGTGGCAGGCTGCGATCACACAGGCGCTGCAGGCGCTGCACGGCGAACGCCCGCCGCACCTCGTCAATCCGGAAGTGTGGCCGCATCTGCGTGCGGTCTGATGCTCAATTAAAGTAAAGGAAAAAATCGATGCTGTTCAACCGAACCCGCGCCCTCGAGTACATGCGCCGCTACGGGCTGGATGCGCTCGTGGCGACCTCGCCCATCAACATCACCTATTTCACGGACTATTTCAACTGGACGGATGCGCTCTTCAAGGGCTATATGACGTCGCCCGGCTCGCCGCCGTACATCAGCCAGGGATACGCGGTTTTTCCTCTCGAAGGCGAGCCCGCGCTGGTGGTCAACCCGTTCACGATGGTCAACGCCGGGGATATCTGGGTACGTGATTGGCGTGTCTATGGTGATTCCGGACTCGATTTTTCGCTGCATGAGCAGGCGGCGCCGGAGTCGGTTGACGCGCTGTATGCACAGCTGCAGAACGCGCCGCATCATGCCTCGCCGACGGCTGCGCTTCTCGAGGTGCTTCGCGAGCGCGGGCTGCTGCAGGCGCGTATCGGGATCGAGATGGAAGGCGTCATGCCGCCATCGCTGCAGGAGCTGCGTCAGTCACTGACGCAGTCGTCGCTGAAAGATTGCAGCAATCTGATTCGGCTGATTCGGGCGGTCAAGTCGACGGAGGAAATCGAGCGGCTCACGCGCTCTGCACAGATCAACGAGCAGGCTGGCATGGAGGTACTGCAGCTGGCTCGGCCTGGCGGCGCAGCGCTCGACTTAGCGCGGGCCTATCGGCAGCGGGTAGGTGAGCTCGGCGCAGATGTGGACCACTTCGCATTTGGCGTGGACGGCAAGGGCATCGGCACTGAAGTGGACTACCGATTTCGCGAGAAAGACGTCCTTTTCGTCGACTTTGGCTGCAATTACCGACACTACTTCTCGGACACCGGCACGACGCTGGCGATCGGAGACCCGTCGCAGGTCCTGCAGGAGCGTTTCGCTGCGGCGCGCGCGAGCTTGGCAGCGGGCGTGGAATTGATCCGGCCCGGATCACTCTGCTCCACGGTGCGTGGCGCGATGATGTCTGCTCTGAACGTCTGTGGCGTGACCGCCGCCAATCCGCACGGCCACGGCTTCGGCTTGGACGTGCGCGACTACCCGATCGTCGTCGCCGACAACGGGCTTCGCATCCGTGATGAGTGCGTCGACGTGCCGTCTGATCTGCCGCTCGAGGTCGATATGGTCATTAACCTGGAGGTGCCGATCTTCATGCCCGGGATCGGGTCGGTGCACACCGAACAATCCTTCGTCGTTACCCGGAACGGATCACGGCCGCTTGTGCCGCAGGCACGCTCGGAATTCGCGTAGGTTGCAGCTGGTGCTTCAGTGCCCGCGGCATGTCGGTCGTTGGTGGTTTGCTGCACGAGCCGGCATACACCGGCGTTTTTTGTGGTCGCCGATGAGAATGCTGGGCCTGCCCAAGTGGGTGGGCCGAGGCAGCGGCTTCAGGCGGTGGGCCGGGTGATTGGGCCGCCGTCCACCCAGATGCCCTCGCGTGGCGCCGTCGCTTTGAAGTCGCACCTTTCCATGCCTAGGTAGTGCAGTGTGGCGCGCTCGAGCAGCGAGTAATCCTCGTTGCGGGGTCGATTCAAGTTCATCGGCTCCTTCAAGACGATGGGAGGATTGGTCATGAAGCGTGGAATGCCGATCACATTCTGTGAGGAAGCGTGCACCATGTACGGGTGCAGAATCACGAAGTCGCCGGCTTTGCCGGTCACTTCGACGAAATTGTTGCATTTCGACAGAATGTTCTGATAGTCGAAGTCGTTCACGCCCTCCGGATGCTCGAGGAGATAGCGGGCGACGAGTCGGACTGAGTCTGGCACGATGAACGTGCCGCCGCCCTGATGGCGCATGTCGGACCACATGACGATGGTGAGCAGCGCCTGTTCGCGGCTGTCGAGAAAGTGCCGGAAGTAGGCGCCGTCGACATGCCATCCGGGAGACTCAGCAGAGGGCGGTTGCCACGGCTTTTCTGCTCCGCGGCGGAAGTTGACGATGAATGCATCCGACCAGGCGAACGAATTGACGGAAGAGAAGTGGCCGCTGCCCGGGATGGAGATCAGCCGCGGATCGAGGCGGTCTTCGCCGCCGATCACGTCCAGGATCGCTCCCCATGCCTTGGGGGAGATTGTCTGAATCGGCGCTTCATTCTTATGGTCCATCCAGACGATGTCTTTTGCCCACGTGCTCGGGTCGTCCTTTGAGTAGCCGAGGCGGGTATAAGCCTGATCGATCCAGCGCTGAGCGACGCTCATGTTAAAGCAGTCATGGATGACTAGGTAGCCCTGTTCCATGAAGCTGTGCACATTTTCTTCGGTTAAGACGCGATATTGGCCCATAGATTTGAAATGGCGAAGTGTCAGAAATGGCTTTTTGCCGTTGCCGCCCATAGAGCATCTGTTTTGCGCGCAACTGCGTTTGACAATTGTATGACAACATCTATACTATATCCTAAGTCTCGGATCAAAGTTGTATTGTTTGCATTGCCCCAACTATGTGCGAACGATTGGAGCAACTGGGAGCTCGAGATGAAGCAGCGGAGTACATGTAACTGAGACAGCTTTGTCGGTGCACTCTCGATCCTGTGATTCTGAAGTCTGCTGACGAAGGTTTGAAAAAGTGCAGGTCACCGCTTGTGCGAGTTTGGCAGATTCAGGAGGATATGTGGACCGCAACAAAGAAATCACGAGGCGAGGCTTTCTCAGGACCAGCGTGCTAATGGCATCTAGCGCAGTGCTGGCAGCATGTGCGCCAGCGGCGCCGGGGGCTAAGGCGCCGGAGGGCGACGCGGCGAAGACTGCACCTACCGCAGCGCCGGAGGCAGTCGAGCTAGATTGCTGGCAGAATACGGACGGCAATCTGGAGGCGAACTGGAAGGGTGACCCCAACAACGAGGAATTTAAGAAGGTGTGGTGGTGGGGCGGCTTGTATCAGGTGATGTACCGTCCGTGGCTGGAAAAGCATCCTGGCGTCAAGCTCAAGATTTCCGGCCATGGCTGGGACTGGGATTTGGGGACGAACACGTATCTGGCGCTGGCCGCCGGCCGCGTGCCCGACACCACCGTCGGCGAGGCGATGACCTCGCAGCTGACGCAACTCGGCGTTTTCGCGCCACTCTCCGACAAAGTGGCAGATTTGTTCGTGCCGGGCTCTACCGCTGCGGCGATGAAGGACGGCAAGCGTCACGCCCTGCCCCAGTGTTCGGGCGCCGACGTATTGTTCGTGAATGTAAGCAAGGTCAAGGAAGCAGGCCTGGATCCGAGCAAGATGCCGACGACCTGGGATGACCTCATGACGATGGCGAAGACCATCTCGGCGAAGAACAAGCATGAGAAATGGGGTAACAACGCTTACTTCACGTACGCGCCGTCGGCCAACAGCGTCGGCGCGATGATGCGCGTCGGTCACTGGTTCGATCAGAACAACACGCCGATCGGCAGCGATTCCGGCACGCCTTCGCTGAACATGCCGGGCGCCGCGGAAGTGTGGGACTGGCACAATCAGTTGATGGCTACCTCGACGGATGACGCCATCCTGAATATGGACTCACTGGGTGAGGGCGGCTCTGCTCAGGCCTTCAACGACGGCATCTTCGCGTTCAAGGCCAGCTGGACCAACGACGCCACGACCGTCGGCAACGACCCGAAGAAGCCCGAAGTCGTCGCCATCGAATTCCCGACGCCGCCCGGCGGCAAGCCCTCCACGATCGTCATCGGCAACATCCTGCAGTCGGTGTTCGCCAGGTCGTCACATCGTGATCTTGCTACGGATTTGCTCGAAACGCGGCTGCCGGATCCGGAAGTGGCTGGATACATGGCGGACAACGCCGGTGTCTTCATCTTCGGCCTCAAGTCGCTCCTGGAGCAGCACGAGACCTACGACAAGCTGGGCGGCTTCAAGACTGAGGAAGCCAAAAAGCTCGTGCGTGTGACGATGAAGGCGTTGCTGAACGGTGGCGCACGCTGTCTGGTCGGCTGGGGCAAGAACGCCGACCGCATCTGGATCGCGATCAACGAGAGCTGGTCGAAGATATGGCGCGGCCGCATGTCTAAGGCCGACATCCAGAAGGAACTGGACGCGCTTCAGAAGACCGTCGAGGGACTGCTCGCCTAACCCAGCACGCAGTTCCTCCTGCTCCCACGCGGGAGCAGGGGGAACTGCGCGCATCGAATGCCCGCGTCTGCGGAGCTGTCCCGGTTCACAATCATTTGCCCATCCTGAGTGCAACGCATCGCAGCCCCGAGATCCGTCGATGGTCAAGCAAGCGACGGTGGCTGCTGGTGTGAAGCCAGAGCGCTCATGGGGCGGAGTGGTTGCACTTATTCTGACACCGCATGGAATTGTTCAGGCTATCCCTCGAAACATCCGACGCGCGAAGGTGCGCATCGAGTGTATTCCCAATGATGGGCTGAGTAGTTACCTCCGAACACATACCAACATGCAGGTTGATTCACTGGGACGGGATGCACCGTCGTCTTTCCTGAAAAGTGCGGGCCGCTGGCTTCGCCGTCACCGTGACGCGGTCATCGCCTGGTCGGTGCTGATCCCGTTGCTGACCTACTTCATCGTCATGACCTTCGTTCCCCTGGCGTTTCTCATCAGCATGAGTTTCGCGCAGTGGAACATCATCGAACCGCCGAAGTGGGTCGGCTTCGACAACATCTCCCATATTTTCTCGAGTGAGAAAGACTGGTTTTACCTCAAGGTCATCGGTCGCACGTTCGTCTACGGCGTGATCATCCTCACCCTGAACGTCACCGGCGGCTTCTTCACCGCCCTGGTGCTCAACCAGAACATTCGATTCAAAGGCATCTATCGCACGATGTGGTATGTGCCGGGGGTGTTCTCCGGCGCGGTGATGGCGTTGCTGATGAAGATTTATCTGCAGGGTTCGAGCCAGGGTGTGCTGAACCTGATCATCGGTCGCCTCGGACTGGATCCGGTCGACTGGGTGCGCCATGCGGTGTGGATGCCGATGATCACCATACTTTTCGTAGTGTGGCAGGGCATTGGCTTTACTGTGATTTTCTTTCTGGCGGGGCTGCAAGCGGTCGATGAAAATCTCTATGATGCTGCGCGCATCGACGGCGCAAACAAGCGCCAGCTGCTGCGCCACATCACCATCCCGCAGATGATTCCGGTAATGCTGTTCATCACCGTCACCGGCCTGGTCAATTCGATGCAGATGTGGGAGGTGCCGCGTCTGATCACCGGTGGTGGACCGGAGCAATCGACATACACGCTCGTCTGGAGTATCCAGAATGACGCATTCGGGGCGCTCAACATGGGTATGGCCACTGCGCAGTCCCTGGTGTTGTTCGTCATTCTGATCGTGTTCATCGGCTGGCAGCTGCGCGAGTACCAGCGCCGCTACATATCGTAGACCGGAACGACAATGAAACGAAGTCAACTTGTCCTTCGCATCCTAACGCATGCGTTTCTGATCACGACCAGCTTCATCATGGTGTATCCGGTGCTGTTCATGGTGCTGGGCGCGTTCACCACTAATCATCGCTTTCTCGAGACGGTCGTCCTTCCGATTCCGAATACGCTGAATTTGGACATGTTTCAACGTGCGCTGCAGTCCGGCATCTCGGAGTCGTACATTTTCACGTTGATGCGGGCGGGCTTTTACATTGTGGTGACGCTGGCCGTGGGGCTGATCTGCGGTTACATTTTCTCCAAGCTGAACTTTCCCGGTAAGGACAAGGTGTTCATCCTGCTGTTGACGGGCATGCTGCTGCCCGGCATCCTGATGTTGATCCCGACGTACCTGATGATGTCGTGGTGGCCGAACGCTGGCGGCAACAACTGGCTGGGGCAGGGTGGGCATGGTCTGATCGGAAGCTGGGCGGTGCTGTTCATCGGTGGCTGGGTGCCGCCGTTCGCCATCTTCGTCATGCGTCAGAGCTTTGACATGCTGCCGACCGAATATCAGGATGCGGCGAAGATGGACGGTGCCGGGATTTTCACCATTATCTTCCGCGTGTATGGGCCGATGCTCAAGCCGCCGATTGTGGCGCTGACGATCCTTGTCTTCGTCGCCAACTGGAACGACTATCTGTGGCCGGCGCTGACGGTGGGCGGCTTCCCGGAGCTGTACCCGATTGCGGTGCGCATGCAGTATGTCATCATCGCGGATTACTCGCCGCTCGGCGAAATCAACTATCCTGCCGTGATGGTAAAGACGTTCCTGGCGACGTGGCCGCCCGCTGCGTTGTACTTCCTGCTGCAGCGTTACTTCGTGCAGGGATTGGTGTCCAGCGGGCTGAAGGGATAGGGACGCCCTGCCACTCGCTGTACGCAGACACTGGGAGAAAGAACACAGCATGAACACGCGTTTGAAGGTGTTATTCCTGCCTCAGCTCGGCAACGATCCGCAGTGGCAGGACGAAGTAGTGCAGGCCGTGACGCCGGAACATGACCTGAGTATCTATGACCACGCGAAGCCTCTGGCAGAGCAGTTCGCCGGCGTGGAAGCGGTGCTGGACACTGGCGGCTCGGTGGGAACCCGGGCGATGTACGACGCGGCGGTGGATGCGCGCCTGTGGCAGGTGCTGGGCACCGGGCTGGATCATGTCGATATCGGCTACATGAAGACGAAGCGCTTCGCGATTTCGAACACCCCTGGATTGTTCAGCGCGATCGGCTTGGCGGAAAGTGCCATGATGCATATTCTGATGCTGGCCCATCGTTACCACGAGACGCAGGCGAACTTTGCTGCCCGGCTGCTGCATAAACCGCTCGGCATGGAACTGGTCGGCAAGGTGCTTGCGATCGTCGGCTTCGGCGCGAGCGGCCAGGAACTGGCGCGTCGTGCTCGCAGTTTCGGCATGCGCATCCACGCGGTGGACGTGCGTCCGATCGAGTCAGCCGTTCTGGAGGAGATCCAGCCGGAATTTCTCGGTTCTCCGGACGACGTCGATGAGATGCTGCGGAACTGCGACTTCCTGTCCGTGCATTTGCACCTGACGCCGGACACCCGTTATTTTATTGATGCGCGGCGCATCGCCTTGCTCAAGCCGACGGCGTATGTCATCAACGTCGCACGCGGTGCGCTGATCGATGAAGCCGCACTCTACGCCGCGCTTGAGGAGGACCGACTGGCCGGCGCCGGGCTGGACGTGTTCTCCCATGAGCCGCCGGATCCGGACTTGCCGGTGTATCGCCGGCAGAACGTGGTGGTGACGCCGCACACGGCGGGATCGACCGACGGCACAGCGCGCCGGCGCGCCGGCGTGGCGCTGGAAAATTTGAATCGCATTGCGCGCGGCGACGAGCTGCTTTACCGAGTGGATCGATGACGATCGCCGATTTCACGGAGCACACTACCCATCATGGGAATATCTGAAGACGGCCTCGTTCTGGAATCCGCCAAGCTGCGCGCGGTGGTGGAGCCCGGCAACGGCGCGAAAATTCGTTCGTTGCGATCGCTGCGAAGTGGCAAAGAATTTTTCTATCAAGACAGCCGTCGTTCCTTCGACGGAAGCAAAGGCTACAGTTACCACGACATCGGAGGTATGGACGAATGCTTCCCTGCCGTGGCGGCGTGTCGTGGCCAACTCGACACCGGCGAGACCTACGACTATCCCGATCATGGCTGTCTGTGGGAGCGCGCCTGGGTCGTTGCTGACGCCAATTCGAGGGGCGTGACGCTGTCGTGTACGATTCCTGAGCTGTGCTGCACCGTCAGACGCCGCAGTTATTTCGAGACGGATGAGACGCTCCGTCTGGAGTACGAAATCGTCAGTCACAACACGCAGATGATTCCCTTCGTGTATTCTGCGCATCCGCTGCTGGCAGCGGACGAACAAACTGTGATTCACTTCCCGGCCGACGCAGCCAGCGCCTATGTCGCTGGTGCCAACACCGGTGTGGCTGTGGGGACGTGGATGAGCTTGTCTGGACCGCAGCCTGCCGCGGTCATCGGACCCTTTCGACTGGAGCACCGCACCGTGGTTAAGCTGTTCACAGAAAAGTTGACGACGGGCTGGGCGGCGGTGGCGTATCCCGACAGCGGCGAGCGCCTCACGTTTACCTTTGATCCGGAGAAGCTGCCGCATCTGGGGTATCTTTCATGCCAGGGCAACGACAATCTCGGCGATGGGCACTTCACCGGCGAGTTTCTGCTGGCTTTCGAACCGACAACCGGCATCGGTGACGAACTGGGCACTAACATTCGGACGAATACCTTGAAACAGCTCCAGCCGGGGGCGACCTTTTCGTTTTGGATTCGCATCACGGTCGAGGACATCTGACGAGGTAGTGGACGAAGCAGTCGTGAGGGCCATACATGAGAATCGTTGTCGTAGACGGCGCAACGCTGAACCCGGGTGATCTGAGCTGGCAGTCATTGGAATCATGCGGCAGCTACGAGGTGCATCCACACAGCACTCCAGAGGAGACCGTGGTGCGCTGCCAGCAGGCTGATGCCGTGCTCACCAACAAGGCCCCTTTCACGAAATCCATGTTGGCAGCACTGCCGAATCTGAAGTACATCGGCGTGACCGCCACAGGGTACAACATCATCGATATACCGGCCGCAAGCGAACGAGGCGTCATGGTCACGAATGTGCCTACGTACGGCACTAGTTCCGTCGCCCAGATGGCGTTCGCTTTGCTGCTGGAGCTGACGCAGCATGTGGGCCACCACTCGCAGACGGTGCATGACGGCCGCTGGTCCAGGTCGTCGAGCTTTGCGTATTGGGATTCCCCGTTGATCGAGCTGGCCGGATTGACGATGGGCATCGTCGGATGCGGCCGCATCGGTCAGGCAACCGCCAGGCTGGCTGCCGCTTTTGGAATGATCGTAATCGGACATCGAGCGCGATCAGTGGACCCTGCGCTGATCACGCCGGTGGACTTGGACGACCTTTTCGCACGCAGCGATGTGGTGAGCCTGCATTGTCCACTCACACCCGAGACGACCGGCCTAGTCAGCGCCTTTCGTCTGACCTCGATGAAGCCGACGGCTTTCCTGATTAATACGAGCCGCGGCGGGTTGATCGATGAGCACGCGCTGGCGGATGCGCTGAACCGTGGGCGCATCGCCGGAGCCGGATTGGATGTGCTCTCGGTCGAGCCGCCGCCAGCGGACAACCCACTGCTGCGTGCCCGAAACTGCGTCATCACGCCGCACAATGCGTGGGCGACGCAAGCTGCGCGTCGGCGGCTTATGCAGGCTGCGATCGACAATCTGCGGATCTATGCCGCCGGTGGACGACAGAACGTAGTGAACCCGTAGCCGCCGAGATGCACATCGCTGCAGCAGCGGCACATCGCGCGTGTGTAGTGCGTCGATCTCTGTTTCGAAAAGACGGGGACGCCAGTGTGGAAAAAAATCGCGTGATTGCCGAGGAGAACGGATGAAGAATCTGGTAAAGGAAAAGATAAGGTCGGGCAGTGTGGTGGTCGGAGCGCAGCTGCGCTTCGGATCGCCAGCGATCGCGGAGATGTTCGGCCATGCGGGCTTCGACTTTCTCGTCGTCGACTCTGAACATGCGCCGCAGACGGCGGTCGGCATACAGCATCAGCTGCAGGCGATCTCATGTACGCCCGCCACGCCGATTGTCCGAGTGACGAAAAACGATCCGGACATGATGCGGCCATTTCTCGACATGGGAGCCGGCGGAATTTTGGCGCCGTTTATCAGGGGGCGGGATGATGCCAGCCTCGGCGCACGAGCGCTGCGTTATCCACCCGTCGGCACGCGTGGATTCGGCCCATCGCGGGCATGGCGCTACGGCTTCGATCCAGATTACTATAGGCGTGCCGATGATGATATGTTGTTCATTCCCATCATCGAAGACGTCGAGGCGGTTCGCAACATCGACGAGATACTTTCGACCGACGGTGTGGATACGTTTGTCATCGGGCCGGCAGATTTGTCGTTCTCTCTGGGCATCCCGATGCAGTTCGAGCATCCGAAATTCCTGGACGCTATCGGCGTTATTACGCGAGCCGGGCTGCACGCCGGCAAGCCTATGGGCACGTCCGTATACGGCGGCAATATTTTTGATGTGCAGACATATCGACGATTCGTCGATCAGGGCTATACCGTGCTGCTGATCGGCGGCGATGAATGGATGCTTGCCGATGCACTTCGGCGACTCGAACCGTGCGTGCGCTCATGGCAAAAATAGCAGCGTACGGTGGGCCGGCGATGGCACGATGATGAAGTCATTCGAAGATTCGAACAGGACAGGAGAAACCACGAGGAGCGAGTATGAGACATGCAGTGGACGCGATTGAACTGTTGACCATTCCAGCGGGGACGTTCTGGATGGGCAGCCCGGTGGACGATGCAGACGGATTTGCGCAGGAACGTCCGCGTCATCCGCAGACGATCGCCTCCGACTTTCTCATGGCACGCTTTCCAGTGACTGTGGCGCAGTGGGCGCAGTTTCGCGGTGTGCCGGACGGATACGCGAACGTGACGTGGTTCGAAGGACTTGCTGTGAGCGCTACTCATCGCGACAGCGCCATGGCGCCCGCGTTCGATGAGCCGGATCATCCGGTGCAGAATGTGAGCTGGTATGAGGCGATGGCATTTTGTCGATGGCTGACCGTGCAGTGGCGAGAGAGCGTCAGAATCAGCGCGGCGCAGGTCGTTCGGTTGCCCAGTGAGGCGGAGTGGGAACGCGCGGCGCGCGGGCCGACGGGTGGGCAAGACCTGTATCAGCGCTGGGCATGGGGGAACACGCTCACGCCGCAGCACGCCAACTATGTCGCTTCCGACATCGGTCGGACGGTGGCCGTGGGTAGTCACCCGCATGGGCGCGTGCCGGACTGGGGTGTAGAAGACATGATCGGAAATGTCTGGGAATGGACGAGCACCAAATGGGTCGACGACTATGAAGGCTATGTGCCTCAGGATGAGGCGGCCGGCGGCGAAAATCGTGTTTTGCGCGGCGGCGCGTGGTACTTCGATCATCCACTGGCGCGTTGTGCATTTCGCGGTAGTGATGCGCCGAATTATCGCAACTATCGCATCGGATTCCGCGTAGTCGTTGCCGGGACATGAACTTGAAAAGTGAATTGGACATCGAGGATCACGCACAGTTGTGCGCGTATCTGCGCCGCAGCGGCCGCCTGGAGCCCGGTGCCGAACTTGAAGCACGGACGCTCAGAGGAGGCGTTTCGAGCCGCGCCGTGTGGGTGCGGCTGCCGTCTGGAGCGGAGTGGGTGCTGAAGCAGGCGCTTGCCAAACTGCGCGTAAAGACGGATTGGTTTTCAGACCCTGCACGCATCGGTCGAGAAGCCGAAGGCCTGCGTGCGTGCGCGCGGATCGCTTCGCGCGGAGCGACGCCCGAACTCGTGTTCGAGGACTCGGTCAACCTGATCGTCGCTATGACGGCGGTGCCGCAGCCGCACGACAATTGGAAGCAACTGCTCCTGGGGGGCCAGGTATCCATCGACCACTTCACCCAGTTCGCCGAGCTGCTGGCTGCGTTGCAGGTGCGATCCTATGAGCAACGCTGTGATCTGGCCGCGCTGTTCGCCGACCGCAGCTATTTCGAAACGCTGCGCATCGAGCCCTACTACCGTTACACCGCCGGTCGGGTTCCGGAAGCTGCCGCCTTCTATGAAGAATTGATTACCGACACGCTGGCGCAGCGAGATTGTTTCGTGCACGGCGATTTCAGCCCAAAGAACGTGTTGGTGCACGATGGCCGGCTGGTGCTGGTCGACTTCGAAGTGGTGCACTGGGGTGACCCGGCGTTCGACGTTGGGTTCTCGATGACGCATCTCCTGGCAAAGGCTGGTCATGTGTCCGGGCATCGCCGATCGCTGGCCGCTGCCGCGCTGCATTACTGGAAGACGTACAGCGCCGCAGTGGCGCCGCGCTTCGCAGGCCTGGAAAAGCGTGTGATCCGGCATACGCTCGGGTGTCTTCTGGCGCGCGTGGACGGACGGTCGCCACTGGAGTATCTCGATGTGACGGGCCGAGAAACGCAGCGTGCGAGTGCGCTTGCGCTGATGCACAGGATGCCGGAGACCATGCCGGAGTTGATCGAATCGTTCGTTCGAGGGTGGAATTCACGATGACGAACACGGTGCTCGCACTGGATGCGATGGAAATCTTGGACAGCCGTGGCCGGCCGACCGTGCGCGCCACTTGCACACTGGCGGGTGGAATCAGCGCATCAGCATCAGCGCCGTCGGGTGCGTCGACCGGCAGCGCTGAAGCGCTCGAGCTGCGCGACGGTGACGCGACTCGCTACGGGGGGCTGGGCTGCCGAACGGCGGTGTCGCATGTCCGACGCGACATTCATGATGCGTTGGCCGGGCGCACCTTTGCAGGACAGGCCGAGGTGGACGCGGCATTGTGCGCGCTCGATGGCACGCACAATAAATCGCGCCTGGGTGCGAACGCGATTCTGGCAGTGTCGCTGGCCTTCGCGCGCGCGGCGGCGCAGGCCGAACGCCGACCACTCTACGCCTACTTTGCTGGCTTGATCGGCAGGAGTGCGCACACGCTGCCGCGCCCCACCATCAACCTTTTCAGCGGCGGCAAACACGCCGGCGTCCGTGCTTCGATGCAGGATATCCTGATCGTACCCGCCGCCGCGCGCAGCATGGACGAAGCGCTGGCTGTGACCTACGGCGTGTACCAGGCTGCCGCCGCACTCGTCCTGCGCAAATATGAGATGCGCCTGTTGCGCGCCGACGAAGGTGGGCTGGCGCCGCCCTTTACCACTCCCGAGGCGATTTTGTCGGACGCGGTCGAAGCTATTGACGCCGCTGGATATACACCCGGCCGCGATGTCATGCTTGCCATCGACGTGGCATCGAGCCACTTTTTTGACGGCGCTCGGTATCAGCTGGGTGCTGCATCGCTGAATAGCGCCGAGATGATCGAACGGCTCGTCCGCTGGTCGGAGAGCTATCCGATCGTGAGCATCGAAGACGGATTGCATGAGGATGATTGGTCTGCGTGGCCGGAACTGCGTCGCCGTCTGGGCGATCGTGTACTGACGCTGGGCGATGATTTTCTGTGCACCAACCCGGTGCGCATCGTGCGCGCCATCGAGACCGGCGCATGTAATGCATTGCTGCTGAAGGTAAACCAGATCGGCACCATCAGTGAAGCGGCGCAGGCATGCATGCTGGCGCGTGATGCCGGCTGGCGCGTCACTGTGAGCGCACGCAGCGGTGAGACCGAAGACGACTGGCTGGCTGATCTTGCAGTGGCGTGGGGTGATCAGATCAAGGTGGGATCCATCACGCAATCGGATCGCCTGGCGAAATACAATCGCCTGCTGGCGATCGAACAAGAAATGCATCTGCCGCTGATGCGTTGGCCGAACGCAGCATGACGAGATTTTCGGTTCAAACCGGAATCAGCACAGTCTGCCGACGAGCAATCGGGAAAATGCACGTCAGCAGCTCGAGCGGCGGTTGCGCTTCCGTTTCTTCTACATTGCCTCGTCGAATACGTCAGGCGCGTCAGAGCTCATCCGCACATGCCGGCGGCATCTCGGCATCCGTGTCGAAGTCTGGGGTGCTGCCGTGGAACTTGCGGATGGGAAATTAGTACGGCCCCTTCGCTGCACTGGTCGAGCTTGTTCCGCTGCGCATCGCCGTCACATCGGCCGTCGTTGCCGCCGCCAGATACGCACCGTCCGAGAGCAGCGTCACGAAGTCGAAGCCCATCGCTGCCATGCGCTGCGCATGATCGACGCTGCTGCAGTGAATGCCCGTCACCACGCCGCGCTGGTCGCACGTATCGACGACGCGCCGCAGCACGTCGCGTAGATCAGGCCGATCCTTATAGTCGGCCAGCGGCCGGCCGTCGATCGACAGACTCAGGTCCGACGGACCGACGTACACCGCATTCAGTCCGGGCGTACTCACGATGTCTTCGAGATTGCCGATCGCCTGCGCCGTCTCAATCATGGCGAACGTCAGCACGATGTCGTCGGCGTGATCGAAATAGGCCGGCCCCCCAGTGATCGACGCCCGCACCGGCCCCCAGCTGCGATAGCCTCCAGAACTGGCGTATCGGCAGGCACCGACGAAGCGCTCACATTCCTCGCGCGTATTCACCATCGGACAGATGATGCCGAAGCAGCCGGCGTCCAGCATCTTCATGATGATGCCCGGCTCGTTCCATGGCACCCGAGCCATCGGCACCGCCGCCGTCGTCGAAATTGCCTGCACCATCGGCACGGCGGTGTCGTAGTGCACCAGTCCATGCTGCAGATCCACGGTGACGCTGTCGTAGCCGGCGCGCGCCAGCAACTCCGCCGACCATGAACTCGGGATTCCGCACCAGCCATTCACTACGGTGCGACCTTCACGCCAAACTTCTTTCAGTGGATTTTCACGCATGGTTCTATGGAAAAAATTGTGGACCGATATAGGGGCGTGCACGCAACACGCCTGCAGTCGAAGATACACGACAACGGAATTTTCTGCTGCAAAGATCGACGCCTTCTGCGTGAGTGCGGACAACCTGCTGTTTTGTGACAGCAGGTTGTATTTGCCTAATTCGTTTCGTCTACGTATTTCGCAAGGTTATCTCGCAAGGTTATCTCGCAAAGTTTCGGCAGGCGTGCGCCGCCGGCGACGTCAAATCCGGTAGAAGACCACCTCGTGCTGGTTCTGAATTTATCTTTCATTCACCAGTTCCCTAAGTTCCTGTCCATAAGTTTTGTCCGGCAGATTCGCCTCCCCCGCAAAGCGGGGGAGGCGAATCT
>CANJQH010000038.1 GCA_947476335.1 Anaerolineae bacterium | reverse complement strand
TCCAATCAGTGCCGATCGCCGGCGATCGAAAGTTTGCCCCTTTTGGCGAATGCACCCGTGCAGATGCATATGACCCGCAACTGGCTGGCGATGGCATGTTTCGCGGATATCAATTAGGCTGGGCGCACTCTCCTTACCTTACTCGGCATTCAAAACTTCATCTGCTACAGTACGTTCCATGACTCCCGCATCCAATCGGTACGAAAGCATGCGCTACAACCGCAGTGGCCGCAGCGGCGTCCGGCTTCCAGCAATTTCGCTCGGGCTGTGGCACAACTTCGGCGGCGTTGACGTCTATGAGAACAGCCGCGCCATGGTGCGCCGCGCGTTCGATCTGGGCATCACCCACTTCGACCTGGCCAACAACTACGGCCCGCCACCCGGCAGCGCCGAAGAAAATTTCGGCCGCATCCTCAAGCAGGACCTCGCCGCCTGGCGTGACGAAATGGTGATCTCGACCAAGGCCGGCTACTACATGTGGCCCGGCCCGTACGGCGAGTGGGGTTCACGCAAGTACCTGATTTCCAGCCTCGACCAGAGCCTCAAGCGTATGGGGCTCGAATACGTCGATATTTTCTATCATCACCGGCCCGATCCGGACACGCCGCTGGAAGAGTCCATGCAGGCGCTGGATTACGCCGTGCGCAGCGGCCGCGCGCTCTACGCCGGCATTTCGAGCTATAAGCCGGCCGAAGCACGCCGCGCCGCCGAAATTTTGCGCAGCCTCGGCACACCGCTGCTGATTCACCAGCCGGTCTACAACATGTTCAACCGCTGGATCGAACCCGAGTTGCTCGACGTGCTCGAAGAGGCTGGCGCCGGCTGCATCCCGTTCTCGCCACTCGCGCAGGGCCTGCTGACAAACCGCTACCTCGGCGGCATCGTCGAAGGCAGCCGCGCCAGCAAGCCACACGGCTTCCTCAAGCCCGCCGGCGTCACTGACGACAAAATCGCCCGCGTACGCCAGCTGAACGAAATCGCGCAGCATCGCGGCCAGACCCTCGCGCAGATGGCCCTCGCCTGGGTGCTGCGCGACGGCCGCGTCACCTCCGCACTCATCGGCGCCAGCAGCCCGCAGCAGATCGACGACTGCGTCGCCGCTACGCACAACCTCGCCTTCAGCGCCGACGAACTGGCGCGGATTGAGACGATTCTTGAGTAGATAGTGCTTGAGTGGATGGTGAAGAAATTTTCACCATCCACGATCACTGTCCTCTCCCCCTACCCCCATGATTCCCACCGACGATTTCAAGCAAGTCATGCGCCGCTGGGCGAGCACGGTCAACGTGATCACCACGCGCGCCGACGACATGATCTATGGCCTGACGGCCACGGCGTTCTCGTCGCTCTCAGCTGAGCCGCCGCTGGTGTTCGTGTGCGTCAATCGCAAGAGCCGCACGCATTCGCTCATCGAAAAAAGCGGTATCTTCTGCGTGAACTTCCTCGCACCGGACATGAAGCACGTCTCTGATCGCTTCGCCGGGCGCGTGCCCGACGAGGAACGCTTCAAAGACCTTGCGATTCGCACCGCAAGCACCGGCGCGCCGGTGCTGAACGATGCCATCGCCTTCCTCGACTGCACAGTGCACGAGACTTTTATCTCCGGCGACCACACGATCTTCATCGGCCTAGTGCAGGCCGGCGGTGTGCAAAAGCCTGACGTCGCACCGCTGCTCTATTTCAGCGGCAAATACCGCGCACTCGGCGAGGAAATTGCATGAGCCTGGCCTCGATCGCCGCCACATTCGCCCGCGCCCGCGCCGAGGGGCGCCCAGCGCTGATGCCGTACTGGTCGCTCGGCTTCCCCGATGCCGACACATCCGTGCGCGTGATCGAAGCGCTCGCCCGCGCCGGCGCCGATATGGTCGAACTCGGCGTGCCCTTCAGTGACCCGCTCGCCGACGGCCCGGTCATCCAGCGCGCCAACCAAATCGCACTCGATCGCGGCATCACCGTCGAGAAATGCCTCGACCTCACGCGCCGCATCCGCGCCGCCGGCGTGACGATGCCGCTGATGGCGATGGGCTATCTGAACCCGATCATGGCCTACGGTGAGGAACGCTACGTCGCCGCCTGGCACGACGCCGGCGCCGATGGCCTGATCGTGCCGGACCTGCCGCCCGAAGAGAGTGACGTACTCGCACAGGCCTGCGCCGCGCACGACATGGCGTTGATCCAGTTCACCGCGCCGACGAGCACTGACCGCCGCATCCGCCAAGCCGTCGAACGCGCCACCGGCTTCATCTACGCCGTGTCCGTCGCCGGCACCACTGGCGCGCGCGGTGCGCTGCCGCTCGATCTCGCCGCCTACATCGGCCGCGTGAAGGCGCGCGCCGGCAATACGCCTGTCGCCGTCGGTTTCGGCATCAGCACCGCCGAACATGTGCACCAGGTGGGCGAAATCGCCGATGGCGCCATCGTCGGCGCCGCCCTCATCCGCGCAGCCGGCGACGCCGCCGATCCGGCACAGGCGGCGTTCGAGTTTGTGAAGGGGCTGAGAGGGGAGAGGGGAATAGGGGACAGGAATGGAGAAGAGAACCGGAAATGAGGTCCGGCACAGTAAGAAGAAAGGCCAGTTGCCGACGAAGATTTGTCCTGTCTGCAACCGGCCTTTCGAGTGGCGCAAGAAGTGGGCGCGCGACTGGGATTCCGTCATTTATTGCTCGGAGCGATGCAGACGAGCAAGAGCGTAGGATCCGTCCCTATTCCCTGATCCCTGTCTCCTCTCACCGCCCCACCACGAACACCGCCCCATCCCCCGTCCCGTACACCTCAGGAAAGTACTGCTCCTCAGCCGCCGTCGGCATAACCTTAAATTCGCCGGCGATCGACGGGCGCACGAGATAGGTGTACTCATACGAGCCGGCCGGCAGATAGCTCGCAAAGACCGAGACGCTGTCGTCACGGATGTCGATGCGGCTGAACCACCACCAGCCCCAACCCCACGGGCCACCGAAGCGCGGACCATCGGCGTCGACGTTCTGCGTCTGGCTGGTGCGCAGCGACGTATCAATCGCCTCGACGCCCGCTGGCAGCGGATCGCGCACGCGCACGTAATTCAGATCGACCGGAGCCACGATGGTCAGCCGCACGCGCACGTTCTCGCCGATGCGCGCAGACGTGATCGCCTCGCACGGCGCCTCAGGCTTCGGTGCGCAGTCGGCGCGCTCGTACTTGCGCGCCACCACGATGCCGCGATCGACGGCCTGCGCCTGCTCGACGGGCAAATACGTCCGCAGCCGCACGGTGTAATACATGCGCCCATCGCCGGCGCCGCGCTCAAAGGCCAGCGCGTTCGTCTGATCCGGCAGCAGCCGTTGCGCCGGAATGGCGATCGGCTCGGCCTGTGATTTCGCATCACCCTCGAGCAAGGTCTCGTCGTTCAACGTGACGCGCCAGGTGAACTGCGCATTCGCCTCGCCGCTCTTCGCCAGCCACGCACCCAGCGCCGCCGTCGCCCACGCCGTCTCATGCGTGCTCTCCCACCAGTCGCCCTGGCGCGCGATCAGCAGCCAGCGCAGCGCATTCGGAATCACCGCAGCGTTCGGCCGCAGCTGCGCCAACATCAGCAGCACAGCCGACGTGCTGCGCGTGCTGCCGAACATGTTGTCGAAGTCACGCTCGTTCTCCTGCCAGTGCGCACCGGTCGCGCTCATCGTCACAGCCGCCTGCACATCATCGACCAGCGTGACGACGCGCGCATCATCAGGCTGCGCTTTCGCCATCGCCAGCGCCAGCAGCGCACGACCGTAATAACCAAGCTTCACTCGCTGTTCGTACAGCGCACCGAGCCGGCCGGAATCAGCGAAGCCGGCCTCGCCCAGCGCAAACAGCATGAACGCGCGGCGATTCGCGTCCACCTGCGACGCGAGCGCATTCGCCGGACCCGCAGTAAGCGGCAGCAGGTAATCGCGCACGCGCTCGATCGAGCTCTGGTCGTACGCGAATCCGGCCTGCCGCGCGCGCGCCACAGCGAACAACACATACGCGCTCAAGTACGGCCGGCTGTCATCGTCGGCCCACCAGCCCCAGCCGCCGTCGCTGCGCTGCGCATTGAACAGGCGCTGCAGTGCGCGTTGAATTGCAGCCTCGTCACCTGCAGGCAGCGCCGCTTGCACGAGCAAGCGCGATGCCACAGTCTCAATGCTCTCGTCTGGATACTCCTGCAGCGCACGCCCGGCCCGCAGCGCCGCCTGCGCCAGCGACGCATCCACCTGCACATCGAGCGCGCCGTGGCCGGTCGCCAGACGCTTCGGCAACGCAATCGCCTCGATGCGCGTGCCCTTCTCCGCGATCTCGCCAGCAGTCGCCACCGTCTCCGGTGCGACGTAGTTCAAAATCGGAATTCCACCACCCGGCGCCGTCGCCAGCGACGGCGTCGCCGAATCCTGCAGCGCGCCGGATTTCACCGTGAACGTCATCAGCGCCGCCGGCGCATCGACGATCGCCACGTCCCAGTTCACGCGCGCAGCGCCGCGTGCAGGCACGCTGATCTTCTGCAGCGTGTCTCCCTTGAAAACGATGCCGGTGCCTTCGAGATACACCTCGGCCTCAACCGCCGCATCCGTCGCGTTGTTCACCACCGCGCCGAGCACGGCTGAATCGCCCACCACGAAAAAGCGCGGCGTCACCGGCCGGATCAGCAGCGGCCGCGTCGAGATCACTTCGTTGCGACCTTCGCCCACTTTCGTGTCAGCCGTCACCGCGCGCGCGTCGAACACCCACGTCGTCAGATTGTCCGGCAGCGGAATCTGCACGCGCGCACGGCCCTGCGCATCAGTCTGCACAACCGCGGCCCAGTACGCCGTGTCCTTATAGTTCGTGCGAATGAACAGCCCTTCGGCCGAATCACCGCCGCCGCCGCCGCCGCCCTTCGACATCAGCGCCTTGTCCGTCGCCGCATTCAGCCGATCGACGTTGACGCTCAAACTGTCCGCAGTGCGCACGCTGAGCGGGCGCAATCCGTAGAACGTGTCGAGCAGCTTGCCGCTGTTCGGATCGGTCAGGCTGAGCACAGCCTTGTCGACGAGCGCCATCGACAGCTCAGCCTGCACCGGCTTGCCATCCACATCTGTGACGACAACGTCGTACGTCGCTGTATCGCGCGGGCCATACTGCGCCTTGTCGGGTGTGACGCTCACGTTCAATGCGAACGACTTTGGATTCACGCGCAGCTGCACGTACCCGAGCTTGAAGGCCGCCGGCCCATTCGCATCGGCGCCCTTCGAGAGCAGCACGCTCACGAACGCATTTGGCGCCAGAGTTTCATCGATCGGAACTTCGAGCACATCGCTGTTGCTGTTTAACACAATGTTGCGGCGCACCAGAATGTTGCCGCGCTCGACAGTGAGCAGTGCGTTCACCGCGCCCTGGAACGGCGACGGCACCAGCACACGCGCGGTCTCGCCGATTTCGTACAGCTTCTTATCGATCTTCAGCTCGACGCGGTCGTTGTTGTCGACGCGCCACGAAACGTACTCGCCTGCGTTCGACACGTAAATCGACGTCGCGCCCACCACTGCGTTATCGCCCACTGCCACGAGCCGATATTCGCCGCCGCTCTCCGGCGTGAAACTCACGCTCGCACGACCATCGGCGTCGGTGCTCAGCGTCTGCGTCGTCACCAGCGTATCGCTCGGCACCGTCGTGTACTCGCGATAACCATCGGCACTCTCGCGCTGCGTGGTGAACCACTCGCGGCGATACACACCCACTTCGCCCGCACGGCTTCCAACCGGCGCGCCGTTCCAATCAACGGCAACCACATCGACGCCGAATTCTTCGCCGACTACGCCGACATAGCGCTGCGGCGCCACACCAAAGTACGCATCACCCTTGTGCACAATCGTGCTCGTACGCGCAGATACAGACTGATCATTGGCGTCCGTCACACTCACTTCAAGAGCAAAGCGCGCGCTGCCGCGCTGCCGACTCAGATCAGCTGGCACGCGAATTTCCAATGCGCCGTCGGCCGTCGTGCGCCCTTCGCCGCTGGCGATTTGTTCGCCATAGCCGTACGAACGCACCGCATAATCGAAATCGCCGAAGGCGTAATTCCCCGAGCCACTATAACGATCGAATACATAGTCGCTCGCTACGAGCGACCAGTGCACGAGCGCATTGCCAACGTTGCCACCAAAAAAATATTTCGCGGCGAGCGTCGCCTTGAATTCATCACCTGCGCGATATTCAGGCTTGTCGGTCGACAGCGTCACTTCGTATTCCGGTCGGCGATACGCCGACACGATGAAATTCAGCGACGCGTAACTACAATCCGCCTGCGTCGCCGCCTTTACATCAGGCGTCGTCGGAATGCACAGCTGCAGATAGTAGTAGCCCGACGGCGCGGCGTTGTCGAGCGCAAATTCACCATCAAAAGCGCCGTTCGCGCTGAGCTGCACCGTGCGGCTGAGCGCCTGCTGCCCCTGCGGCGTATTGATCGTCACGTACGGTTTGCGTTCGTTGATCGACGCATCAATGCTGTAGCGCGCATCATCCTCGCGCCGCACGATGCCTTTGAAATACATCATCTGCCCAGGCCGGTAAATCGGACGATCGGTGTACAGATACGCAGTGTACGGCTCGACCGTGTAGCGCGTCGGCAGCTCGAAGTTGTACGGGCTGATGCCGTTCGACGCATCGCTCCACACCAGGCCGAAGCCCGGGCCGTCCGCATCGACGACTGCGTACAGCGAATCGTAGAGCGGCAGCGCAGCCGGCAGATCGATGAGCGCCTGGCCGGCAGTCTCACCCTCGGCTTCGGTCACTCCCTTGCCGACCTCGGCAAACTCACGGCCAAAAATCGACACCGGCAGATTCGATACAGGCGCGCCCGTCGCCAGATCAGTCACCCACACCAGCGCATTTTTCTCGCCACGCTTCAGCACCACATGGCGATTCGTCACCACCATAATCTGCCGCACCGGCGGCGCTTCTGGATCAAGCGCAGTCACTTCATCCGCACGCGCAGTGAGCAGATAAATACCCGGCGCCAGCGCGCCTTCATCCGCAGCCGGCGCGATCTTCTGCAGACCGGTCTCATTCAAGCTGGCCTGCGACAAAAATTTCCACGAACGCACGATCTGATCATCGGCGGGTTTGAATGCGCGCAGCGCATCATACGAATTTGGGCCGCCGACAAATTCGAAAAACTGCTGCGATTTCAAACGCACCAGCTCGAATGACACGTCGGTCACGTTGCGATACTGCGCGTAAATCACCGTCGGCACAGACGCGTTGTACGTGCCAACAAGGCCATCGGACTGAAAGCCGATGAACGGCTGCAGCGCGCGCGTGGTGAATTTGTAACTCACCGGTGCAGTGATGGCGACGCCGTAATCATCGACGATGCCGCCGCCGATGTTGATCTTGTATACCGTGCTCGGCCTGAGGGTAAGGTTCAAATTGAACTGATTCGAGTACGCGTCGTAATAGCTGTAAACGTTCGTAAGCGACACGTCCGGCGTAAAGCGCAGGTTCGGAAGAATCGTCGCCGGCGAAACCGGCGCACTGAAGCGGATGTTGAAGCCGCCCGTCTCCGCATCAATCGATCCGGCGGTCGGCTCGGTGGCGACGACGGCGGGCACAGGGATCGTGCGAAACGTGCTGCGGAAATCGCCCGGCAGCGCCGCGCCAGTCTCCGCCCGCGCGCTGCTGCGAATGGTGATCGCGTACTCTGTGTCGCGTGCGTAAAAATCCGACGGCGTCCAGCGCAGCACTTCTCCAACGGCCATGGCCTTCGGCATCGCGCCGACTATAAGCGGCTTCGGCTCGCCTTCCTCAGGCGCGCGCAAATCGTCGGCATCGTTCCAGCTGAATGTACCTGCCGCAGCCGGCTCGATGACAAACGCAGCCTCGACGCTCGCGTGATCCATTTTTTGCGTGAACGCGATGCGCATCGGCTCGCGCAATCCGACGCTCGGCGCAGCCGCAGCCGGACGCGTGAAACGCACAGTCGGCGGAGCAACGGTAAATGCAAACGTCGCATCAGCGTCGAGCAGCGCGCCCATCGCATCGCTTAATCCAGCCTTCACCGTGCCACGGTACGTAGTGCCCGGCTTCAGCGCCACCGACGGTTCGAACACATATACGGCCGTGTTCAGCCAGCGCCCTGCACCTGCGATGGCCGGCTCGAAGCTCACCGGCTGCGGCAGATCCGCCTGCTGCGCAAGCGACGTCAATGACACCACCGGCCGATTGAACAACACCGTAATCGAATTCGATGGGTCGACCTCGCCAGCGCCGTCGGCCGGAATCGTCTGCGCCACCGCCAAGCGGCCGACGGCGATGACGTCAAATGCACTCGGGCGCGCCAGGCCGATGCCCTTGGCGCTGCGCGATTCGGCACCGACCTGCACGCGGTACTGCGCCGCGCGGCCCCATGGCTGCGCCGGTGTAAAACGCACGACGGCGTCGGAAGTCCATTCAAACGCACCGTTCACCGCCGCGCCGGATGCGTCGACGACGGCGACGGATTTCTCAACTGACCCGCGGTCCATCGGTTGATCAAACTGCAGCTCGAGCGGCTGATCAAGGCGCAGCGCTTCCCCACGCAGCGGCGCATGGTCGACGAGCATCGGCGCACCGAGCGGACGCGGCGTCGCAGTGACGGCGCTCTGCACAGGCTCACGCGTGCCCTTCGGCACAAACGTGACGCCCGGCGTCGGCACAGGCGTCGTAGTCGGCGTCGAGCTGCACGCACTCAACACAACGACGGCGACCAGCGACACAGTAGAGAGCCAGTTCTTTCTCATAGATGAACCTCACATATTTGCAAGTGTCTATTCTCGCCGGCAATACGACGACGGACGACCGACGGCCAACGGACAGTTCGCCGACGACATGCCACCGTCCGTCGTCCGTCAGCCGTCCTCATCCCACCCATTCGCCGCCGATCATGACGCGCTGCACCTGTGCGTGCGGAATTTCGTCGGCAGGGATGGCGGTCAGATCGCGGTCGAGTACGACGAGATCGGCGAGTTTGCCGACCTCGAGCGAGCCGATGCTGTTCTCGCCATAACCAGACCAAGCTGCGCCCAGGGTATAGCCATAAATCGCCTCATCGACGGTGAGGCATTCCTGCGGCTGCCAGCCTGCGGGCGCATAGGCGCCGTCGCGGCGCTTGCGCGTGACGACGGCGTGCATACCGACGAGTGGGTCGAACGTCTCGACAGGCGCGTCGGAACCGAAGGACAGGCGTGCGCCGGCGTTCCACAGCGAACGAAACGCGCAGGCGTAGGGCGCACGCTGCGAGCCCCACGACGCATCGACCATGCGCATGTCCTGCGTGGCGTGAATCGGCTGCACCGCAGCGATGACGTCGAGCTGTGCGAAGCGTGCGATGTCCTGCGGCAGCAGCACCTGCGCATGCTCGATGCGATCGCGGAATTTTCCGGCGCCATGCGTGCGGCGCGAAAATTCGATCGCGTTGAGCGTCTCATGATTGGCACGGTCGCCGATCGCGTGCACAACGATGCCGAGGCCGGCACCGTGTGCCTTCGTGGTGAATTCAACGATCTGCTCTGGATCATAGATCGAGATGCCCTTATTGGCCGGCGCGCCTTCATAGGGTTCGACCATCCAAGCTGTGCGCGGGCCGAGCGCGCCATCGGTGAAAATCTTGATGTTACCGATGCGCAGCCAATCATCACCAAAGCCACTGCGCAGGCCACTGTCGATCACTTCATCGAGCGCCTGCACCGGCAGCATCTTGACGATGCGCACGCTGTTGCGGCCGCTCTCGCGCACGCGCTGGTACGTCTTGAACGATTCAATACCGCCGTCGCCATCCATACAGTGCACAGTGGTTAAGCCGGCCTTGTTCATCGCACGCATCGCGGCTGCGACGGCGTCGTCGGCATAGTCATTCGACGGCGGCGGTACGAGGCGGCTCACCAGGCTCATCGCCGGGCCTTCGAGCAGCACGCCGGTGGGTTCGCCGTGTTCGTCACGCACAATTTCGCCGCCGACCGGATTCGGGGTGTCGCGCGTGATTCCGGCGATGCGCAGCGCGACGCTGTTCACCCAAGAGGCGTGGCCGCTCTTGGCGCTCATCAGCACCGGGTGATCACTCGTCGCCGCGTCGAGGTCGCGTGCGTGCGGAAAATTCGGCGGCGACCAGACCATCTGCTGCCAGCCCCAGCCCTGAATCCACTGGCCCTTCGGCGTCGTCGCAGTGCGCATGCGCACGCGCTGCACCGCCTCTTCGAGCGACGGCACCTCGTCGAGGTCGACCGACAGCATGGCCATTGCCGTGTGCTGCAGGTGCATGTGCGAATCGATCAGGCCGGGCAACACAAATGCGCCGCGCATATCGATGCGCGGCGCATTCGGCAGGTGCACACCATCAATTTCGGCGTCTGTACCGACGGCGACGATGCGGTCATTGGCGATGGCGATCGCAGATGCGCGTGGCTGCCGGGGATTCACCGTGTAGATATTGGCGTTGGTGAGGAGCAGATTCATGGGTCATATTGTGGCGCACGATTGGAGCAGCGAGTCAGAGTGGGGTGCGCAAAGCCCAATTGATATCCGCGAAACATGCCATTGCCCGTCCCTTTGGGGTCGGGCGATGGCATGTTTCGTGGGAAATACTGATTTGGGCCTGAGTAGTTACGGGTTTCATCAATTCGATTTTGAGCACTCCCGTCAGAGTAGAGAGTCAGAATTATTGTTCTTCACCCTGACTCTCCGCTCCGGCTCTCTGCTTCTTCCAAGACCAAGAGTGCAAGATTTATATTCCCTCCAGCCAGCAGCCGGCCTATCATCGCTACGATGAACAACGATGAAATGTGGTTGGCGTTCGCAGCAAAAGACGCCGCATACGACGGAAAGTTTTACGTGGCTGTGCGCACGACCGGCGTGTACTGCCGGCCATCGTGCAGCGCGCGACCACATCGAAAAAACGTCGAATTCTTCACCGAGGCCGCCGCCGCCGAGGCCGCCAGCTACCGGCCATGCAAGCGCTGCCAGCCGCGCGCCGAGCATGCGCCGGCGGCGGCGCTGGCACAACGCGTGGCAAATTTTGTCGACGCGCACGGCCACGCCCGGCTCGACGCGCTGAGCTGCAAACTGAATTACAGCCCAGCGTATCTGCAACGCACATTCAAGCGCGTGCTCGGTGTGTCCCCGGCGCAGTACGCTCGTGTGCGCAGCGCTGCCCCCGAACGCCGCGGCCCCATTCGCTCCACCATCGCCGACAGCCCACTCGGCCGAATGCTCATAGCGTGCACTGTGCGCGGCCTGTGTGCGGTGTACTTCGGCGAGGACGACGACGCGCTCATGCGCGAGCTACAGCGTGTGCATCCGCGCGCGCGCATCGAACATGCCGACGACGATGCCGATCTCATCGCATTCGCCGATGCGCTGCGTGAATACCTCGCGGGCCGAACGCAGGACGCTGTGCTGCGCTCGCTGCCGCTCGATATACAGGGCACGGCGTTTCAGGCGCAAGTGTGGCAGGCGCTGCGCGAAATCCCCGACGACCAGACGCGCACATATCGTCAGATCGCAGAAATCATCGGCCGACAGACCGCCTCGCGCGCCGTCGCCAACGCATGTGGCGCCAACGAAATCGCAGTGGTTATTCCATGCCACCGCATCATCCGCAGCGACGGCACCATGGGCGGGTATCGATGGGGGAAGGCGCGGAAGAACGCGCTTCTGCAGAGAGTGGATAGTCATAGTGGAGAGTGATAGTTGAGCCTGCCCCCAGCTCTTTACTATTACTATCCACTATCACTATCCACTCACATATAGTCCCGAATATTGTGCGCGGCGGCGTAGGCGGCGGCTTCGGCACGGTTATTCACGTGCAATTTTGAAAATACCGAACTCACGTAATTACGCACGGTACCTTCGCCGAGCACGAGCGTGTCCGCGATTTCGCGATTGGTCTTGCCCTCAGCCAGCAGCGCCAGCACGCGCAATTCCTGTTCGGTGAGCTGCGAGAATGCGCTCTCCTCGCGCTTGCGCGCCATCTCACGCATGCGCGCGAACATGCGGCTGGTCGTCATTGGATCAGCCGCTGCTTCACCACGTCCGACCTCCTGAATTTTCTTCACCAGATCATCGCTGCCAACCTGCTTGAGCACATAACCGCTGGCGCCGGCGGCGATGCTTTCAAACAGCGTATCGTCATCACCATAGCTGGTGAGCATGATGACCTTCACGCTCGGCGCGTTCGCACAGATTTCCTTGCACGCCTCGATGCCGCTCATGCCGCTGAGTCGCACATCCATGATCACAATATCGGGCCGATGCGCGAGCGTCTTGCGCACTGCCTCCTGGCCTGTCGACGCTTCATCTACCACTTCGAAATCGACATAGCGGCCGAGCATTGTCTTCAAACCGATCCGCACGATCTCATGATCATCCACAAGCAGCAATCTCAATTTGGACATAGTCGTTACAAATCCTCAGCTGCGGACGATGAGCACGATACGTGTGCCTTTGTCAGCTTCACTATGAATATCAAATTCGGCCTGCAACAAGTGCGCCCGCTCGCGCATGTTCAGGAGGCCCTTGCCGACACGCGCCGTTGCCAGCGCACCGCGTCCATTATCACCAATCTCAATACGAACTGCATGCGCCGTTTCACCGACACAGTCGCAGTATGACAGCCACAGATGCACTTGCGTAGCGCCTGAGTGGCGCAGGATGTTGCTAAACGCTTCACGCACGATCTGGTAAATGTGATAACGCTGCTCGGGCGTGCTCGTAAATTGCGAACTGCCTTCGACGGCCCATTCCGTCGACACCGAAGTACGCAAGCGAAACTCAGTCACGATGTCAAGCAGGCCGCGGGCGAGGTCTTCTTCACCCATGACCGAGCGCCGCAGATCGTAAATGTAGCCACGAATTTCCTGCGTCGTCTTGTTCAGCGTAGTCATGACGTTGCCGAGCTGCACCTGCGCGTGCGCGACCTGCGACGGCTCGTGCGGTACAGCGAGAGCATGTCGCGCGTCATCGATCATTAATCCGGCGGCGTAGATATTTTGCAGCGTGCCATCATGCAGGTCGCGGCTGATGCGTTCGCGTTCAGTGTTAAGCGCCTGCTGATTGTGCAGCGCTTCAGCGAGGCGGTCCGCCTCAATACGAAAAGCTTCGAGCGAGCGTACCATAAACCAGGCAATCACTGCGCCGACGATACCGCGAATGATGCCGATCGGAATACCGCTAGATTCGAACAGTGCGCTGGTATTGAAAAAAGAAGCGAGTAGAAAGGGTGCGAACGGGACGAGCACGCCTTCAGCAATTGCATAAAAAATAAAGCCGAAGCCAGCCACACGCAGATGATTTACCAGGCGTGGCACCTGTAACGGACCGATCAGCCGCGAAGCCTGCTGACGCAATCCGAAGGCGACCAGCAGCGCGGACGGCATGCACAGTGCATAACGCAACAGCGCTTCGAGAGAGGAGGTGCTAATTTGGCTTATCCCCTTGTAAAGCAAATGGTTCGTGATGAAAAATGCGCCGAAGATCAGCGTCATCAGCGTCGTCAGCGTCGGCACTGCCCACGGCGGCACAGTCGGCTCGCTCAGGCGCAGGCCGAAACCGAGCAGCGACGCAAAGCTCAGCAGATGCACAAAAAGCTGCAGGAAGCGCAGGTTACGAATCATCTCCAAGACCAGCACACTTTCCTGCAACGGAATGAAGCTGTTGCCCCACGTGGCCACCGCCTCGAACAGCCCGAACGCAGCCAGCCATGGCAGCGCGCGCGCAAGCTCGAGCCGGCTCGGCCGAAAATACTGCAGGCCCATCGTCACACCGAGCAACAGAAAAACCTGACCGTGCACGAATTGCACGATGACGTCGTTAATCTCGAAGAATTGGTGCAGCTGATCAATCATGTAGAAGCGGGAATTGTAGAGGCGCATCCGGTGTACCCACCGTTGGGGTGCATCCGCCGTTGGGGGCAAACGTTGATCGCGCGTCGCTGCGCCGCCGTCACCACCCGGGGCTGGCTGCTGGTCTGCCGCAGTGGACCGCGCCTTCGGCGCTCATGTTCCGCGAAAAAAGCGCCGAAGGCGCGCTGCTGCGGACCCTCTGTCCGGGTGCAGGTGACCGCCGCCGCCGTTGGGGGCAAACGTTGACCGCGCGTCGCTGCGCCGCCGTCACCACCCGGGGCTTGCGCACCGTTGGCGCCGTCCAGCCCTGAAAGGGCGTACTTCGATTCTGCCTGGGCTTGCGTTGAAGGCGCAGCCGTGGCTGCGGCGCAGCGCCGATATTGGGATGTTTAGTGGGAACCTACAAGTTTTGCATGGACGCACTACTAAGCCCAAGGCACGTCCAAATAGATACAAAAATCTACGCTAACATTACGCCAATGTCTTTTGCCGACTTACTGGGAGGATCTGCCGTGCTCGCGGCGGCCGTCAGTATTGCGCTGTTACTATCGGCAATCTGGCAACTTGGCAAAGTACGCAAAGCTGCGTTCTACTATCTGCGAATGGCTGCACGCCGCGCTGCGGCGATCCGGCTTGGCATCGCAATGATTTTTTTGTGCGCAGCGGCCACTCTGGTCGGAGTGCGCGCATTCAAAATAGAAATGCTGCCGCCAGCTCTGTTGCAATTCTCGCCAGCTGCCATCAAATCGACGCCAATGCTGAACACAGCCACGCCGACGATCGCGCCGATACCAACATCAGCGCCGACGATTGCCGCATCCAAAGCAACGATCGCAACGACAGCAGAGCCAACGACAGCAGAGCCAACGGCTGCAGAAACGCCCACGCCGGCCGGCCCGCATCTGACGCTCTTCGGCGTTGCCGATGCAATCAACGCCAAGGGACAGCCGGTCGAATTGGTCGACCGAGTCGATGCGCGCACGAAGCGCATCCACATCTTTTTTCTGGTACAGAACGCCATGCCTGGCGTTATCGTGCAGCACACGTGGTATCACAACGCAAAGGCAATCTTTTCGCAAAACGACGTGCTCAAACATGAATCAACCACACCGGTCTCAGTCTCCTGGCAACCTAACGGCGGCTTCGAGCCAGGCGCATATGAAGTTCATCTGGCGTTGAACGGGCAACCCCAGTTCATCGCAAAATTTGATGTTCGATGATCGACCGTTTTGAATCCCCTTTCTCCGTGCGCTACGGCAGTGATGCCATGCGCGAACTTTGGAGCGAACGTCGCAAGCGCATGCTGTGGCGCAGCCTGTGGGCAGCGCTCGCCGATGTGCAGGCCGATCTCGGCATCGTCACGCGCGCGCAGGCCGATGATATTGCTACGCATGCCGGTGACGTCACCGAAGCCAGTATTGCACGTGCGCTTGCGATCGAGCACGAAATTCGGCACGACCTAATGGCCGAAGTACGCGCCTTTGCCGAGCAGTGCACCGTCGGCGGCGGCGTCATCCACCTCGGCGCCACTTCGATGGACATCGAAGACAACGTCGATGCATTGCGCCTGCGTGACGCGCTCGATCTGACGCTCGCCTCCGTACGTGAACTACTGCATGCGTTTGCCAATCAGATTGAACGCTACGCCGATCTGCCGACGATGGCGTTCACCCACATTCAACCGGCAGAGCCAACGACGGTAGGTTACAGACTGGCACAATATTTGCAGGATCTGCTCATCGATTTCGAGCAACTCACAGCGGCGCGCGCCGGCATTCGCGGCAAAGGTTTCAAAGGTGCCGTTGGCACAAGCGCGTCATATGGCGAACTCGTCGACGACCCGGCTGCGCTCGAAGCGCGACTCAGTGAAAAGCTGGGCCTCGCCTTCTTCGACGCCACCACGCAGACATATCCACGCAAGCAGGATTGGCTGGTGGTAAACGCGCTGGCTGGGCTGGCGCAGACGGTCTACAAATTTGCATTTGACCTGCGGCTGCTGCAGACGCCACCGATCGGTGAGTGGAGTGAACCATTCGGCGCGAAGCAGGTCGGCTCGAGTGCGATGCCATTCAAGCGCAACCCGATCAATGCAGAAAAAATCGACTCCCTCGCGCGCTATCTGGCTGCGCTGCCGCGCGTGATGTGGGACAACGCAGCGCATTCGCTGCTGGAGCGCACGCTCGACGACAGCGCCAATCGGCGCGTGGTGCTGGCTGAAGCATTTCTGGCCGCAGACGAAATCACGCACGCCACGACGCGCATCGTACGCGGCCTGCAAGTAAATGAAATCGCCGTGCGGCGCAACATGCGCACCTACGGCCCATTTGCTGCAACTGAGCGGCTGCTGATGGCAGTGGTGAAGCGCGGTGCAGATCGGCAGCACATGCACGAAGTGATCCGCGAGCATTCGCTCACAGCGTGGGCGGCGCTGCAGGCCGGCGAAGCGAACCCGCTGATCGACGCGCTGTGCGCAGACGCGCGCGTGCTGCAATTCATCGGCACCGAAGATGCGCGCGCGCTGCTCGATGCGGACGCGTACGTGGGAGATGCACCGATGCGCGCACGCAGGATTGCTCGATACGGGGCAGAAAGTCAGAGTTGAAAGTCAGAGTTGAGAGTCAGAGTAAAGAGTGAAGATTTTCTACTCCAACTCTTTACTCTCCACTGTGCACTCTTCACTCTGCAGTCTTCCCCTCAATGCAGAATCTGCCGCAGAAACGCCCGGCTGCGTTCTTCACGCGGGCTGGCAAAAAATTCGGCGGGAGCGCTGCGTTCGATAATTTTTCCGTGATCCATAAAAACGATGTCGCTGGCGGCGTTGCGAGCGAAGCCCATCTCGTGCGTAACGCACACCATCGTCATGCCGCTGGCGACGAGTTCGAGCATGACGTCGAGCACTTCCTTGATCATCTCGGGGTCGAGCGCCGAAGTCGGTTCATCGAATAGCATGATCTTCGGGTGCATGGCGAGTGCGCGAGCGATGGCAACGCGCTGCTGCTGACCACCGGAGAGTTGATTCGGGAAGCTGTCGGCTTTTTCAGGGATGCCGACGCGCGCCAGCTGTTGCAGCGCGATGTCGCGCACCTCCGCTTGGCTGCGCTTCCGCACGACACGCTGCGCGAGCATGATGTTTTGCAACGCGGTCATATGCGGAAATAAATTGAACTGCTGAAACACCATACCGACCTCAGCGCGAATCGCGTTAATTGACTTAGAGTCCTTCGTCATGCGCAGGCCATCGACGATGATCTCGCCATTCGTCGGCTCTTCTAAGTGATTGATACAGCGCAGCACGGTACTCTTACCGCTGCCGCTCGGGCCGAGAATCACGGTCACGCTGCCCTTCGGCACATCGAGGCTGACATCGTCGACGGCGCGCACGGCGCCAAAAGTCTTCACGAGGTTGCGAATGATGATCATCGTTATCTTCGTCCGCGCGCGAGCCGCAGCTCCATCCAGCGCACAAGTCGCGAAAGCAGCACCGTCATCGTCAGATAAATAAACGCGAGGATGCTGTACGCCTGAAAGAAGAGAAAAGTGCTGCTGGCATAAAGCTTTGTGATTTGCGTAATGTCCTCGACGCCGAGCACAGAGACGAGCGACGAATCTTTCAACATCGAAATGAAATCATTGCCGAGGGTGGGCAGGATGCGCCGAATGACCTGCGGCAGCACGACGAAACGCATGGTCTGAAAGTAACTCATGCCGAGCGCACGCGCTGCTTCGAATTGACCGCGCTCGATAGACTGAATGCCGGCGCGAAAATTTTCAGATTCAAAGGCGCCATACGCTACGCCGAGGCCGACCACCACGCGCCACTCATTAGGAAAATTTCTTGGTGTGAGCGCGCTGAGCCAGGCGCTGCCAAGAACCACACCAAGGCGATTCAGCCCATCCATGGCGAGCGGCACAGCGACGAAGGCGATGTAGAGCAGCAGCACGAGCATCGGAATGCCGCGCACCACTTCGACGTAAAACGAAGCAACGTTGTAAATCAGCTTGTTACTGCTGGTGCGCGCCAGACCGACAGCGAGGCCGATCACAAGTGCCACGACATAGGCGATCAGCGTGGTGCGAACAGTGACGATCACGCCGCGGCTGATGGCGTTGAAAATCGTCGTACTGCGCTCGTTCGTCAGAATCTGAAAGACGGCGAACAGCCCGATGAGGATGAGCACGAGCAGCCACCACGGCGCATTCGCCAGGCGCTGCGACAACGCAGGTGCTACGGAGGGCTGCGAAGGGCGGTTCATGTAGGGGCAGAGTGATAGTGGATAGTGATGTCGATAGTGGACGCAAATCCGTCATCACTATCGACATCACTATCACTATCCACTACCTACTTAACCCCCGGCAGCCATTTTGCCAGGATTTTTTCCCACGCACCATCGGCCTTCATCGCCTTGAGAGCGGCGTTGAACGGCTCACGCAAGTCGCTGCCCTTCGGGTAGCAGAAGCCGAGGTCTTCGCCGGTCAGCTTCTCAGCGAGCAACTCGATCGTATCGGCGTTGGCCTGCACGTAGCCGGAGCCGGCCACATCGTCCATCACGCTTGCGTCGATGTCCTTGTTCTTGAGCGCCTCGATGATCAGGCCGAACTGATCATAGGTCACAATACGATCCTTACCGACCAGCTTCTCCATGATGTCGTAGTTGGTCGTGCCCGGCTGTGCGCCGAATTTCAGCTCAGCATTGGCCTTGAACTCGGCCGCCGTCTTGAAGCGGTTCTCACCTTTTCGCACGATCAGGCGCTGCGCCACATTCACGTACGGATCGGAGAAATCGACGCTCTTGGCGCGCTCCGGCGTGATGGTGATGCCGTCGGCAGCGACGTCCCATTCGGCCTTGCCCGTGCCACCCATCACTGCGACGATGGCGTCCCAGCTGGTAGTGACGAACTTCGTCTTGCAGTTCATGCGCTTGCAGGCTTCGTTGAAGAAGTCGTAGTCGATGCCCTGGGCTTGGCCGGATTTCTCGTCAATGAAGTTGAACGGGTTGTATGCGTTCTCGACGGCGATGACGACTTCGCGCCCTTTCAGATCAGGCAGGCCAGCGGCGGCTGCGCCCTGCGCAGCGGGCGCAGCAGCGGGCGCACAAGCGGACAACAGCACGCCGGCGATGGCGAGCGCGCCAAAAATACGATTTAGTTTCATAGGTGGGTTTTCTCCTGTGCGGGCGGAAAATATTCAACGGAAATTTGATTCATATCCAGCCCTGGAACTCGCGGGATTGTATAACAGCGAAGTCATGTTGCCTGCACAAAAACACCCCCTCCTCAACGCGCTCGTGTATCACGGGCTCGTGCGCCCGGCGCTGCGCAGCCAGTTCGACCGCATCCGCCTGCGGCATGCGGCGGCCGCGCCCGATGACACGCCGCTGATCCTCTGCGTCAATCACTCAGCATGGTGGGACGGCTACCTGTGCATGCTGTTGAATGAAACAACGCTGCGGCGCAGCGCCTACGTGATGATCGAAGACACACAGCTGCAGCGCTACCAGCTCCTGCGCTGGACCGGCGGCTTCTCTGTGAACCGCAGCGACGCGCGCAGTGCAAGCGAGTCGCTCGCCTACGCCGTGCGCATGCTCACGACCGATCCGCGCGCGATGCTGATCATTTACCCGCAGGGTGAAATCCTCGGCAACGACGTGCGCCCGCTGAAGTTCTTCAGCGGCGTCGGCCACATCGCAAAAAACGTCGTGCGCGCCATCGGCCGCTGCGCAGTGCTGCCCTGCGCGCTGCGTTACGAATTCATCGGCGAACAAAAGCCACAGGCGTTCATTCACACCGGCGCGCCACTGCTGCTGGAAACCGAAAGCGCTGCACGCGCCGTCACCGCACAAGCCGAAGCTGCCCTCACCCGCGACCTCGATACACTGCACGACGACGTCGCTCATTACAGATTCGCAGATTTCGCCACGCTCATGACAGGCGACGCCAGCATCAATCGCCTCTGGGACACGATGCGGGGGCGGAGGCAGATTCAGAGAGTAGAAGAAGAGAGTGGAAAGCAATAGTAGGTGGCTCAAACGACACTATGCGCTATCACTACTCGCTATCCCCTTCCGCCGATACGCCACCCGCCACCACTGATGCAATTCCGCGCACACCTGCGGCGGCAGCGGCTGTGGGGTGAAGCCGAGGCTGCGTGCGTGAATACAGGCACGTGCGGAGTCTTCCACTGCGACAGCGGCGGCGTAAGCGCGGCGCAGATCGGCGCCGCAGGTGAGCAGACCGTGCTGGCCCATGACGGCGGCATTGCCCCGCCCGAGCACGTCCAGCATCAGCGCAGCGAATTCGGCGGTGCCCGACGGCATAAACGGCGCGCACGGCACTTCATGACCCACGCACGCGGCGGCCTCAGCCAGCACGAGCGGGATCGGCTGCAGCGCAGCGGCAAAACCTGAAACGTGCGGCGCGTGGCAGTGCACCACTGCGCCGACGTCCGGCCGCCGGCGCAGCACGAGCGTGTGCAGCGGCGTCTCGATCGTCGGCTTCCAGCGCCCCTCGACGACGTCGCCAGCGGCGTTCACCACCACGATGTCGTCCTCAGTCATGCTCGAATAATCCGCCGCCGACGGCGTAATCGCGATCAGGCCGCTCGCGCGGTCGATCGCCGACACATTTCCCTGCGACCCGCGCGCCAGGCCATCAAACATCATCTGCCGCGCATAGCGCAGCACTTCCTGCTTCAGTTCACGCATTGCCATGCGACAGATTATGCGCGCTGCGAGTGCTTTGGCCCAGACCCGTAATTCTCGCAAACACACGCTGAAAACAGGGGAATGGGCCAGAGTCAGCACAATGTGACAGCTAAGTTCCTGTCCATAAGTTTTGTCCGGCAGATTCGCCTCCCCCGCAAAGCGGGGGAGGCGAATCTGCCGCCAGAACTTTTGGCGACTCACTTAGCTGACAGTTCCCGACAAAATCGCACGGCGGCACGAAATTGACGGACACTTTACGCATGACTTCGATGCAAACGCAGAAACCCTCCTCGCGCACCGCTTGGGCGCTCGGCGGCGTCGCCGTCGGATGTACGCTGCCGATCTTCGTCTGCCTGTGCCTGACGCTCACCAGCGTCGTCGGATTTTCCAGCCTGTTCAACACAGATGTAACCAGCACAACAACGCTCAGCACGGTGAGTTCGACGTACATCTCCGGCCCGCGCAGCGGCCCGGCCGTGGCCGTCATCGACATCAGCGGCCAGATCACCAGCGGCGAAGACGACGCCTCCGCGTTCGGTTCGACGAGCTCAGCAGCCAGCGGCCCGGTGATTCGCGCCATCCGCGCGGCGGCGAGCGACCCAAATGTGATGGCGATTCTGTTGCGGGTGGATTCGCCCGGCGGCAGCGTCATCGGCAGCGACGAGATGTACCACGCACTGCGCAAGAGCGGCAAACCCATCGTCGTGCAAATGAAATCGATGGCGGCGTCGGGCGGCTACTACGTGAGCATGGCAGCGGACTACATCGTGGCGCACCCAGACACGCTGACGGGCAGCATCGGCGTGATCAGTGAGTTCACCAATTACGAAGGCCTCTATGACAAGCTCGGCCTGAAGAGCCGCATCATCAAGAGCGGCGAGAACAAGGACTTCGGCTCGCCGACAGTGCCGTTCACCGCCGACGACGAGAAGCTGTGGCAGAAGGTGATCGACGAAGCGTACGACAACTTCGTGCAGATCATCGCCGAGCGGCGCGGGCTGCCGCTCGATGAAGTGCGCAAGCTGGCCGACGGCCGCGTATACACCGGCCGACAGGCGGCGGCGCTAAAGCTGATCGATTCACTCGGCTACTACGAAGATGCGCTCAGCGAAGCGGCGAAGCGCGGTGGCATCGAGGGCGAACCACGTGTGCTGCTCTTCCAGCGGCGCAACACATGGACACAACTGCTCAGCCAGAGCATGGCGCAGGCGATGCTGCAGGCGCTCGGGTTGCCGGTGCAGATGGCGCAAACGGGGGTCAGCCTGCAGTACAGATAGAACGCACGGGTGCATCCGTTGTTTGGGATGGATTCGAACCACGCTTCGTTGCGGCGCGATTCAGCCAGGGCCGCCCTTTCAGGGCTGAATATGCGCCGTGTAAAAAGCGCCAAAGGCGCGACGCAGCCCCAGCCCAGACCATCGGTCTGGGTGACGGCCCGCGCCATTTCGTGAAATCTGCCTCCAAACGCCGGATGCATCCCAGAGAAACCCACGACGACGTCCATCAGTAGAATCTCCGTCCGATGTTCGATCCCACTCGCACCGCGTTCATCTTCGATATGGACGGCACGATCCTCGACAACATGATGTTCCATACGCGCGCCTGGCTGCAGGTGCTCGATGAGCTTGGGCTGCCGACGCAAGAGCCGGATGAGTGGGAGCGTCGCACCAGCGGCGTGCCGAACCGCACGATCCTGCGCGAGCTGCTCGGCCTGAATCTGGATGACGCAGGCATCGCGCGCTGGGTGGAGCGCAAGGAATCGCTGTACCGCAAACATGCCGCCGGCTTGGTGCGCGAGGTGCCAGGCTGCATCGCGTACATTCGTCGCATGCGCAGGGCCGGAGCGCACATCGCACTGGCGACGGGCGCCGGCCGCACGAACATCGATTTCAACCTGCGCGCGCTCGGCATACAAGACGACTTCGACGCACAGATCGGCGCCGACGACGTGCAGCGCGGCAAGCCGGAGCCGGATGTTTTTCTGACCGCCGCTGCGCGCCTCGGTGCTGCGCCAGAAGACTGCGTCGTCTTCGAAGATGCGCCGATGGGCCTCGAAGCCGCGCGCCGCGCCGGCATGCGCGCCGTCTGCATCACCAGCATGATGACGGAAACACAGGCACGCGAATGGCCGAACGTGGTGGCAGCAGTGCGGGATTATGAAATCTCGAGCCTGGCAAACGTCGGCCTCACGAATTCGCACGAATAAACGCCGCAGACTCTGCTCGGATTTAGCCACTCCCTCGTCCGAGCATCTGCCGAATCCGGCTCTTGATTTGCTTCACGCTCGTCCTGCCCAGCTCGACGACGAAGCCGGGAATGTGATTCCTCCACAGAAAGAGTGCGTAGATCCGGAGGATGAAATCGACGTCGCGCCCGCGCCGGCCGTATCGAAACGCCCACTTCAGCCGCAGAGACTCGAACAAATAGTCGTAACTCGATTTCAAAGAACTTAAGAAATGCAGAAATACGCGCTCACCGCGCACCATATTTCCCTGCTGATCTTGCTTTTCTTGAAAACAGACGCCGGACAAAACGTCTGTGTTGATGCGAAATCCGGACGGCCAAAACGTGTCGATCCGGTAGCCTCTCCCACTGCCAGGCTTTTTCGCCTTAATGCCCGCCTCAACCATCGCCAGACACAAAATCCGCTGCTCGTCCTTGTAGGAGGTATGTCTGTACACCTTAAGCTCATCGTAGCGTTCATGTATCGACATCGCTCGTTCGAATATGGCTGCAGCCACCTCGCTGCGCCGAAAAAAATATATGCCTCCGTTGAAATAGCAGTACGTGTCGGATGGAAATTCTCTGCGGATGAGATCCATCGAAGCAAACCATCCGAGAGTATTCACGTTATGGCCGACGACGCCAAAGTCATCTCCTTCGAAGCATATGAAAACATCTGCAAGCGAGCGATATACGAGTATGTCCGCATCGAGAAACATCGTCGTCTCGAATGGCGACATCGCGTACATGTCGAGTTTGGCGTCGAAATAAGTCCAGCGGGAAAAGTCCCACGGAATGACATAGTCGAACATACCCTCGAAAAGCGCAGGATCGAAATTCGTCACTACGGCCAGCGAAAGATCCGGATCACGCAGGCGAATTGAACGAGCCAGCGCCACCGCCATCGTCGCGAGCCCTTTCTGGCCGTGCACGATCGTCAAAACTCCAGCACCCGGCGGATACGATCGCTTTGACAGAGTGTCCATTGTGCAATTTACGAAGCGTCACAACGACTCAGGCCCAAATCAGTATTTCCCGCGAAACACACGATTCTCTCCCCCTTCGGGGGAGAGAATCGTGTGTTTCGCGTTGGAAAAATGGCTAAGTGAGTCGCCAAAAGTTCTGGCGGCAGATTCGCCTCCCCCGCTTTGCGGGGGAGGCGAATCTGCCGGACAAAACTTATGGACAGGAACTTAGCCTGAGTAGTTACGATTTTCAACACTGTATGTTCGATAAACTGCGAACGAAGGATGGACGCTTCAGCTGCGTCACAGCAAATCTGCGTGATGTTTCTGCGCCACATCCGGGTGCGAGCGTAGGCGGCTCTTGAGGTGGTTTCTGCCCACCTCGCGGAAAAGCGGATTCTGCGGATCGCGTTCGACGCCGCGACGGCTGGCGGCAAGTGCGGGCGGCAGATCGAACAGCGGCACTGTGGCGTCAAGGCGCGCGGCGAAGAAGAACGGCACCGACAACCGATCCGTCCCAGCTGGCGGCGTGACAACGCGGTGCATCGTCGCGCGCAGGTAGCCATCCGACACCATCTCGAGCACCTCGCCGATGTTCACGATGAACGTGCCGCGGATCGGCGGCGCGGAGATCCAGTTGCCCTCGTATTCGACTTCGAGGCCGGACTGCACATCCTGCAGCAGCACGGTCAGAAAGCCGCTGTCCTTGTGTGCACCGACGCCCTGCTCACTCTCCGTAACATCGCGACCAGGATAACGCACGATCTTCATCAGGCGATGCGGCTCGGGCGTGTAGATCGATTCGAACGCGTTTTCGGGCTGACCGAGCGCGAGCGCGAAGGCCTGCAGCAGACGCTTGGACAAATCGATCACCGCTTCCTGATAGCGCAGCACAGTGTCGCGCAATTCGGGCAACGTTGCAGGCCATTGATTCGGCCCCTGCAGGCGCTTGTAGGCCGGCAGATCGGGCGTGCGCGGCAGTGCCTCCCGCTCAGCACCGATGTCGATCTGCTCACGCCAGTCGCGCTGGCCGCGGGTGATCTCCATGCCGACGCGCGTGTAGCCGCGGAAGTGCGGCGAGTTGATCATTTCAACTTTCAACTTTTCTTCTTCGGGCAGATCGAAGAAACGCCGCGACAACGTCAGCATTTCATCGATCAGCGTCTGCGGGATGCCATGCCCGGCGATGTAGAAAAAACCCACTTCATGCGCAGTGCGGGAGATTTCCGCGATGAATGCGTCGCGCTGCGCAGGATCCTGCAATTTCGAGATGTCGAGGACCGGCAGCGCCATAATCTGCTGTGATGTCATGATGCGACGAATATACGTCACGAAGGACGACAGACGACGACGGACGGCAGGCGATTGACGGCGATTGACGACGATTGACGACGCAAGCGTCGCCCCTACGCGGCCAATTCCTCCCATTCGGCCATGCGCTGCGCCAATTCACGTTCCATCTGCTTGAATTTTTCGCCGAACTCGCGCACTTTGTCGGGCGTCTGCATCTGCGCGCCGAGCGCCTTAATCTCGGCTTCGATCTGCACGATGCGCGCCTCGACTTCAGCCACACGCTGCTGCTTTTTTTGCTGTGCGTTCTTCGACATCGACGTCGACATCGACATCGACGTCGACGTGGCGTCGGATTTTTCGGTGGGCTTTTCAACTTTCGGTGTGGGCGCAGCAGCGGGCGCGGGCACAGCAGAAGTTGCCCCTACGCGGCGCTTGCGCACGGCAAATTCATCGTAGGTGCCGCGGTACACGCGCAGCTTGCCGTCCTCGATGTACCAGATCTGCTGCGCCAGCTTGCGAATCAGATAGCGGTCGTGCGAGACGAGCAACACAGTGCCTTCAAAATTCGACAGCACATTCTCAAGCACCTCCTGCGTCGCAAGGTCGAGGTGATTCGTCGGTTCGTCGAGCACGAGGAAGTTGGCACCCTGCAGCTGCAGCACCGCCAATGCCAGGCGTGCGCGCTCACCACCGCTCAGCCCACCGACGGGCTTGAACAGGTCGTCATCCGTATACAAGAACTGCGCCATGTAGAAGCGCAGCTCGCCTTCGTTCATGCGCTTGCCAAGCTGTTCGGCGTGGCGCATCAATTCATCCTGGATCGTCAGTGTCGGATCGAGTTCATCGTGCGCCTGTGCAAAGTAACCGATGCGCAGGCTGGCGCCGGCCTCGACCATGCCAGCCAGCGGCGGCAGCTGCATCTCCGGGTGCAGGCCGATCTCGATGCGTTCGTCGTGCAGCGTGCGACCCGCGAGCGCAGTTTTCAAGAACGTAGTCTTGCCGCAGCCATTCGGGCCGATCAGCGCAGCGCGCTCGCGCCAGCGCAGTTCAAGGTCCTCGCATGTAAAGAGCGGGCGGCCGCCGGGGTAGCCGACCTGCAGATCTTTTGTGCGCAGCACGATCTCGCCGCTGCGCTTCGCAGGTTCGAGATTCAGGTTCAGCCGCGGTGCGCGCTGCGGCGGACGCAGGCGCGCAGTGCGTTTGATGGCGTCTTCCACCGAGAACATCGACGGCACGCCACCATCGGCGTTCAGGCGCACAGCAATTTCCGCCCACGGCTCGTTCAGCAGCACTTCAACGCCGAACTTCTCGATGACGACAACGTCAGTCGACAAACGGCGCAGCTTGCCCTTCGCCCAGGTCGGCTCCTCGTCAGTCCAGCCAGCCTTAATGCGATCGTAGTCGCGCTTGATCAGGCGTGCGTCATTTTCAAGGCGCGCCTTCTCGGCGTTGAACAGCGCCAGGCGGCGTTCAAAGCGCTCTTCGCGCTGCGTAAGGTATGCCGAATAATTACCGCGATAGACATCAACGTCGGTGCGGCTCATCTCCCAAATGCGGTTGATCACACGATCGAGAAAAAGACGGTCGTGGCTGCAGACAATGAGCGCGCCCTTCCATTCATCGAGCGTCTCTTCGAGCCACTCGATGGCATCGACATCGAGGTGATTCGTCGGTTCGTCGAGGATGAGCAGATCAGGATGCAGCAGTAGCAGCTTGGCCAGCAGCGCGCGCGTCTTCTGACCGCCACTAAGCTGCGCGACTGGCGCATGCCACGAACGGCGGCGATCGCTTTCGTGCTCAGCAAAACCGAGGCCGTCGAGCGTCTGGCGAATGCGCACTTCGTAGTCGTAGCCGCCAGCGTGTTCAAAACGATGCTGCATCTCACCATATTCGTCCATCACCGAGAAGTCCGTCAGCATAAGCTCTTCGAGTTCGCGCATGCGCGCCTCGATGGCGTGCAGCGATTCGAACACCGAGAGCATTTCAGCGAGCACGGTGCGCTCTCCACGGCCGAAAGCGTCGACGGCCTCCTGTGGCAGGTAACCGACAGTGCGGCCGCGCGCGATGTGCATTTCACCACGCGTCGGCGTCTCCTGACCGGCGAGGATGCGTAGCAGCGTAGTCTTGCCGATGCCGTTGGGGCCGATCAATCCGATCTTTGCATCGCCGGCGACGTTCACCGAGATGCCAGCGAAGACGTCGACAAAAGCAAAGGTCTGCGCCAGGGAATTTGCTGTGAGTAAGGACATAGTAGAGAGTCAGGGATCAAGAGTCAGGTAACTACTCAGGCCAGCTATTTTTTCAACGCGAAACATACTACTCTCTCCCCCTTCGGGGGAGAGAGTAGTATGTTTCGCGGGAAATACTGATTTGGGCCTGAGTAGTTACGGAGTCAAAGAAACAATATGCAGGGAAATCCCTTTCCCTATTCCCATTCTTCAGCGCAGCCTCTGCCCCGTCCGCATCGAAACGCCAAGCGGTGGATAGCCACAGGCGCGCGCGGCATCGTCGCCGAAGAGTATTGCAATACAGGTGGGTTGATCAACCGCGTCGAGATAAGGTTCGATCAAGGCACGAGTGTATTCGAGTTCTTTCACGTCGAGCGCGGCGACACGCATGCCGGAGAATTCGAATGCGGCACGATCCAGTTCAAGCATCTCGCGCAGCGTGCGCGGCACACCGTGCGTAAATTGATGCGCGATGCGAAAGAGTGAATCGCGCGTTGCCCCGTGAATTTTTTCGACCGTGCAGGTTTCGCTCGTCCAGAACCACACGCCGGCGAAACGACGGCGCTGATTTTTGCGCGTTCGTGCAGCCTCGCCATAATGATTGATGAATTCGGTGTACGTGCGATTCGTCCAACCACTCGTACGGTCATCGAGCAGGTTAATGAACACCTTCACCGGCCCACCGATATCGGGCAGTTCCTCGGCAGCAGCGTGCGCAGCACGCTCGGCAACGTCTTCGGCATCGATCGCCAGCAACGCCTGCACAGCATGCAAAAAATGTGCATGCCCCATCGGATTCACCGAGGTGATCGGCAGATGCACATCGTCAGTTCCGGCGAGCATCTGCTCAAGATACCAGCAAAAGCTCTCCATGTCGCGCGGCTTTTCATACAATGCGCGCTGCTCGGAAAGTGTTGAGATGTAAGTAATGTGCATATCTGCAGCAGAAGAGGAGAGAGTCAGAGTCGGCGCACTCTTTACTCGCTCCTCTGACCTTTTATTTTTTGTAACAGCTCAGGCCGTCCGGTTTTCCAACGCAAAACACGCGCGTTCTTCGCGTTGGAAATACTGATTTAGGCCTGAGTCGTTATTATTTTTTACTCTGAAGCTCTACTTTCTCCAGCGCTTTCTCAATTTCGTCCTCTTCGTGCACAGCATCATCCTCGCTCCACAGCGCACGAAACTCTTCGCTGCTGGCGAGCAGTTCATCGATGCTGCCCTGCGCTTCGATACGGCCTTCCTTCATCACGAGAATGCGGTCGGCGCGTGAAAGCGCTGCATGGCGATGGCTGATCGCCAGCACGGTCACCTCAGGCAGCTCGGCCAGACGCGTCCACAGCAGGCGTTCGGTCTCGACGTCGAGCGCACTCGACAGATCGTCCACCATGAGCAGATCCGGCTCACGCACGAACATGCGTGCGGCGGCGCTGCGCTGAATCTGACCGCCGGACAAGCGTACGCCCTTCGGACCAACCATCGTCTCGAGCCCTTCAGTGAGTGACAGCAGGTCAGCGTCCATCACGGCGAGGCGCATTGCACGAGTGAGGTCGACCTGCTGTTCGGACATACCGAGCAACAGATTGTTGCGCAGAGATTCACTGAACAGCCGCGGCACCTGCGCAGTGTAAGCCACACGCGGCGGCGTCATGAAATCACCGAGGTCAGCCACGGGCGTGCCATTCCACAGCACCTCGCCGCCATCGCGCGGCAGCAGGCCAAGCAGCACACGTGCGAGCGTCGTCTTGCCGCTGCCGATGCGACCGGTGATGACGACGAATTCGCCACGATGCAATGCAAAGTGGATATCGTGCACACCCTGTTCAACCACCTCTTGCAATGGTGTGCGGTGACGATAGTTCAGGCCATGCACCTCAAGCGAGCGCAGGCGATCGGCATCGCTCTTCGTGGCAAACATCAGCGGCGGATCGTCGCCCTTCTCGTACACCGGCGAAGGAGCGACGAGCGCGAGCGGTGGCGCGCCGGGCATCAGGTTCAGCAGGCGGTGAATGCCAACGCCGGCCTGTTTGTAGCGGGCGACGAGAAAGCCAAGAAAGCCAGTCATCTCGCCGATGCCGCCCATGCTCCAGGCGAACAATGCGAAATCGCCGACGGTGAACTGGCCGCTCTGCAGTGCAGCAGCGCTGGCGAGCAGCATCGAACCGGTGCCGATGGCGCCGGCATTGATGAAGATCGATTCGAGCAGCTCATTGAAGAGCCGATCGATCAGGCCGGCGTCGCGGCGCTTCGCATTGAGCGTGCGGAAGTGTTCGACCATGCGTTCTTCGGCGCCGGCGATTTTCACCGCCTGCGCAGCGCCGAACGTTTCCGCGATGAAGCCGCTGACCTTGCCGCTCGCCTCGCGATATACGGTGCGATAGCGCTCGAGGCGGCGCGTGGCAAAGTTCGACACCATCAGCACGACGATCATCGGCACGAGCACAATCGCAGTGACGCGCGGGTTGATCGACAGCATCACCGCGAGGCTGACCACAGTTTGAAAAGCGACGCCGATCACGTCATTCAGCCAGAGGCCAAAGATCGGAATTTCGAGCGCGTCTTCGCGCAGGCGATTCACCGCCTGGCCGGGCGATTCGGGGATCGCGCGTGCGCCGGGCAATTTCAGAATATGCGACAACACATTCTTCTGAATCATGATGCGCGACATTTCCTGGAACGGCCGATTCGTGTTCGGCATCCCCCACAGGCCGATGGTGCGCGCGGTCATCGCCAGCAGGATGCCGAGCAGCAGCATCGGCAGCGTGAAGCCAGCCGTCGACGCGCCCGACATCATGCTGAAAAACTCGCGGCCGATCAGGCCGGGCGACCACCAGCCTGCGTACAACAGCAGCAGTGCGAAAAGATTCAGCACCCAGATGCGCCAGCGATAGCGCACGAGGGCGAGGATTGCAGTAGAAGTTTTCATTGATTAGCCAGCCTGTGCGCGCAGCAGCCGGCTGAAGCGCGAATTTTCATCTTGCACGAGCGCGATGCGCTCACCTTGTTCGACCACACCGCCGCGTTCGAGGATCAGGATCTGATCGGCGCGCTGCACAGTGCTGAGGCGATGCGCGATGATGAGCGCGCTGCGCGAATGATCACCGAGCAGTTTGTCGATGGCATGTTCGATGCGCCGCTCCGTCGCCGGGTCGAGCCGCGACGATGCTTCATCAAGGATGACGAGGCCGGGATTGCGCAGGAACACGCGCGCAAATGCGAGCAGCTGTGCTTCACCAGCAGAGAGGCCCTTGCCACCGCTCTCGAGGTCGCTGTCCAGTCCGTTCGGCTGACGTGCGAACCATTCGCCGAGTTCGAGGTCGTCGATCACTTCGCGCACGCGCACGTCGGGGATCGACGCATCAAACAGCGTCAGATTCTGGCGCACGGTGCCGCGGAAGATCTGCACATCCTGCGTGACCATACCGACGCGCTGCGGCAGTTCGGTGATCGGCAGGTCGCGAATATCGACCGTGTGGCCATCGGGCGTCGACAGGCGCACCGCACCGTTCGTGACATCGTAGAGGCGGAAGATCAGGCGTGCGAGCGTGGTCTTGCCGCTGCCAGTGCGACCGAGCACGCCGATGACACGGCCGGGCGGCAGGTCAAAGGAGACATTGCGCAGCACTGGATCATTCACAGCGTAGCCGAACGTAACGTCATCAAAGTGCAGGCGCAGTGCGGAGCCAGCGGGCAGATGCGCAGAGCCGACGGATTGAATGCGGCTGGTGCGTGCGAGCAACTCGCGCAGGCGCGCGATGCTGGCCGCGGACTTCTGAAAATTTTCGAGCTGCATCGTGAGATGGCGCATCGGCTCGAAGAGCACGTCGTTGTAATAGACGAGCAGGAACGCGGTGCCGATGCTGATCGCACCCGATTTCACCAGCAGCGTGCCGGTGAGAAGTGCGAGCATAAAACCGATTCCATGTGCAAAGCTGAAGGTCATCCACACGTAGACGCCGTTCACACCGGCATCTTTTTCCGTTTTCGTCATCTGGCGTCCGAAAGCATAGAGGCGCTTGATGACATAGGCGCCGGCGCCACTCGAGCGCAGGTCTTCGGTGCCGCCGAGCCGTTCTTCGAGGAAGCCGAAGAGATCCGAGTGTGCATCGCGCGCCTTCTTCCAGAACGGCTCAGCGCGCGCGCTAAAGAAGCGCAGGCCATACATCGTGGCGCTGCAGAACACGAGGTACGCCAGGCCAATGCGCCAGTTCTCAAGCGTAAGCGCGACGAGCACGCCGATGAGCAGCACAGCGTTGCCGAAGATGCGCACGACGAGCTGCGAAAAGAAAACCGCCAAGTCCATCACATCGCCGTCGATGCGTTCGATCATGTCGCCCGGCGTCTTGTCGTTGTGAAACGTCATGTCGAGCCGCAGCGCATGCAGCGCCAAGTCGGCGCGCAAGTTGTTCGTCGCCGTCCAGCCAACCGATTCACTCAGGTAAATCGTAATGATTGAAAGCGCCTGTGTGATTAGCGCAAAGCCAAGAAAAGTGCCGCCGGCGAGATAAAGGCTGTCGAGCGCAGCGCCGCTCTGCGCCTGGTCGATAAAGTGCCGCACGATCTGCGGGTTCACCACGCGCAGCGCAATGCCGACGAGCAGCAGCACGGTCAGTGCGATCGCGCGCGGCATCTGCGGTCGCAGGTATTTGGCAAACAGCTGCCAGTAATCTTTAAGAGGAATATTCATGAATTGTCGTTCGTAGTATCTACTCAGGCCCAAATCAGTATTTCCCGCGAAACACACTATTCTCTCCCC
>CANJQH010000037.1 GCA_947476335.1 Anaerolineae bacterium | reverse complement strand
GAGCACGCCGCAGGCCGTGACGGGGCTGAGCAGCGGGGTGCTGGCGATTGCCGCGGGTCAATTTCATACGTGCGCGGTGACGAGCGGGGGCGGGGTGAAGTGCTGGGGCTACAACGAGTATGGCCAGCTGGGGAACGGCGGGACGGTGAATGCGAGCACGCCGCAGGACGTGACGGGACTGAGCAGCGGGGTGGTGGCGATCGCGGCGGGCGGCGCTAACACCTGCGCGGTGATAAGCGGGGGCGGGGTGAAGTGCTGGGGCTACAACGGGTCTGGCCAGCTGGGGAACGGCGGGACGGAGAATGCGAGCACGCCGCAGGACGTGACGGGTCTGAGCAGTGGGGTGGTGGCGATCGCGGCGGGCCAATATCACATGTGCGCGGTGACGAGCGGGGGTGGGGTGAAGTGCTGGGGAGACTATTTTGCATATACGCCTGTGCTGGTCACCGGCTTCATCGACCCGGCCTGGATCAGCTGGATCAGCGACAGCTCCATCGCCGGCACGGTGGTGATCAACGGCCCTGTGGTCGTGTCGAACACGCTTCTGAGCGACAACCTGGTCGTGAATGGCCCTGCGCTGATGCAGAGCAGCAAGGTCGGGCTGCCCATGGTTCAGGTGAAGGCTGGCAGCGCTAACACGTGTGCATTGACGAGCGGGGGTGGGGTGAAATGCTGGGGCTACAACGGGCAGGGCCAGCTGGGGAACGGCGGGACGACGTCTGCGAGCACGCCGCAGGACGTGACCGGGCTGAGCAGCGGGGTGGTGGCAATCGCGGTGGGTGCTTATCACACCTGTGCGGTGACGAGTGGGGGCGGGGTGAAGTGCTGGGGTCGTAGCCTCTTTGGCCAGCTGGGGAACGGCGAGACGACTGACTCGAGCACGTCCATGCCGCAGGCCGTGACGGGGCTGAGCAGCGGGGTGGTATCGATCGCGGCGGGCTGGGGTCACACGTGTGCGGTGACGAGCGGGGGCGGGGTGAAGTGCTGGGGCTACAACGACAATGGCCAGCTGGGGAACGGCGAGACGACGTGGAGCGTGAGCACGCCGCAGGCCGTGACCGGGCTGAGCAGTGGTGCGACGGCGATCGCGGCGGGCGACTATCACACGTGTGCGGTGATGAGCGGGGGCGGGGTGAAGTGCTGGGGCTCCAACGGGCAGGGCCAGCTGGGGAACGGTGAGACGTCGTACGCTAGTGGTACGCCGCAGGACGTGACCGGGCTGAGCAGCGGTGTGGTGGCGATTGCGGCGGGCGGCAATCACACGTGTGCGGTGATGAGCGGGGGCGGGGTGAAGTGCTGGGGTGCCAACGGGCAGGGCCAGCTGGGGAACGGCGGGACGACGGACGCGAGCACGCCGCAGGATGTGAGCGGGCTGAGCAGCGGGGTGGTGGCGATCGCGGCGGGCCGCGGTCACACATGTGTGGTGACGAGCGTAGGTGGGGTGAAGTGCTGGGGCTACAACTGGCAGGGCCAGCTGGGGAACAACGGCGGGACGACGCAGTATGCGAGCACGCCGCAGGACGTGACGGGGCTGAGCAGCGGGGTGGTGGCGATCGCGGCGGGCGGCGGTCACACCTGCGCGGTGACGAGCGTAGGCGGGGTGAAGTGCTGGGGAGACAACGAGTATGGCCAGCTGGGGCAGGGGGATTTGATGGTGAAGGTCTCGGTTGGTGCCGACGCGGTCGTAGTGGACAACACCCTCCGCGACGGCGGCATCACCGCCGGCGACCGGGCTGTGCTGAACAACAACACGCTCAGCGACGGCGGCATCACCGCCGGCGAGTGGGCTGTGCTGAACAACAACACGCTCAGCGACGGCATCACCGTCGGTGCGAACTCTGAAGTAACCGGCAATTCCGTCGAGGGCGCATCCGGCCCCGGCCTAAGCGCTGGGGCGAATGTCACGGCCACGCGCAACCGCTTCGTCGGCAGTGCCGTCGGCGTCGTCGCCAGCACGGGGTACATTTCCGGCAACCTGATCGCCAACAGCACCGGCGTCGGCCTGCAGGTCGGCGCAGCGACGGTGGTCAGTAATACTGTCACTGGCAACGGCGGCGCTGCGGCTGTGCTGATCACCACGCCGGTGCAGTTCGCCGGCAACAACTTCGAAGGGAACCGTGGCGTGTACGATCTCCAAATCGACGTGCCGCAGGGGCAGACGGTCAACGTGCGCGGCAACTGGTGGGGCACGACCAACGCTGCGGCGATCGGCGCGCGCATCTACGATTACCGGCTGGACGATCAGAAGGCGTCGGCCGCGTTCGCTCCTGCGGCAGTGGCGCCGGTGCAGGACGCGCCGGCCTACGTGCGCCGCGTCATCGTGCGGCCGGATTCGACGGTCGGCATCGAGACGGCGTCGTTCGAGGTGGAGTTCTCCAAAGCCATTCGCACGGATGTTGATCCGTCGCTGCATGCGTCCGGGCAGGGGGATTTCCCGATCGCGTCGCTGCGTTCGCTGACGGAGACGCGTGCGGTGTTCGAGACGGACGTCACGGCGCTGTGGCCGCGCGGGGCGTATACGCTGACCGTGGCGGATGCCGTCGGCGGCGACGGCGTTGAAATCGCGCCGCACTCGAGGTATGCGTTTAGGGTCGACTACGCTGGTTCAGCGTCTGACCAGACGCCGCCTTCCACTCCGCAGGTGACGGCCTTGAGTGATGGCACGTTGACGAAGCTGACGCTGCGCTGGGTGACTTCTGATACGGAGTCGGGCATCACCAACTATCGCTACGCCGTCGGCACGACGCCGGGCGGAACGGACGTGGTGAACTGGACGACGATCGACGCACCGGCGTCGCGCAGTGCGACCAGTGAGTTCGCGATCGTGCGCAGTGGGCTCAACTTGGTGCGTGGACAGGTGTATTACGTCAGTGCGCAGGCGCGCAATGCTAGCGGGCTGTGGTCGGGAACGGGCATAAGCAACCCTGTTGGCGGCGTGACGGTTCGCCTGCCGTTTGTGGGTCGATAGGCCACTGCACCTCCCACGCGGCTGCGTCCGCTGTTGGGGGTGGATTTCACGAAATGGCACGGGCCCCAGACCATCGGTCTGGGGCTGCGTCGCGTCGTAGCCAGGGCGGCTCTGTCAGGGCCGCCCTGAAAGAGCCGCCCTGGCTGAAACGGAGTACGCGCCTCCAGCACTGTTTTGGCAGAACATGAGCGCGCACCATAGCGCCAACGGCGTGCTCCACTGCGGCAGACCAGTCATCAGCTCTGATGGGGCGACGCTGCCCCCGGTGACGGCCTACGCCATGCCGTGAATTTCTCCCCCACCGGCGCATGCACTCATGCCGTTGCCCCGAGCTTGTTTACCACGGCGGTACGGTCACCATCCTCCACACGCCTCTCCCCATACTTGTTCGCAAGTGTGTGCCGTCACACCCCGAACTCATACGGCTTCCACTGCGAATCGTCGCTGACGGCGTGCTGTCCGGGGCGGGGGTGCGTCGTCGTCCAGCCCTGCGCAGCGCTGCGCAGCTCGGCGTAGAGCGCCTCGACGGCGGCGTGGTCGATGCGCGGCGTCACGGTCGCGGCTGCGGCGCGTTCGCGCAGCGCTTGCACCTGCGCACCCAGCGACTCGACTGCCTTCGCGTAGATCGCGGCGCCGTACTCCGGCGACGCTTCGCCGGCGTTCTCGCCCTGCGCCAGTCGTCCGCCGGCGGCCGGGTCCTGCGCGCGATCGAGCAGCGACATGTCGACCAGCTCGGGCTTCAGGTGCCACAGCAGCGACACCTCGTAGCGGCCGGCGTGGTCGCCCGGAAATCCAGGGGCGAGCTCAAATTCCATGATGACCTTGATGGGCATGCCGAAGCGTGCGGCGAATGCGTCGCCCCACGCCTGCAGGTCGTGCTCGTTGCCGCCGCCGTGGCCGGTCAGCACCAGCGCCGATTGGAAGCCGGCGTTGGCGAACGCGCGCAGCTGGTACAGATATTGCAGGCAGAACACGTGGGGTGGAATGCTCGCCATGCGCGCGTTGTGTTCGCCGACGGTGTCTTCGAGCCAGCGCGCGTGGTAGCCCGTTTCGTGAATGTGGTACGCCTGCGTCGGCGCGACGATGCCGCCGTATGCGCGTGCGGCGGCGTCGCAGAATGCGTCGGCCGCGTGCATGTCCATACCCAGTGCGGCGACGTGGCCGTGTGGTTCGCACAGCCCGATCGGCAGATACACGATCGGGCACTCGTTCAGGCGTTCGACGAATTCGAGCGGGCGCAGGTCGGCCCAGCGGACGCGTGTGGTGTTCATCATCGGTGAATCGATCAAGCTCGTGTGCTCGGCTACATGACCTTGCTGTTGTAGAAATTGTGCAGCCAGCGATGGCGACGGCGCAGTATTTCAAAAACTTCAGCAGAGAGCGGCGGCTCCGCAAGTGCGGCGATGTTCTCGTCGGCGAAGCGCGTGACGTGCATCGAGGCGATGGCGACGGTCACGCCTGGATCGTGCAGCACGAACTTGAGCGCCAGTGCTGCGAGCGACGCGGCGTGTTCCGGCACGAACTCGCGCAGCGCGTCGACGCGGCGGATGTATTCGGCACGCGGTCCCTGGTCGAAGTAAGCGGCGCGGTAGTCGCCCGGTGCGAATTCCATCTCGGGGGTGAGGAAACCGGTCAGGCCGCCTTCGTCCAGCACGCAGCGCGCGATGACGGCCACGCCGCGCTCGCGGCAGAGCGGCACCAGGCAGTCGAGCGCGGTTGGATCGAAGATGTTGATCACGGTCTGCACCGAATCGATCGCGCCGGAAAGCACCAGCGGCAGGCCGACGTCGTGGCGCTGATCGGGCAGGCTGACGCCGATGGCGCCGATCAGGCCGCGCTCGCGCAGTGCGCGCAGCTCGTCGAGCCAGTAGCCTTCGACGCCCCAGTTCGGCCAGTACAGATGCAGCTGCATGCAGTCGATGCGCTCGACGCCGAGCGTGCGCAGCGAGGTCTCGGTTGCGTGCGTGATGTGGCCGCGCGGGAAGACGTCGGCGACTGAGGTGGGGAAGCCCCATTGTTCCTTCGGGCCGAGCGCGTTCACTTTGGAGGCGATGAACGGCCGCGCGCCGCTCCACTGCTGCAGCGCCTTGCCGATGACGGCCTCAGCCGGGCCGTAGCCGCGCGCGGTGTCGATCATGGTGACGCCGCGTTCGAGCGAGTGCAGCACGGAGCGGACGGCGCTGCCTTCATCGACGGCGCCGAACACGCCGGCGAATCCGAATGCGCCGAAGCCAAGGCGTGAGACGGGCGAAGCTGCGTAGGGAAAGTGTGTGTGGAGCATCGAGGTTCTCAAGATCGCATCCGCGCCGGCGCTGTGCGGGCTTGGTGGCAGATCGATGCTGCATTTTGCTTCAGAACGGCGCAGGATGCCAGTAGGCCGCACCATGCTCATTACGTAGGGCAGATCGGCCAGCGATGCGAGTAGTACGTACCCGCTTTCTCGGGGGCGTTGTGACGAACCTCACCCCCGGCCCCTCTCCCTTCGGGAGAGGGGTGTCTCCTTCGGCCTCAATTGAGGCTCATGCGAGTGAGGCTCATGCGAGCGTGCTCTTTCCAGGGCATCGGTCACCCCTCTCCCGAAGGGAGAGGGGTCGGGGGTGAGGTTCGCATCACAACCCTAGCGCGCCCAGTTCCGCCGCGATCTGCCGCACCGTTGTCGAGCGCGCCAGACACAGATACACTGCGTTCGCTTTGAACTCTTGAGAGAACTTTCGCTTTGTCTTTTCCTTGCTCGTCCTGACTGACATGGTACTCATCGCTTGCATCCGGGAAAGCGGGTACGTACCAGCGCGGAAAAATAAAGAAGATCGCCATTGGTGATCTCTGATTTGCTGATGATCCCTACGGGAATCGAACCCGTGTTTAAGCCTTGAGAGGGCTTCGTCCTAACCGCTAGACGAAGGGACCATTTGCCTGAGCGGGGCAAAATATACCACAACCACCTCTGGCGCGATATGCCGTGCTGAAGCACAATCCGGGTCGGAAACGTGCCTATGAATATGCCGACTCTCCCCATGCTCTTCGTCGCTGGCGAACGCACCTGGGAAATGCCCCAGCTGCCGTCGCTCAACAAACTGCCGCCGCACGCCACAACCGTGCCCTTCGCCTCGCCAGAACAGGCGCTCGCGATGGATCGCGATGCCTCTCCGTGGTACCAGCCGCTGAACGGCAGCTGGGATTTTAAAATCCTGCCGCAGCCCGAGGCTGCCACTGCACAGGTGCTCCGCGCAGGCGGCTGGAGCTCGATCGCCGTGCCGGGCAGCTGGACGATGCAGGGCTTCGGCAAGCCGCAGTACACAAATGTGAACATGCCGTTTCCGAACCGGCCGCCTGATGTGCCGGACGACAATCCGACCGGCGTTTATCGCCGCACATTTCAAGTGCCGGCGAACTGGGACGGCCGCCGCGTGATTCTTCACATTGCCGGCTGCGAGGGCGCGCTGTACGTCTACGTCAACGGTGAGCCGGTCGGCATGAGCAAGGACGCGCGCACGCCGGCCGAGTTCGACCTTAGCGCGCGCGTGCGCCTCGGCGCCGACGCCGAGAACGAGCTGGTGTGCGTGGTTACGCGCTGGTCTGATGCGTCGTTCATCGAGGACCAGGACCACTGGTGGCACTCGGGCATCATGCGCGAAATTTTTCTCTATAGCACCGCGCGGCCGCAGCTGCAAGACATGTTCGCGCGCAGCGAACTCAGCGACGACTTCCGCAGCGCGAAGCTGAACCTGACGCTGCACGTCGGCTTCCCAGGCGAGGAATATCGCGACGGCCACAGCGTCGAGGTGCAGCTGTTCGACGCAGCCGGCCAGCCGGTGTTCGACGCGCCGCTGTCGGCGCCGTGCCTGCCGCCGCTGAATCCGATCGCGTGGTTCAACACCGCCACGCGCACGAAGGTCGAACTCTCCGCGTCGGTGCAGGCGCCGGCGCTCTGGTCGCATGAGACGCCGAATCTGTACACGATCGTGGTGACGCTGAAGGGCCCGTCCGGCGATGAGGTGCACGCTACGCGCTTCGGCTTTCGCCGCGTCGAGATCAAGGGCGCCGATTTGCTGATCAACGGCCAGCGCGTGCTGATTAACGGCGTCAACTATCACGACCACGACGACACCACGGGCAAGGCCATCAGCCGCGCGACGATGGAGGCCGACCTGCGCCTCATGAAGCAGTTCAACGTCAATGCCGTTCGCACCGCGCATTACCCGAAGGACGCGTACTGGTACGAGTTGTGCGACCGCCACGGCATTTATTTGATTGACGAAGCCAACATCGAAGCGCACGCGTTTTACACCGAGATCTGCAGCGACATGCGCTACACGAATCATTTCGTCGAACGCGTGCGGGCGATGGTCGAGCGTGATAAAAATTTCCCGTCGGTGATTCTGTGGTCGCTCGGCAACGAGAGCGGCTACGGCGTGAACCACGACGCCGCCGCTGGCTATGCGCGCCACGCGGACCCGACGCGGCCGCTGCATTACGAAGGCGCGATCACGCGCTGGTTCGGCAAAACCTGGGACGGGGGCAGGGCGGCCACGGATGTGGTCTGCCCGATGTATCCGAACATTCAGGAGATCATCGACTGGGCGAAGGAGGACAGGCCGAACAAGCGCCCGCTGATCATGTGCGAGTACTCGCATACGATGGGCAACAGCAACGGCTGCCTGGCCGAATATTACGAGGCGTTCGAAAAGTACCCTGGCCTGCAGGGCGGCTTCCTTTGGGAATGGCTCGATCATGGCATTCGGCAGACGTCGTCCGACGGCGAGGCGCACTGGGCCTACGGCGGCGATTTCGGCGAGACCGTGCACGATGCGAACTTCATCACCGACGGCATCGTCTGGCCGGATCGCACGCCGCACCCGGCGCTCTATGAGTTCAAACATTTGGCGCGGCCGTGCACGGTCGAACCCATCGACGCCGCCGCCGGGCGCGTGCGCATCGTCAGCCGCCAGTACTTTCGCAGCCTGGAAAACCTGCGTGGCGAATGGGAGCTGCTCGTCGACGGCGTATCGGTGCAGCGCGGCGCGCTGCCTTCGCTGGACGTCGCGCCGGGCGCGAGCCTCGAGGTGGCGCTGCCGTTGAATCGGCCGACCAGTGGCGAGCAATTTTTGAATTTCTATTTCTATCAGGGCGAGGATGCGTTCTGGGCGCCGGCCGGGCATGAAGTGGCGCGCGTGCAACTGCCGATTCCGCAGACTGTGCCGACGATCGAAGCGCCGAACGCTGCGAGCGGGCGCGTCGCCGTGCACGAGAGCGCGGCCACAGTGCGGCTCGAAGCCGCCGGCGTGCGCGCGGTGTTCGCGCGCGACAGCGGGCGCCTGGTCGAGTTCGGCAGTGCGACGAAGGGCGCGAAGAACATGGTCGTCGCCGGGCCGACGCTCAACGTCTGGCGCGCCGGCACCGACAACGACGGCATCAAGCTGATGCTGTATCCGCACACCAACTTGCAGCGCTGGCTGAATCAGAAGCTCGATCGCGTCGAACAGCGCCTCGAGCGCATGACGCTGTTGCCGGGCGACGTGCCGACGATCGAAGTGGTCTACAAGGCCAGCGGGCGCGAGCAGTGGGACGACTTCACGCACACGATGCGCTTCACACTTTCACCCGCCGGCGAGCTGTCGATCGAAAATCATGTTGCGATCGGCAACGGCTTGAACGACATTCCGCGCGTGGGCGTCAGTATGGCGCTCGATCCGGCGCTGGAGGGGCTGGAATGGTACGGCCGCGGCCCGTGGGAAAACTACACCGACCGCCGGGCTTCGGCCCTGATCGGCCGCTTCGACGGCACGGTGAGCGGGCAGCATGTGCCGTACATCATGCCGCAGGAGAACGGCCACAAGACCGACGTGCGCTGGCTGCGGCTGGGCGAAGTGGGCGCAGGCATGCGCATCGCCGGCGCAGCGCCGTTCGAATTCAACACCAGCCACTTCACCGATCATGACTTGTTCGCAGCGAAGCACACGTACGAACTCGAGCCGCGCAGCGAAGTGATCCTGCACCTCGACGCTGCGCACCGCGGCATCGGCAGCGCATCGGTCGGACAGGACACGCTGGAGAAATATCAGCTGCGAGAAAAAGAATATCGCTTCACGTTTCGGCTGACCGCAGTCTAGGTTCCTGTCCATAAGTTTTGTCCGGCAGATTCGCCTCCCCCGCAAAGCGGGGGAGGCGAATCTGCCGCCAGAACTTTTGGCGACTCACTTAGGACTGCGTCGCGCCGTTAGCGCTTTTTAAGCCCTGTACGGGCGTACTGCGTTTCAGCCAGGGCTTGCCCTGACGGCGCGGCCCTGGCAACGGCGTGACACGCGAATATATGCGGCCCAAACGGCGGATGCATTCGTGATGGCCGATTGGCCCTCGTCTGTCGTGTGCCGTCCGTCGTCTGCTGCTACACCCGCAGCATCCCGCGGAAGCCGCGGCCGGCGTAATATGACGATGCGCTGTTGTGGTACGTGAATACGCGGCCGTAGCGGCGATCGCAGAAAATCGCGCCGCCGAGTTTGCGGATCTCGGCGGGCGTCTGCACCCAGCTCGACGTCTTCTCGTCGAAGTTCCCGAGCGTCTGCAATTCACGATATTGCTCTTCCGTGAGCAGGTCGATGCCCATCGCTGCGGCGGCGCTGACGGCATCGTTGGCGGGTTTGTTCTCCTTTCGCGAGTCGAGCGCTTCACGGTCGAAGCAAAAGCTGCGGCGTCCGGCTGGAGTTTCCGCGGCGCAATCGCAGAAGAGCAGCTCGCCGGTGCGGGCGTCGCGGCCGATGACGTCGGGTTCTCCGCCGCTGCTTTCCATCTCATGCAGCGACCAGAGTTTTTCGGGCGCGGCAGCGAGCCTGACCCGGACCGTATCCCACTCGAGGGCCTGATGTCGCTTCGCGTGTTTCTCGAAACGCGCCTTCAATGTTTTAAGCAGCGCGTCACGCTGCGCAGCCGACAACACTCTTTCTTGACGATGCGAATTGGACATGTGCAAATGCTACCGCGCTGGAGGTGCACGGACGCTCCCGAATTTTGGTAACTACTCAGGCCCAAATCAGTAATTCCCGCGAAACACACTATCCTCTCCCCCTTCAGGCGAGAGGATAGTGTGTTTCGCGTTGGAAAAATGGCTGGCCTGAGTAGTTACGAATTTTGTCTTCTTCAAAAATGATTCGTACGCTATCGTTGCGCCCATGTCAAGTTCCCCCACAGATCCAAACGCGCCGAAGAAAACCGGCCGCCGCCCCGGCAAATCCCGCGCCGAAATTGAAGCGGAGCAGGCCGCCGACGCCGCTCAGATCGCCAAGACGCTCGAAAATCTCATGGCGACGTTCGAGCTCGACGATTTCGGCGACGAAGATTTTTCTGAAGACGATTTCAGCGAAGAAGAAGAGGAGATCAAGGCCTCCAAACTGCCGACGCCGTTGCATCACGCACAGTTGATCGCCATCATTGCATGGCGCGAACTCAAGCCGAAGCTGAGGGCCGAGCTGGCGAAGGATGCGCTGGCCGTCTCGGCCGATTGCGCTGATGCGTACGTTCTGCTTTCGTTGAATGCAAACGAGCCAAGCCGGAAACGCAAGCTGCTTGAGCAGGCACTCGCCGCCGGCGAGCGCGCAATCGGCGCCGAGCGTTTCGAAAAACTGCGCGGCAAGTTCTGGCGCATTCTCGATACGCGGCCCTACATGCGCGCGTTGGATGAACTGGCCACCGTCTGCGCATCCTCCGGCGATCTGCCCGGCGCGATCGATTGCTGGACGCGCATGACCACGCTCGACGTCTCCGACGCGCTCGAAGCCCGCCACTTGTTGGCGACGCACCTGTTGATCAAAGGCGGCGCCGCTTCACATGCCGCGCTGCGCCGCTTGTTCGGCCGCTTTCCCGACGATGCGTCCGCCGCCTTCACCTACAGCCGCGCGCTGTTGTTATTCGTAGAACGCCGCGGGCCGAGCGAGCCCGCCAACCGCGCGCTCATGGACGCGTTCACGTCGAACGGCTATGTCGCCGACCTGATGTTCGAATCCGAGCGCATGCCGGAAGACCTGCGCGATGACGGCGATCCCGGTGGCATCGACGAGGCGGACGAATATCTGCAGTACGCCCGTGACCTGTGGGATCGCACCAACGGCGCCTTGGAATGGATGGAGTCGCTGTGGCTCACATTCAAACCGAACGTGCGCAAGCGCCGTTGATCGTTTTCGCGGCCCTGTTCAGCCGCGCGCCGGCTCGCTCATCGTCTCCTTGGCTTTGCGGACGGCGTCGGCGAGGTGATCGAGCTGCGTCAGCGGCTGGCGCAGGTGCACCATGCGCGCGTCGCTCGCTGTGCGCAGCATCGCCGGTCCGTAGACCGAATCCACCCAGAAGCGCGCGAACGCGGCCACTTCGTTGCGCAGCAGCGGAATATCTGCATCATCGTACTGGCGTGTGGCGTTGATCGTGAACATGCGCCGTCGATTGTTGCCGCCCCACGCGCTGTGCTTTGTATTCTGGTTGAATACGACGACGTCACCGGGTTTGCTCTCCAGCGCGATGGCCGGCACCGCGTCGCCGGTCAGGCCGAGCTCGTCCTGCGAACGACGCAGCGTGCGCTGCAGGTCTTCTGCAAAATGATCGCCGTAGCGCTGGCTGCCTGGGATCACGCGCAGCGCGCCGCTCGTCGCCGTGACCGGATCAAGATACAGCGCCATCTTGTAGAACACGCGCGGCGGCGCGCCGCGCATCTTGCCGGTCCAGTCTGTGTCCGAATGCCAGCCGGTGTCGCCGACGTAAAAATTCCCGTCGCTGCCGAGGTAGTTGTAATCATCACCGAGCAGACTTGCGAAGATGCCGTCGACGCGCACATCGTCGATCAGCGCAGACAGATAGTCCGACTGGTCGATGAATGGCAGGATGCACGAGCGGGCGGTGCCGTTGTGTGGCTCGCCGTTGTGTCCGCCGCCGTGGCCGGTGAATACCTGTTCGAATTCGGTGGTGATGCGCTCGATGCAGTCGGCGAGCAGTCCTGGAAAAACCAGATAACCGAAAACGTCCATGAAGGCAATCTGCTGTGGGGTGAGTTGGAGTTTGTCCATTGAGAATTTTTAACGCGTTGCGAAAGGATGTGTTGTAGTGTAGTCGCGCAGGCGATTAGTGAAAACCCGTAACTACTCAGGCCCAAATCAGTATTTCCCGCGAAACACACTATTCTCTCCCCCTTCGGGGGAGCAAATAGTGTGTTTCGCGTTGGAAAAATGGCTGGCCTGAGTAGTTACGAAAACCCAGGAATTGCGCTAAGCCCAATTGGTGAAACCCGCGCCGCTGCTACACTCCGCTCCAGATATGTCGATCTTCTACAAACCTGCGGATGGCTGGGCTGCGGATTTCATCCCCTTCTTTCATGACGGCGAATTTCATCTCTTCTATTTGAAGGACTATCGCGACTAGGAAAACCACGGCGAAGGCACGCCGTAGTTTCATCTTTCGACGCGCGATTTCCTGCATTTTACGGACCATGGCGAAGCGCTGCCGCGTGGCACGGTTGATGAGCAGGATTTGTTCGTGTTCACTGGTTGCGTCTACGAACACGACGACATGTTTCATATTTTTTACACCGGCCACAACCCGCATTTTCGCAAGGCTGATCGGCCGGAGCAGGCGGTGATGCATGCGACCAGCTGTGACTTGACTCATTGGGAAAAAGATTCCGCGAATCCGATTCTCTTCGCTGATCCTGCTCACTATGAAGCGCACGATTGGCGCGACCCATTTGTGTTTTGGAATGAAGCGGCGCAGGAACACTGGATGCTGCTCGCCGCGCGCGCCAGGCGCGGCCCCGAAAATCGACGCGGCATCACGGCTTTGTGTACGTCGAAGGATTTGAAAAACTGGACGATCGCCGATCCGTTCTGGCAGCCCGGCTTGTATTTCACGCACGAATGCCCGGATGTTTTTCGTATGGGCGAGTTTTGGTATTCGGTCTATTCGACTTTTAGTGAGCGCATGCTGACGCACTACCGCATGTCGCCCAGCCTGAGCGGGCCGTGGGTGGCGCCGACGAACGACAGCTTCGATGGGCGTGCGTTTTATGCAGCGAAGACCGCCTCCGACGGTGCGCGACGCTTCGCGTTCGGCTGGGTGCCGTCGCGCACGAACGAAGACGATACCGGCACCTGGAACTGGGGCGGCAACCTGGTCGTGCACGAAATTCAGCAGCAGCCCGATGGCGCGCTGACGGTGCACCCGCCGTGGGAAATCGTGGCCTACTTTGCTGCTGAACTCCCGCTCGCTCCTCAGCCCGAACTCGGTGCGTGGATGCAGCGCGACGGCGCGCTCGTCGCCACGGCGCAGGATTCCTTCGCGTGGTGTCGCATGGGGACGTTGCCGGATTCCACAGGCGATGCGTGCATGATCGAGGCCGAGGTGCAGTTCGAAGCCGGCATGCGCAGCGTTGGTGTTGCACTGCGTGCGGATGCGAACCTCGACTGCGGCTATCTGCTGCGCCTCGAGCCGGAACGCCAGCGCGTGAGCTTGGAGCGCTTCCCACGCCCCGGCGATGAGCCGGCGATCATCGAGCGGCCGGTCGCACTCGATGCAGCCCGGCCTGTGCGGCTGCGTGTGCTGATCGAAGGCAGCGTCATGGTCGCGTACATCGACGACGTCGTGGCGTTGAGCGCGCGGATGTACGGCCACAAGTCCGGCGACTTCGGCCTGTTCGTAGCCGAAGGTGCTGCGGCGTTTACAAACGTGCGACTGCGCGCAGCGTGATCATGGGCGCAGTATTTCCTGCGCCATCTGCATGAGCTGCTGGCGCGCGCTGCGGCCATCTGCGAAACCCCATTGCGGCAGCAGTGCGTTATTGCAGACGGCGCCGGGCAGCCGTGCATCCGCGCCCATGAACCACAGCGCATCCGGCTGGTGGTCGCGCGCATCCTCCAGCGACATGCGCCACTGCTCTTCGAGCGTAGTCGGCGGCAGCCAGGGCGGTGTGCTGAAGGTCATCACGCCGCGCGTCAGGTACTGCACGGGAAAACCGGCGAGGCGCGGCTGATGCACGCACATGTCCATGCTGGCGAGTCGGTTGATGCGCCGATCGTAGTAGTTGTCGTACGTCGAGACGGCCCAGCCCGGCAGCGCATCCGCGAGCATGCGCATGTTTACGTTGCTCATGACCACGCCTGGGCTGTTGTCGAGCTCGATGATGGATGACAGTTCGCCGGTAAATCCGCGGCTGCGGATCGTGCGTTCGAGATGCTGCAGCGTTTCGATGCGGCGCGTGGTGGTGAAGTCGCGCCAGTGGGTGAGCGGATATTGGCGCGATTCGAAGCGAAAATTTCGCATCGTGGCGAACGGCGGGCGGCCGTTGCGCGCGGCCCAGTCGTCGTAGATGGGGATGCGGTGCGGCGCTTCACCGTCGGCGAATTCGAGTTCGATGATCAGTCCATCGGTCTGTGCGCCGAACAGGTCGATGATCTCGCCGACGAGCTGGTCCATGCGTTCGGTCAGGCCGGGGCAGTCCAGGTCGTAGAGCATGACCTCGCCGTCGGCGAAGACGCCGGGCCAGGGGTAGGTGAAGCCGCCGGGCAGGGTGAACTCGCGCGCTGGGAAGATGGTGGTGGCGATCAGCAGGCGCGTGCGAATGCCGCGGGCGCGCGCGCCTGCGAGCGCGTGATGGATCGGGCGATTGTCGAGCGCGATGGCGCTGCAGGACGGATCTTGGTCGAGCCAGGAAAGGGCCGAGCGATAGCCTGTGGTCAGCCATTTCGGACAGAGCACGAGCGAGTCGAATCCGCCGGCGACCATGTCGTCGAGGAGCGTGTCCCAGTCCGCTGCTGTGTAGCGCTCAAGCGAACCGTGGCGGGGGCAGGTGTAATCCCAGAAGCCGATTTCCATATGTGGCTTACTATGGCTGACAGTTTTCGTACGCGCAACCTGGCTTCTTAGAAACCGGGTTGCGCGTACGAAAACTGTCAGCGATGGTCAGAGTTGTGCCTGAAGTTGGCTCGCCAGCGCCGCCGGCGTATTCGATGTGAACAGATCGACGCCGGCCGTCGTCAGTGTTGGCAGGTTCGCCTCGGCGGCTGGGTTGCCGATGTCCGTTGTCCATGCGGCGAGCTGGATGCCGTGCGCGTGTAGGAACGCGGCCGGGTTGAAGCCGTCGGCCATCGCTCGTGCGATCAGCGGATGGCGCACGTAAAAAGTGCTGGCGTTTGGCACGAGGCCGATCAGCGCGGCGAAGCGGTCTTCAAGATAGCGCGCGGCGCTCCAGGTTCGGCGTGCCGCGAGCGGATGGTCATCGAGGTAGCCGTATGCGCCGAGGCGCACCGGGAACCGGCCGACTTCTTCGTCGCCCAGATCGAGGTGTGCCTGGATGTCGAAGCCGAGATCGAGCTGCGGTGCGAGCGAACGCAGTCGGCGCAGCTGCCAGTCGGCGATGCTGCTGACGATGGCGCGTGCGCCGAGCGGTTCGATCAGGCGCACCAGCCGCTCGAGTGGCTCATCGTCGGCGAATGGCGTGATGTTTTTGAAGTCGATTTGCAAACGTGCGCGCGCAGGGTGGAGCAGCAGCAGTTCGACCACGTCGCTCAGCAGCGGCACAGTCTGTGCGCTGCCTCGAATGTGCAGCGTGCGCGCCTGCGCAGCGGTGCACCCTGCGACCGGGCCGGCGCCGTCGGTTTCGTGTGCGAGTTCGGCATCGTGCACGAGCAGATAGTCCGAATCGGCGAGGGCGAGCACATCGATCTCGATCCAGGCGGCGCCGGCGTCGAGGCAGGCGACGATGCCGGCGAGCGAATTGGGCGGGTGGGGCGATCCGTCGAGCGCCGCTTTGTGATGTACGACGGTGGGCATGGGGCGGAGGTTACACCTTTGTTAGCAGGTTCGCATCGCGCGCGATTATCCAGCGCCCATCGATTTTGCGCAGCACCGACAGTGTATGTCCGGCGCGCGTGATCGGCGGCGAGCCGTCGGTGGGTGTGATGACGATGCGAAGCGTCGTGCGCATCCATGCCACGTCGCCGACGACTGTGATTTCTTCGATCTCCTGTTCGGCATCGATGTGCGGAGCTGCGGCGTTCGGCGGCGTCTGCGCGCGTGACGCTTCTGCGAACGCCGCTCGGCCGATCATCGGTGGCCGCCCCGCCGTCAGGAAGACTACGTCCTCGGCCATCATGGCGAGCACGGCTGCGACGTCGCCGGCGCGCGTTCGTTCCACCCACGCCGCGACGAGCAACCGGATTTTGTTTTCGTCGGTGGTCATTGTGTTTTTCGGCCGCCTTCGATGCGCAGCCGATGCGTGATGCACGGCAGCGTATCGTCGTCGTGGTGGCTGACCAGCAGGATGCCCGTCGTCGCTGACAGCCGCTCGAACAGCGTGCGCAGCTCGGCGCGAAAATGTGCGTCGAGGCCGTCGAACACCTCGTCCAAAATCAGCAGCCGCGGCCGGTGCACCAGCGCGCGCGCCACCAGCACCTTGCGCACCTGGCCATACGACATCTGCTGCAGGCTGCGCTCGGCCAGCGCCGTCAGCCCGAGCTCGGCCAGCACTTCATCTACGCGCTGCTCCTGCTCCAGCTCCAGCCGGCTCAGCCAGCCGACGCTGGCAGTGAATCCGGTCCCGACGACTTGTCGCGCTGTGATGTCGTGATGGTAGCGCGCCTGCAGTTCCTGTGAAACGTAGCCGATCTGCCGTTTGATCTTCCAGACGTCGGTGAAGCCGCGTTCACCGAAGCGATGGATGCATCCACCCTCAGCAGGCCACAGATCTCCCATGATCAACCGCAGCAGCGAAGTTTTGCCGGCGCCGTTGTCGCCCAGCAGCATCCAGTGTTCGCCCTCGTTCATGCGCCACGTTACGTCGCGCAGCACCACGGTCGCGCCTTCGTCGAGGGCGACGGTGACGTTTTGAAGATCCAGAAGAAAGTTCGAAGTTTGAACTTTCGAATCCAGAGTGTTCGTGCGCGCGCTTATTTCTGCGCTTCGAACTTCGAACTCCGAATCTCGAACCTCCATCTCGGCGCTTATTTCTGCGCTTCGAACTTCGAACTTCGAATCTCGAACCTCTATCTCGGCGCTTATTTCTGCGCTTCGAAGTTTGAACTCCGAATCTCGAACCTCTATCTCGGCGCTCTTGCCGCTGCTCTTTCCGCTGCCCTTTCCGCTGCTCAGCCTTCCTCCCACCAGCTCCAACTGGTCCGTGATCACGTCGAGCAGTTCTTCACGGCGGTGAGACGTCATCAGGATCTGCACCCCTCCGTATGCGGCACGTTCGACTGTTCCGAGCAGCGTGTGGCGTGAGGCGCGGTCGAGGCCGACGCCGATCTCATCACAGATCAGCACGCGCGGCCGGCGCACGAGCGCGCGCGCGATCAGCACGCGCCGCAGCTGGCCTTGGGAGAGTTTGTGAAAGTCGGCGTCCCACAGCGCTTCGATTTCCAGCGCAGCCATGGACGTACGCACTTGTTCGAGCTGCTCCGGCTGGGGATGGTGATAAATCAGATCGCCGTCGAACAGGCCGGTGAAGGCGACCTGCCAGCATTTCATCTGCCAGTCGGTGCGCATGTAGCGCGTCTGCTGCTCCGCCGAAACCAGCGCCACGTGCAAGCGCACGCCGATGGGTGATTCGGTGAGCGTGCCGTCCAGGCAGTAGCGGCGCACGCCGCCGCCGACGGGCGCCGGCCAGATTTCGCCGCGCAGCAGGCGCAGGAAGGTGCTCTTGCCGGCGCCGTTTGCCCCGAGCACAGCCCAGTGGCGGCCGGCCTCAAGCGACCAGGTGATGTCGTGAAGCACGCGCGCGCCGCCCAGATCGACGTTGACATGCTCGAGCGCGATGAGCGGCGGGTTCGCTGAACTTGCCGGGCGGTTACGCGGTCGGCTCGAGGGCATTTTTCTTCTGTTGCGCTGCGTGGTACAGCCGGTACTGCGCCACAGCTGTTTCGAAGCCCGTCCGTGGGCTGCTCAGCACCGGAACTTTGTTGTCCGGCCGCAGTTCGGCGGCGACGGCCATCGATGCCTGCGCAAGCACGATGACGTCATGCGAACGTGAATAGACGTCGATTTCGCGCGCAATGGCTTGTGCGTAGCCGCTTATGTCACCCTTTTCCAGAAATTCCCACGCGCCAACGCACAAAATTTCATCGATATACACCGATTTCCCGCTGCGTTGCGCGATGCTCTTCAGAAGATCGCGCGTGGGTTCCAGCGTGCTTTTCAGCGTCGCCAGCACGGCGACGCGTTCGCCGATGTCGATGGCATGCGTGGCCATCGGCCGGTCAACGCGCAGGACGGGGAAGGAGTAGCGCATGCTCGCGCGCTCGGCAATTTCGCCGATCGTCGAACAGGTGCATAGCACAAATTCGAAGCGATTGCCGAGTGTGGCGTAAATTTCGCTGACGTGATAGTTCAGCTTTGCGTTTGCACGGCCGGCATCGCGCGCTTCCTGCAAAATGTCGTCGGCGACCAGGTGTTGCACTTCGATGTCTGGTGCAAGTTCCTGCCACAGCGCATCGAAGACGGCAACGTTGGATTGAGCGGTGTGGAGGAGGGTAAGCATAAGTTCCGAGTGCCGATTACCGATTACCGATTACCGAGTGCCGAGGAAGATTGCTCGGCATTCGGAATTTGTGGAGAGTCAGAGTAAAGAGTTGAGACTTGGAATCGATGGCCGGATATGCCAGCAAAACTTTGCTCTGACTGTCTACTCTGGTAACTACTCAGGCCCAAATCAGTATTTCCCGCGAAACACACTATTCTCTCCCCCTTCGGGGGAGAGAATAGTGTGTTTCGCGTTGGAAAAATGGCTGGCCTGAGAAGTTACCTACTCTGACTCTACACTTTCAATTACGCCCCGCCGGCGCCCGGCTTGACTTCGCGCGGGTTCAGCCAGGGCATCATGCTGCGCAGTTCGACGCCGACCTTCTCGATCGGGTGATCGATGTCGCGTTGGCGCATCTCATTGAAGTGCACGCGGTTCTCGACTTTGTTCTCGGCGATCCAGCGCTTGGCGAACTTGCCGTTCTGGATTTCCTTGAGGACCTTCTGCATCTCCTTCTTGGTCTTGTCGGTGATGATGCGTGGCCCGGTGACGTAGTCGCCCCACTCAGCGGTGTCGCTGACGCTGTAGCGCATGTAGTTCAAGCCGCCCTGATACATGAGATCGACGATGAGTTTGAGCTCATGCATGCACTCGAAGTAAGCCATTTCGGGCGCATAGCCGGCCTCAACGAGCGTTTCGAAGGCCGCCTTCACCAGGTGCGAAGTGCCGCCGCAGAGCACGACCTGCTCGCCGAAGAGATCGGTCTCGGTCTCTTCCTTGAAGGTTGTCTCGATGACGCCGGCGCGCGTGCCGCCGATGCCCTTGGCATAGGCCAGGGCGAGTGCGTGCGCGTTGCCGCTGGCGTCCTGGTGCACGGCAATGAGGCACGGCGTGCCGCCGCCGTCCTGATATGTACCGCGTACGCGATGGCCCGGCGCCTTTGGCGCGACCATCGTAACGTCGATGTTCTTCGGCGCCTTGATCTGCTTGAAGTGAATGTTGAAGCCGTGGGCGAACATCAGCATCTTGCCCTTCTTGAGGACGGGCTTGATTTGCTCGAGATATACCTGCGCAGCCGGCACATCCGGAACCAGCAGCATGATCATGTCGGCAGCTTTGGCGGCGTCGCGGATGTTCATTACCCGCAGCCCTGCGTTGCTGGCCTTCTCGATGCTCCGGCTGCCCTCCGGCAGGCCCACAATCACGTTCACGCCGCTGTCTTTCAGGTTCAGCGCGTGCGCGTGGCCCTGCGAACCGAAGCCGATCACGGCCACGGTCTTGTTGCGCAGGAGTTCGAGATTTGCGTCGTTGTCGTAGAAAACTTTAGCCATTTGTAAATTAGTTCCGAGTACCCAGTTCCGAGTACCGAATTACTCGGTACTCGGAACTGGGCAGTAGCAATTCTACTTTCCGCCTCGCGCCATCGCGATGCGGCCGGTGCGAACGACCTCGAGGATACCGTAATCTGCAAGAATGCTCAGAACGGAGTCGACTTTCGTCTCCTCTCCGGCGACCTCGATCATCATGGAGTCTTTGGCCACGTCGACGACGCGGCTTTGGAACATGTCGGCGATCTGCTTGATCTCGCCGCGTTTGGCGGCGTCGTCGACGCTCACTTTGATCAGCGCCAGCTCACGCATCACCGTCGGCATGTTGCTGACATCCTGCACTTCGATCACATTCACAAGCTTGTGCAGATTGCGCTCGACGAGCGCGGCGTTGGTCTTGCTCGCGTCGATGACGATGGTCATGCGTGACACAGACGGGTCTTCGGTCTCGCCGACGGCCAGGCTGTGGATATTGAAATTGCGGCGGCGCATCAGGCTGGCGACGCGGTTGAGCACGCCGGGCTTGTTCTCCACCAGAGCCACCAGCGTGTGCGTGGTGGGGTTCGCGCGGGCTTCGATTTTGTCGATGAGCATGTTGTTTTTCCTGTGGCAGATGACGGACGGCTGACCGCCGACCGCCGTCAGTCTTCGCGGTATTCGCTCGAGTCTTCGCTGACTCTCGTGTTCGATCCTTCCAGTGATTTTCGGAATGCCTGCAGCATGGCCGAAATGCGATGCGCCTGAACATTCAGGGCATCGACCTCGGCGGAATTGCATAGATCTCGGCGCTGAATGATGCGTAGGCATGCCACCGTTTCGATCAATGACCGCAGCGCCATTCCGATGAAGCGAGCCTGTTCGGCGTTGCTCTGTCCGGTGGACCCTTCGGCGATATTCAGTCCGATCGACGTGGCCGCGCGGCGCATCTGCGACTTCAAGTTGAAATCCTCGTCGCGCGGCAGTTTTGCCGTCAAGTCATACACGACGTCGAGGTACTCCAGAGCCAGCTTCCAGACTTCCAGTTCCTCGAACTTGAAGCGCTCCGGCGTGCTCATGGTTGCCGTCGTGTACGATTTTTGCATTGGAATTCCACTATCGTCTGCGGTCTGCGGTCTGCGGTCTGCCGTCGCCGGCCGTCCGCCGTCGGCGGTTCTTCTCTTTTACCGCGCCACCGTGTCCATGCCACCGCCGAGTGCGGCGGGCTGGATCGGGCGGCGGGTCATTTCATCCAGGCTCTTGCCGGGCTGAATCATCGGGAATACGTTCGTTTCCTGTTCCACCGAAAACTCAATGAGGTACGGACCCTTGTGGGCGCGCGCCATCTGCACCGCTTCGCGCGCTTCCTGCAGCGTTTTTGCCCGTATGCCCGGGATGCCGTACGCTGCTGCGAGCTTCACGAAGTCCGGCGACCACATATTCACCGAGCTGTAGCGCCGATCGTGCATCAGTTCCTGCCACTGGCGCACCATGCCGAGGTAATTGTTGTTGACGATGGCGATCTTGATGTCCAGCTCTTCCTGCGCCACTGTGGCCAGTTCGGGGATGCTCATCTGGAAGCCGCCGTCGCCGGCGATGGCCCACACTTCATCCTGCGGCCGGCCGAACTTGGCGCCGATCGCCGCCGGAAGGGCGAAACCCATCGTGCCCAGTCCACCGCTGGTGATCAGCTGGTTGCGGCGCTTGTGCTGGAAATACTGCGTCTGCCACATCTGGTGCTGGCCGACGTCGGTGCACACGGTCACTTCGCCACCCGTCACGTCGTAAATCGTGCGGATGACCTGCGGCGCCAGCAGCATGTCCTGCGGCAGCTCGACCTGCAGAATGTCGTGCGACTGTGTGTCGCCGCGCCATTCGCTGATCTGCGCCAGCCACGAGGCGTAGGAGCGCTTTTCAATCATGCTCGTCAGCGGCGGCAACACGTCCTTCAGGCTGGCGACGATGCCCACGTCTGCCGGCACGTTTTTGTTGATTTCCGCTGCATCGATGTCAACATGAATGACGCGCGCGTTCTTCGCGTACGTCTTCAGATTGCCCGTCACGCGGTCGTCGAAGCGCATGCCCATGGCGATGATCAGGTCCGCACCAGCAATGGCCTGGTTGACATAGGCTTCACCGTGCATACCCATCATGCGCAGGTTGAGCGGATGATCTTCGCTCAGCACGCCAATGCCCAGCAGCGTCGTCGCCACCGGAATACCGGACTTCTCGACGAACGCTTTGAAATCGTCGTGCGCATTCGCGTGCTTGATGCCCTGGCCCGCCAGGATGATCGGCTTGCGCGCCGACTCGATCAGCGCACCTGCCTGCGCCAGCTTGTCCGCCACGCTCTTCTGCGGCTGAGGCTTAATCGCCTTATAGCCGCGCAATTCGACTGACGTCACCGGCGTGTAATCGACGCTCTTTTGCTGCACATCTTTGCAGATATCGACAAGCACCGGCCCTGGCCGGCCGCTGCGGGCGATGTAGAAGGCCTCGGCCAGCGTCTGCGCCAGCTCATTAATATCAGTCACCAGGAAATTGTGCTTCGTAATCGGCAGCGTGATGCCGATGATGTCGGTCTCCTGGAATGCGTCGCTGCCGACGAGATGGGATGCCACCTGGCCTGTGATTGCCACGACTGCGGAGGAGTCCAGCATGGCGTTCGCCAGACCGGTGACCAGGTTAGTCGCACCCGGACCAGACGTGGCCATACACACCCCGACCTTGCCGGTCGCGCGGAAATATGAGTCGGCCGCCAGAGCTGCGTTTTCCTCATGTCGTACGAGTACGTGCTTGATGCGGTCGTTGTAGTCATAGAGTGCATCGTACGCCGGCAGGATTGCGCCGCCGGGATATCCGAACACCGTCGTCGATCCTTGTTGGATCAACGTTTCCCAGATGATCTGGGCGCCAGTCAGTTTCATATCTCCTCCAATATTCCTGCCAAAAAAAAGGCCCTCCACTGTGGGAGGGCCTGTTCTGGTTACCTGTGTCCGCGCTCAGTGTTTCCGAAGCGCCTTCCCATAAGAAGATTGCCCCAGGCCAGAAACGACCAGGAGCATCGAAATAAGGACGACGCCGGGTACTACAAAAACGCTGCTCAAGCCACGTATTTATACCGGAATCATGCGTATGTGTCAAGGTACGTGTTATCGAGACTCAAATCAGTCATCTTTTGTGAGACATGCGCCGCCAAATGGGCTGGACTGCGTGAGCGCGGGGTGCAGCATGAATTCCCCTCGATCTTCACGCGCGTACCGGCCTTCCGCGCGCCTGCGCGATGCTGATCAGCACAACGCCGACGAGTGTGACGCCGATGCCGATTGCCGTCGAGCGTGAGAGTGTTTCGCTGGCCAGCAATATCCCGAGAAAAATTGCCACAATCGGGTTGACGTATGAAAAACTTGTCGCCAGCACCACCGGCAGCTTGCGGATGGCCAGGGTGTGGCTGCTGAAGCCGACGATCGACGCGGCGACGAGGAAGATCCAGCCGCCTAGTGCCGCATTGGTCATCGGCTTCAATCGTTCGCCCAGCGCCATGCTGATCGCCAGCTGAATGAAGCCGCCCAGCAGCAGTTCGACGGCTGTGGTCATCAGGCCGCCCGGCAGGTCGAGCTTTTCCCGCGCCAGCACTGAGCCGAGCGCCCACGATACGGAAGACACGATCAGCGCGATCATGCCCATCGCGCTGCCGGTCATTTCGTCGCCGCTGTTGATCACCAGCAGGCCGGCGAAGCCGACGATGATGCCGATCCATTCCAGCCGGCGCGGCCGATGGCCGAAGAAGCCGGCCAACAGCGCAATCAGCAGCGGCGACGAGCCGGCCAGCGCCGAACTCAACCCGGATGAGATCTGCGTTTCTGCCACTGCCAGCAGCCCGTTGCTGACGCCGATCATCAGCAGGCCGTATAACGCGCAGTGCAGCCATTGCCGCCGCGTTGGCCATGGCGTGCCGCGCAGCTTCAGATAAATGAGCATCAGCGCCCCAGCGAGCGGAAACCGTGTGCCGCCGAGCAGGAACGGTGGAAAAGATTGCAGCGCAAATTTAATGCCGAGAAAAGTGCTTCCCCACAGTACGTAGAGAATGAACAGCGCAATCAGGCCGTCGATGGGCAGCACCCGCGGTTTGTCAGAAGTCATTGAACGGAATTGTAGGGGAACGGCATTGTAGGGGTGACGCAGGGTTGATGCTTGCGTCATGCGGCGGTCTATTTTTGTCCGGCTACTTTTTTTCTCTTATTTCTTCTGTTTTGTAACTGCTCAGGTCCAGATCTGTATCTTTCGCGAAACACGCGCGTGTTTCGCATTGAAAAACCGGGAAAAACTGGCCAGCCTGAGCAGTTACTCTGCGTTTACAGACGCCGCCGCATCATTTCAAAAGCCAGCACCGCCGTCGATGCAGCGCTGCCGAGCGAATGTGGGAAGCGCCGTTCGTATGGAATGCGCAGCACCAGATCAGATTGATCGAGCAGCTCGCGGCGCAGGCCGCGCTTTTCGCCGCCGATCAGCAGCAGAAGCGGCCCGCCCAGGTCTACGTCGAAGATCGACTCCGATCGCCGGTCGCGTGCGGTGGACACGATGCGGCAGCCTTGTGCCCGAAAATACTCGGCGGCCTGCTCCGGCCCGTCGACGAGGCAGGTCGGCATGCGTTCGGTTGCGCCGGCCGAGCTGCGCAGGATCACGGTGTCGCCGCCCATCCATGTCCGCATGCGCACGAGCAGGCCGGCACAGCCGGCGGCGTACAGCGCACGCACCGCCTGTCCGTAGTTGAACGGATCCTCGATGCCGTCGAGCATGACGAACCAGGGGGCGGCATCGCCGCTGCGGATGACGTCCTGTGACAGTCGTTCCAGCGACAGGTAGCGGCGTGGGCCGGCCTGCGCCAGCACGCCGCCGTGTGTGCGGCCCGCTGCCAGTGCGTCGATCGTTTCACGTGTGGCTTCGCGCATGTGCACGCGTGCCACGCGCGCGGCCTGCACCACTTCACGTAGTTCTTCGCGCGCGCGCTCGGCGTCTATTACTAGTTCGCTTACGTCCCGACGGCGCTCTTCGAGCACCGCCAGTACGCTAATTTCGCCTTCGATCATGCCTTCACTTTGGCCCGTGGATCGGGTCGGGTCGTTTTTTTCCTTCACACTTTCCTTTTTATTTTGTAACTACTCAGGCCCAAATCAGTATTTCCCGCGAAACGCACTATTCTCTCGCCTTTCGGGGGAGAAAATAGTGTGTTTCGCGTTGGAAAACTGACTGGCCTGAGTAGTTACTTTATTTTGTTGATGGGAGCTCAGAATGCATATTCAGATGGTCAGGGGGCACCCAGGTTTTTACCTTGCTTCTCTGTGAAAAAAGAGCGGTTACATGCCCGGTAGATCTGGGCGAAGGGGATACCTTTCTCCTGAAGGGAGAGGGGCTGGAAGGAGGTTTGTAAATCCTCCTTTCCTTCGTACGGTTTGCTCCCACGCCGGATGCATCCCAGTGTGGTCTGCGAAAACCGCTGACATATAATCGCCCCGCATTCTAAAGCGCGATGCAACAGCGTTTTTCGGCGTGGAATCCCGCCGACCGGCATCGTTCGCTGATTCCAGTAATTTGAGTGATTGACTGCGAAATGGTAGATTACGGCGGCTCTGCGTCGTCGTTCAGGAGAAAAATGCCTCGACTTATTACCCCGGACAATATGCGCGGCGGCGCCGGATCTGGTGCCGGCCGATCGGCCCCCGCTCCGATGCAGATTATCGACGTCGGCCGTGACCCTTCGCTTAAGAGCGCGCTGCTGCAAGGGCGCCTGCAGAATCTTGCTGCGCCGTTTATGTATCACGACCCGTTGAAGCAGTTCTGCTTCGTGCTGATGCCGATGGAGATGAACCTCGGCACGGTCGAACAGGAGCGCATCATTGGCCAGATGACGCAGGCGATCATGCGCGGGCTGCCCGCTGAGTCGCCCAAGGCGTATCTGCTGCAGCCGCGCACGTTCTTTACGCTGCAGTCGCTCATGGAAGCCATTCTCGAAGGCGACGGCATCACCCAGGAAATGCTCAAGGCGCAGCAGGCCAAGGTCGATGTGCTGCGCGAACTTGTGCGCCTGACCGATCCGGACCTGCGCCGCAAGGCCGCGCGCGACAACGACGCGAAAATCGACGCCGCATTTTTTGACCTGCTTGGCGCCACGATGGACGCCAATATGCAGGCCGGCCGTGAGGCGATCGTGCAGCAGCTCGGTGAGCTGCAGCAGCTGCTCATCGAGGAAACTGCGTACGGCAAAGTCGTCGGCCGCCGTATGGCGGTGCTGGAAGTCTTCCAGAAGTCGCCGTCGCGCGAAGTGCTGCTCGCGCAGCTCATCGTCGCCGAAGACGCCGAAACGCGCGAAATTCTCGTCACCGTCGGGCGTCAGATGCTCGATTACGCGTTCTTCCAGATGCTCACGCAGCACGTCGACGCAACCACCGACGCTGCTGAAAAAGAACGCCTCGTCGCCCTGCGCAAGGAAGTGCAGGACATCCGCGAGAAGATCGACGCCGCCGGCCGCGCCTATATGCAGGAGAAGGTCGGGCTTGTTCAGACCATCCTCGCCAGCAAGGATCCGCTGCAGACCGCCCGCGAACACGCCGAGCAGATCGACGACGCGTTCATGCAGGTGCTCCAGATGAACACGCAGACGGCCGAGCAGCGCGGCGACGCAAATGCGATCGAGGCCCTGCGCTTCCTGCAGGACATCGCCATGCAGGTCATCAGCGAACGTCAGCCGCCGGAAGTGCAGATCATCGGCGCGCTGCTGCAGGCGGAATTCCCCGACGGCACAAAGGCTATCCTCGAAGAAGTTAAAGAATTTACCGATGATCGCATCATCAGCGTCATGATTCAGTACGCAGACCAGTTGTCGCAGCAGGATCGCAGCGACACGGCTGCGAAGATGACGCGCATCATCGTGCAGGCGCGCGAAATCCTGCCGAAATTCGACCCGGAGAAGGCCGCTGCACAAGCGGGCGGCGCTGCGCCGACTGCGCCCTCCGGCCTCGTCGGTGGCTCCAACCCGCCGCAGGAACCGCCCAAAAAACCGCGGATCGAGATCGCACGGCGGTGAAAGAGTCAGAGTGAAGAGTAGCCAGTTAGGGTGGAGTGTCAGAGTGCAGAGTAAAGATCGTTTCTTCTCTACGCTGACTATCCACTCTGATTCCCCACTCTGATTCTCCACTCTCTCCCGCAGTTGCATTTTTTCTGAAATTAGTACAATTCACGACTGTTATGAACCAAACCAACGTGCATGAGCGACGCCTGACGCGCGCCGCCGAGGAAGGAAACCTGAACCGCAAGTACGGGTTCTGGATTTTTCTGAGCTCGGAGTTCCTCATTTTTGCCGGCCTGATCGGCGCTTTCGTCATGACGCGCGCGAGCGTGTTTCGCTCGACGTCCTCTCTGGAGGAATTTGTGCAGAAATGGTGGGAGGCGAACACGTTCAGCCTTGCACTGGTCAGCATCAATACGTTCGTGCTGCTGGCGAGCTCGCTCTTCGTCGTTCTGGCCATCGACGCCGCGCGCCGCGATGACCAGCGTGGTCTGGTGCGCTGGCTTGCCGCCACGATCGTGATGGGCGTCATCTTCCTTGGCGGTCAGGCGGTTGAATACACCCTGCTCGTTTCCGAAGGGCATACGTATTTCAACAATGCCGATGCCTTCGCCAGCGCATTTTTTACGCTGACTGGCTTCCATGGCCTGCATGTGTTCGTGGGCACGCTGATCTGCATCGGTGTACTGCAGCGCGCACGCAAAAATGCCTACTGGTCCGGCAACTTCACGACCGTTGAAATCTTCGGCCTCTTCTGGCACTTCGTCGACCTGGTCTGGGTGCTGATTTTTACGATCGTCTATCTCACCTAAGGCTTACTAAGGCTTACCTAAGTTCCTGTCCATAAGTTTTGTCCGGCAGATTCGCCTCCCCCGCTTTACGGGGAGGCGAATCTGCCGCCAGAACTTTTGGCGACTCACTTAGAGCACTCGAAATGGCACAAGTTCCGCACACTTCCACCGAACACGCTGCGCATGCGCGGCACACCAGCCCCGTGCTCGTGTTCGTCATCCTGACGCTGTTCACGCTCATCGAAGTCGGCATCACGCTGCTCGGCCTGCCCAAGGCCAGCATCGTGCCGGTGCTGCTCGCCATCGCGCTGGTAAAAGCCAGCCTCGTGGCTATGTATTACATGCACCTGCGTTACGAGAAGATCATCTTCACGCTGATCTTTGTCCTGCCGACGTTGTTCGCTGTGTTTCTCGTCACCGTTCTGATGATTGGCTGAAGCGAAAAGAAACGCGGCGCTCAGACGAGCGCCGCGTTTCTTTTTTCCTGCTTTTAGGGGCGCACCTGGTTTCAGCCAAGGCTGCGCCAACGGCACGGCTGAAACCAATGTCTCCCTTTATAAGAGGGGCAGGGGCAGGTTTTCATGTGAATACGTTAATGAATAACGGTGCACGGAATTCCCAGCAGGCGTGCGATCTTCTCGATGGTGCGGCGCTGGTGGCCGACGCCGAGCGCCACGTGATGCGTCGGGCCTTCGGCGCACCAGGCATCCATGAACTCGGCCGGGCCAAGTGCGAACTTCAGGCGCGAATTTGTGTTGCCGATGCTGAACGTGGCGCCTGGGATCGATTCGCCTTCGGCCACGATGAACTTGAGCTGGCCGTCGGCGGTTTGCGTTGTGCACAGCACCGTGACCGGGCCATATTTCACCTTTGCCTCGACGGACAGGCCGTAGCCGCGCTTGCCGTGGAAGAGCCCGAGCCCGCGCAGCAGCGGTTTGCCTTCGGCAATAGTTGTGTGCATCGGGCCGTCGTGACCCATGAGGATGAAGTCTTCGACGAAATCCATCGCGTAGATTTCGGTGAAGCTGCCGCCCGCACCGAGCCGGTCCATAAAAAACATGGATGCGCACGTCTTCAGGTCGCCTTCGCCGCTGCACGGGATGCCACGCGCCGTAAGCAGCGAATTGCCGACGATGACGCTGGCGCCGAGGTTTTCAAACTCATTGCCGTCGAGGCCGCGATAGTAGTACGTCAGCCCCTGCAGGTCGTAGTCTTCCACGAGCGAATCGAGGCCGCAGGCGACGCGGGCGGACCATGTGAGTGACTCTTCTGTGACGGGCATGCTGATCTTGTCGCGGCCGGGAGCGGCAAATTCGAACGTATTGCGAATCTCGGCAATTTTGTTGTCGACGTTTGCTGTTCCGGCTGGAGGGACGCGCTTTTGCAGGTCGTCCATCTCCAGCACTTCGACGTGTGCGCCGAGCTGGGCGTGGATCATGGTGTTGTCTGAGTACAAGTCGAGCATGCCCGGATAGGTGTGTCCGAGGAAGCCGATGCGTGCGCGCTGCACTGCGCGCACCGCCGATGCAGCGCGGATCCATTCGCCGATGATGCCCCACGCGCGCGGGTCGTTGCGCAGCATGCCGGATACGACGTTGAACTGGATGCGCGCGCGCGCAAAGGCGTTGCTGATCTCGGGAACGCAGCATGCGCAGCAGTTCGCCAGCCACTCGCCGGTCGTCATATTGACGTAATCGACCTGTGGGCTGGGCTGCAGGTTCAGCACGAGCACGGGTTTGCGGATGCGCTGGACGGCGGGCAGCACTTGCGATGAGGTTGCGTAGGTCGCCACGTAGCAGACGATCAGGTCGACGTTCTCGCGCGCGAACAGATCGCCGGCTGCGTTGGCGCCTGGAGCGGTGTCGACGAGGCCGGCGGAGATCACTTCGCCGCCGAATCCGCGCAGTTGTTCTTCGACGATACGCTGGTAGCCTTCGAGCTGTTCTTTGAGACCTTCAAATTGTGGCCAGTATGCCGCCAGCCCAATCCCAAAAATGCCGATCTTCGCCTGATGTTTGTTGCTCATGTACCTTTTCCTGCGCGCAGGAGTTGGACAATGCCTGCCGCGCTTGCAAGATTCTAAGTGAGTCGCCAAAAGTTCTGGCGGCAGATTCGCCTCCCCCGCAAAGCGGGGGAGGCGAATCTGCCGGACAAAACTTATGGACAGGAACTTAGGGTGCGATGGCCTGCTTGTGGAGTGCATATCGCGCCTTATGGCGAGATTGCCGAAACGTAAAAAACGTTACCGCCAAAAAACAAACCCGGCTTCTTAGGAGCCGGGTTTGTCACGCCGAATTTGGTTTTAGGTTTGTCAGCGTTTGTCAGCGTTTGTCAGCGTCAAATCAGACGTACCACCACGCACCCTCACGTGGGGCGGTAGGTTGAAAGTCGAGTCGCTCCAGGCCCAGGTAGTGCAGGGTGGCGCGTTCGAGCAGCGAGAAGTCGTCTGGATTCTCGCGGTTGAGGCTCATCGGCTCCTTCAGCACAACCGGCGGGTTGCTCATGAAGCGCGGCACCCGCAGCTTGTTATTCGAGGAAGCGTGCAGCATGAACGGGTGAATGATGATGAAATCACCGGCTTTGCCCGTCACTTCTTCAAATTGTGTGCATTGGGAAATGATGTTTTGGAAGTCGAATTCGCCCGGCGGCACCCCTTCAGGATGCGCCGCCAGATGGCGGGCTACCAGACGCACGCTGTCCGGCGCAATGTATGTGGCGCCGCCTTGGTGCTTCATATCCGACCAGCACACGATCGTCAGCAGTGATTGCTCGCGGCTGTCGAGAAAATGCTTGAAGTAACTGCCGTCTTTGTGCCAGCCACCGGCTTCAGGCGACGGCGGAATCCATTCCTTGTCGGCGCCGCGATGGAAGTTGACGATGAATGCGTCTGTCCAGATCGATGAATCGATCGTGGTGAAGTGTCCGGATGGCAGGCCCATGACTTTGGTCTCGAGGCGCTCTTCACCACCGGTAACGTCAAGGATGGCGTTCCACGCGCGCGGCGCGATTTCCTTGATCGGCCGCTGCACTGAATGATCCATCCAGATAATCTCTTTGGCCCACGTGGACGGGTCGGCTTTGTCGTAGCCCAATCGCTTGTAGGTGCCGTCGATCCACTGGCTGGCAAGTTCAAGATCGAGGCAGTTTTCTACGACGAGGTAGCCTTTGTCGAGGAAACTCTGTACTTGAGCGTCGGTCAGTTCTCTATATTTGCCCATAACAACAAAGAATGTACACGTGACTGCGAACTTGTCAAAGTAACCCGGCTTAGAAGCCGGGTTTAAGTTGTGACATAACGACGCCACAGCGCGTCGAACGCCGGGCCATCGATGCGTGTCACGATGCGCAGCGCTTTCCCACCGTGGTCGCGCCGCAGGTGCAGCCACATATCTTCTATATCCACGCGCAGTGGCGCACGTTCAATCTCGATTCCCCCACGCCAGCCGGCGGCGATGGCCACCGCCAGCGGGTCGTGCAGGAAGTTGATCAGATCGTCTGGGACGTTCGCGCAGGTCTGGGCCAGTGCATCGTTGTGATACTCGGCATCGTGCACCTCCGCCTGCCGGGCGATGAGTGGGCCGAAGGGTGGGGCGGCCCGCAGCGCAGCAAGGTCGCCCCGGCGCAGTGCAGTTTCGACTGTGACAGCCAGCGGCACCAGCAGCGGATCGGACGCGGCGAGCACGATCTGGGCCGCCTCAACATCCTGCTGGAAATTCCAGTCGTAGGTGTAATCCCATTGTGGGAAGCCGGCGCGCACCGGGTCGAGCAGCCCACCCATTAGCACCAGGTCGGCTTGCGCCAGAATCCCCGGCTCGCGCTGTTCAAGTAGCGCGAGGTTTGTGCATGCGCCGATGGCGACGATCGTCGCACCGCGGCGGATCGAGGCCGCAAGCAGATCGAGCGCAGCTTCGATTGGACCTGGCCGTGGCACGATGGGCGTCGGCCAGTTGGCCGCTTCGTCCGGCAGCCCTGGCCGTATGCGGTACCGCATCGCATCCACATTTGTGCCGGCCGCCACCGCCACGTCGCTGCGTTCGGCGAGCTCGAGAATGTGATGCACCATACCGGCGCGCAGGCCGTCATATTCCTGATCCGTGGTTACGCCAATGAGTTGAATCTCCGGCCAGGCCAGCGCCATACAGAGCGCGCAGACGTCGTCCATGTCTCCGCCAATGTCTGTGTCCAAGTGCAGCAGGGTCATGTGATTGAGTGTAGCTGTTCTCCGCCCAGCCCGCTGCATCCGGGTGCATTCGCCAAAAGGGGCAAACTTTCGACCGCCGGCAATCGGCACTGATTGGAATCCTCGAAACGCGCTATCTCCCTCCCCCTTCAGGGGAGGGAGATAGCGCGTTTCGAGGGATTTACCAACGATGGGCCGCACGCGATGGCGGATGGTACGTACCCGCTTCCCCGGACAATCAAAATCGGTTCATTCGTTGCTCGAACTGCTCTGGTGTTGCGTAGTTCAGAGCTGAGTGCGGTCGGTTGCGATTGTAGAACCCTTCGATCCATTCGAAGAT
>CANJQH010000036.1 GCA_947476335.1 Anaerolineae bacterium | reverse complement strand
GGCCCACAGCCTCAGAGAGGCGGCCGCATCCCAGCCCGGGGCACAGCGCCGGAGGCGCGTCGCCCCGGGCGACGCCGGCGCGAGCCGTGGCGCTCGTCGGAAATGGCCAAAATCCAGCTAAGGTAGCAAGTCACGTTAACTACTCAGGCTAGCCATTTTTCCAACGCGAAACACGCTATTCCTTCCCCTTCAGGGGAAGGAATAGCGTGTTTCGTGGGAAATATTGATTTGGGCCTGAGTAGTTACGGTATTCCGTACAGATCTGTGTACTTGCCACGCAGGTAACTCACGTACGGGCCGACGTCGAGATCGCCGCCGGTAACGCAGCGAATCAGTTCGGGCGCGGTGTACTTGCTGCCATGCCGATAGATGTTCTTCACCAGCCAGCGATGCAACGTGGAGAATCGTCCGCGTCGCACCTGCTCCGGAATTTCCGGATGCGCATTGAGTGCGGTGCGATAAAACATCGCACTCAGCACGTTGCCGAGCGTGTACCCCTGGAACGAACCGCCGACGATGCCGCCGAACCAGTGCACGTCCTGCAGACATCCGTCGCGATCATCCTGCGGCGTCACACCGAGGTCGCTCGCATAGCGCGCATTCCACGCTTCCGGCAAATCTTTCGCCGCAAGCGTGCCCTCCAGCATCTGCCGCTCAAGGTCAAAGCGCAATATCACGTGCAGGTTGTACGTCAGTTCGTCGGCATCGACGCGAATGAGCGAACGCCGCACCTTGTTGATCGCCCTGTGAAACTGCTCCAGGCTCACATCGCGCAACTCGCGGCCGAACTTGCGCTGCAGCTTCGGATAATAGAACTCCCAAAACTCGCGGCTGCGGCCGATCACGTTTTCCCACAACCGCGACTGGCTCTCATGCACACCAGCACTTGTACCCTCAGCGAGCGGTGTGCCTTCAAAGCGTGCGTCGATGCCCTGCTCGTACATCGCGTGCCCAGCTTCGTGCATCGTACTGAACAAGCCGTCGCCAAGGTCGTGCTCATTAAAGCGCGTCGTGATGCGCACATCACCAATCGAAAACGTGGTGCAGAACGGATGATGCGTCTTGTCCTGTCGGCCGCGCTCAAAATCGTATCCGAGCTTCTTCACCACCACGACGCCAAAATCCCACTGCCTTTTTTCAGCAAAGCGCTGCTTCAAAAATGAGTCGTCGATTTCGCCCTGCGCGGCGACTGCGTCAACCAGCGGCGTGAGCTGCGTGCGCAGGTCTGCGAACACCCGGCTCACGCTGCTCACACGCATGCCGTAGTCATACATGTCGATCAGCGGATCCATGACGTGCTCGTATGGCGCAAAGCATTCGGCCAAACGCCGCGAAAGATCGACCGTCTTCTCAAGCAGCGGCCGCACCGCAGCAAAGTCGTTCGCCGGACGCGCGCGCGTCCATGCATCGTACGACGCCGCCTGATGCGCCGACAGCTCAGCCACGAGCGAATTCGGCACGCGCACGCTGCGCTCATATTTGCGACGCGCAACGCGCACCAGCGCAGCATCGTCGTCGTCCGCAGAACAGCCCTCCGCCCACGGCATGAGCGCATCAAGCAGTGTGCCCACCACAGGATCGGTGAAGCGCTCGTGCGCCAGCGATCCAAGCACAGCCATCTGTCGACCGCGCGCCGCTGCGCCGCCTGGAGGCATGTACGTCGCCTGATCCCAGCTGAGCACCGCAGCTGCGCGCTCGATATCGTTCACCTGCTGCAGCCGTTCGCGCAGCTGAACAAGGCCAGCCTTCGCATCTGCTGTCTTCACAACATCCGCACCTTGCGCTGACACAGCTGCAGAATCACGCCGTGCGGATCGCGCATGAAACAGAGTTTGTCGCCGGCCGGATTCGTCGTAATTTCGCCGCTGGCCGTCGCACCCGCAGCAATCAGCTGCGCACGGTCCGCATCGATGTCGTCGGTGTGCATCGCCACATGCGTAGTCACATCGTGCATACCGTTCGGATCAAAGTACGCAGCGTCGTCGCGCGAATAGAACTCGAACATGAAGTTGCGCCCGGAGTCGGCGATGAACGACATGTACGGCGGCTCGCCCTGCTGGCGAACGATCGAAAATCCAAGATTGTCACAATACCAGCGCGCTGCAGCGCGCGCATCAGGAACGTTAAAAGCTACATGTTCGAAGCGAATCATGCAGCGAGTATACGCATTTCGCCGCATAATTCATGCATGTCGAATCGTATCCTGCGCTGGGGCCTGCTAAGCACGGCCCACATCAATCGATCGCTCATTCCCCCGTTGCGCTCATCTCCGCGCAACGAACTCGTCGCGGTGGCTGGTCGTGATCTTGCACGCACGAACGCCTACGCCGAGACCTGGCACATCGGTCGCGCATACGGCAGCTATGAAGAACTGCTCGCCGCACCCGACATCGATGTGGTCTACATCTCACTGCCGAACAGCATGCATGCTGAATGGGCCATCAAGGCGATGCAGGCAGGCAAGCACGTCTTGTGCGAAAAACCACTGGCGAACACAGTCGAGGAAGTTGATACCATGATCGCCGCCGCCAGCGAACACAAAGTCGTGCTCGCAGAGGCATTCATGTATCGCCATCACCCGCAGACGCTGCAGGTCAAGCAGATCATCAACGCCGGCACGATCGGTCATATTCGCCTGATTCGCGGCTCGTTCTCTTTTCAGATCGACGCAGAGAGCAATATTCGCCTGAACAAGTCCCTCGGCGGAGGCAGCATCTGGGACGTAGGCTGCTATCCGATCAACTACGCGCGCACCATGCTGGGCCGCGAACCGCTCACGGTTTTCGGCTCTTCCATCATCGGTACGAGTGGCGTGGACGACACCTTCACCGGCCTGATGCGCTGGCCCAACGGCGCAATCGCACAGTTCGACAGCAGCCTGCGCATGCCCTTCCGCACGCACATGGAAATCGTCGGCTCGGAAGGCATGATCGTCATCCCACGTCCGTTCAAACCCGACAGCGTCTGTGAAATCCACGTCGGATCTGCCTACGACTCACTCGAGACGATCCGCATCACAGGCCCGGAACATCTCTACTCCGGTGAAGTGGAGGACATGGCCGACGCAATCCTTGACGAAAAGATGCCGCGCGTCAGCCTGCAGGACTCGCGCCAGAACGTGCGCGTCATTCAGGCGCTCTTGCACAGCGCTGCTGAAGGCGCGGTGGTACGGCTGGCATGAGCAGCATCCCGCCCATAGCACAGCTGCTCGATCTGCACGGGCGCACTGCGTGGATCACAGGCGGCGGCGGCGGCATCGGCTCGGCGATCGCTCGGCGCTTCGCCGAAGCCGGCGCCGCCGTGGTCGTGCACTACGCGCGCTCAGCTGCGGCCGCTCATGTCGTTGCAGACGAGATCATCGACGCCGGCGGACGCGCCGTTGCGCTGCAAGCAGATCTGAGCGACGCCGCACAGGTCACGCGCTTTGCCGAATCTGCTGTCGCTGCGCTGGGCGCACCGCACATCCTCGTCAACAATGCCGGCGCCTTCCCGCTTGACGGCCTGCTCGACATGCAGCTGAGCGATTGGGACGCGGTGCTGGCGGCGAACCTGCGCAGCGCATTCCTCTGCACACAGGCCGCCGTGCGCAGCATGATCGCCGCCGCGCACAGCGGCGCCATCGTCAACATCACATCGATCGAAGCGACGAACCCGGCGCCGGCGCACAGTCACTACTCTGCGGCAAAAGCCGGCCTCGCCATGTTCACACGCTCGAGCGCGCAGGAGCTCGGCAAGCACGGCATTCGCGTCAACGCGGTTTCGCCCGGCCTGATTCATCGCGACGGCATCGAAGAGGCCTGGCCCGATGGCGTGGCGCGCTATCGCAGCGCTGCACCGCTTGGCCGGCTAGGCCAGCCAGAGGACGTGGCCGACGCATGCCTCTTCCTGGCATCGGACGCAGCGCGCTGGATCACAGGTGCAGAAATCACCGTCGACGGTGGCGTACTCACGTCGCAGGTCTACTAACGATCACATGCCATGCGCCGCGCGAAGTCGCGCGAAGTCGCGCAGGAAGCGCCGCTCGAGTTCATGCCGCTTTCGCACCGGCAACAGCGATGCGCGCAGCGCATTCAGTGACAGCTGTTCCATCGTCGCGGCGTCGAAGCCGAATGCCTGCGCGCTGCGCACATACTCGTCGTTGAGCGTCGTGTCGAAAAGCGGCGGGTCATCGGAGTTGATCGTGACGTACAAACCTTCGTCGATCAGGCGCGGCAGCGGATGTGCTGCGAAGCTTTCGACTACGCCAAGGCAGGCATTGCTGCTCGGGCACACTTCGAGCGGAATCTGGCGCGCGCGCAGTTCGTTCACCAGCACCGGGTCCTCCAGGCAGCGCACGCCGTGGCCGATGCGCTGCGCCTTCAGTTCGCGCAGCGCACCCCAGATGCTCGCCGGCCCTTCGGTCTCGCCAGCGTGCGGCACACTCGGCAGCCCAGCCGCGCGCGCGCGTGCATACGGCGCGGTGTGTTTCTCCGGCGGATGCCCCACTTCATAGCCACCCAAGCCGAACGCATCGACGCCACGGCCGAAATATTCGATCGCCCAGTCGGCGGTCACGAGGCCTTTCTCAACTGTCACCTCGCGTGCGATGTCGGTGACGAGCGCCATGCTCACGCCATGCGCTTCAAGCGCCCATGCACGTGCGCGATTCAGCGCAGCGATCTGATCTGCAAAGGGAATGCCCGTCAGCTGCCACACGGTGTACGGCGTGTACGTCACCTCGCTGTGCACAATGTTCTGTGCAGCTTGGCCGGCAAGAAATTCGCGCGCGATCAATTCGATGTCGTCGGCCGTGGTCAGGCAATTACTGATGGCGACATACACATCGACGAAGTGGGGAAAGTCCTCGAAGCGGTACCACTCACGCAGCCCTTCCACCGTATCGAACGGCAGCGGCTTCGCATTGCGGCGCGCCAGCGTCAGCAGCGTCTCCGGCTGAATCGCCCCTTCCATGTGCACGTGCAGCTCAACTTTCGGCATCGCACGCAGATACGTTTGCAATGACATGGATGAATGCTATCCGAAGTCAGAGGCCGACGGAGATGGGTGCGCCCGCCGGTTGGAGTGAATGTCATCAGAAGACGCGGAGACTCGTCGACGCACACGGCGATGGATTGTTGGTGCACACGCTTGCGGTGCTCGACCGCCCCTCTCCGCCAGGATTTCGTGCGCTGCATCGAGCCTGGCACGAGAAATCAGTAAGCAAAATCGCAGCGGGCGAGGGGTCAGGGGTGATGTTTTCGCGCGCAGAAATTCGCCCCAAACTGCGGATATGCCCCCAGATCGCCCAGCGGGAAACTCATTCCGCGCTGGATACAATCCATCAGGTCAAATGCCGATCTTTTTCAATCCCCCATCCGTTTACTTCATGCATATCCCCAAAACCGGCGGTTCTGCAACGGCAAATTGGCTGCGGTCTATGTATCGAGCACGAGACTACATCGATCTTACAATTCACACCGTTGCAGAGCTCTCCCTGGAAAGACTAGCTTCGTTTCGGTGTTACCACTCGGTTCATCACGGCCTCAACCTGATGAACATGACGAGCCGCAGTGACCTCACGGTCTTCACCGTCCTGCGCGATCCGCTCGAACGCAGCGTCTCCAACTTCGAGCATCACCGACGCCAAGTTTTGCAACATCCGGAGCGATTCTCTGCACGAATAAAATCCCGCGCAAACAAAGACATCGTCGACATCGAATATCAACAACTCGCCAATGTCGTCAGCACACAGTCGGACTTCCTCGGCAGCCGATGCGACTACGCAACGTTCTTCCAAAAACATCGAGAACGCAGTGCGGCCGGCGATCAATCATCATTGCTGCAGTCACACGCCATAGAACGTGTCGACAGCACTCCCCAGCAGACTTTCGATCGCGCCGTGGCTTGGCTGCGCACGATGCCCGTCGTTGGTCTGACTGAGCGTTTCTATGACTCGATGCAACTCATCGCCGACCTGATCGGCGCGCCTCCCCCGGCCCGCCGACTAGCCGCCAACATCAATCCACAACGTCACGATTTCCATCAGCTTTATCGAAGCACCCTGCACCCTGAGGCGCTCGCCAAGCTCGAACAGATCAACCGCTACGACTTCGAGCTGTACGCCATCGCCCGCGACCTGTTCGAAGCTCAGTGGGCGCGCTTCTGCACACGCCGCAGCCGCCGATACAGCATCTCTCCACGCCTGAAAATGCTGAAGCACCGACTCTTCGCTGTACCACGCCTGCTCGACCGTCGGTCTTGACGACGACGGCACACTCAATCATTCGGCAGCGCGTCTTTCGGCGTCGGCGAAATCGGCAGGCCGAAGTACGCCTCGATCGCCTGACGTGCGAGTGGCCCGGCCTGGCCCGAACCCTGTCCAGCGTTTTCCAACAACACGGTCACTGCAATTTCCGGCGCGTCCGCCGGCGCGTACGCCGTGAACCACGCATGCGATTGTTCATCACCCGGCGCCTGTGCCGTGCCACTCTTGCCTGCTACATTCAGCCGCCGCAATGTTTTTTTCTCACCCGCCGTGAGATTTTTTCCAGACACCCAGCGACCATCGACTTCGTAGTAATTAAAGTCAGCGAAGCGATATGCCGTCGTGCCGATCTTCGCATTCGTGGTGACGCCGAGCATCGCCGCCTGCATCGCCACGAGATGCGACGCTGACAACGGCAGCGCGCGCGGCTCGGGCTGCAGCTGCGCCGGCGACCCGATCAGATGCGGCGTGCGCAAATTACCGCCAGCGGCAATGGCCGCAGTCATGCGCACAATCTGCAGCGGTGTCGCCAGCATGTAGCCCTGCCCCACCGCCATGTTCACCGTGTCGCCCGGCCGCCACGCCATGCCAAACACTTTCTGTGCGTAGTCCGGATCCGGTGCAGTACCGGCCTGCTCACCCGGCATGTCCAGGCCTGACAATGCGCCGAAGCCAAAACGCCGCGCATAGTCACCGAGAATTCCCGACCCCTTGTTTTCAAGCTGCAGCCCAAGTTCGTAAAAGACCACGTTGCATGACGCGGTCAGGCCGTTCTGCAGCGTGATGCGGCCATGACCGCCCGCGCGCCAGCACTTCTTCGTGAAGTTCGGCCCCAGGCCCGACCACGTTCCGAGGTCGTTAAACACAGTGTCCGGCTGCGCGATGCCCTCACCAAGGCCGGCCGCCATCGTCACCATCTTGAACGTCGAACCTGGCGGATATAAGCCCTGCGTAGCGCGGTTTAACAACGCGCCGCCGTCGACGTCGGACTGCTTGACGTTCGTCGGATCGAAGGTGGGCGCGCTCGCCATCGCCAGCACAGACCCATCCTGCGGGCGCAGCACAACGATCGCACCGCGACGACCGTCAAGCAGCGCCTGCACAGCGGACTGCAATTTCGCACCAATCGTGAGCGCAACATCAGTGCCGCGCAGCGCCGGCCGTTCAATCAGCGTATGCAGCTTGCCACTGCTGGCGACGTACAACACGCGCTCAGGCTGTCCGGCGAGCAGCGCTTCAGCGCCGGCCTCCATGCCGCTCAAACCAACTTGCTCGTCACCTGCATAGCCGAGCGCACGGTAACGGTCCACAGTTTCGGCAGGAATCGGCCCGACGGAACCGATCAGATGCGGTGCAAGATCAGGCCGCATGCGCTCACGCACAAATTTCGACCGCACAGTAACTGCAGCAAACGGCTGCAACAGCTCGCTATTTGCATCAACAACAGCGACCGGCAGCACAGCGATAGGCACGAACCAATTCGCGGGTGAATCTGCATACTTCGCGTGAATTTCTTCCGGCGACAGGCCGCACACTTTCGACAGCGCTTCCAGCATGCGCTGCTCTTCCGCTGCATCAGCAATCTGATCGCGCTGCACGCCGACCTCGCTGCGTTCGGCCGGGCCAACAAGCTCGACTCCGTCGGCCGTCGTCAGCGATGCGCGCGGCAGCCAATTTTGCTGCAGAAGAATGCGTCCGTCTTCAAATCCTGGCGCGATGGCGTCGCGCGTCCAGTGCACGCGCCAGCCACCTTCGTCGACGAGCGTGAGCGTAGTCGTCACCTGAAAGCGGCCGAGCAGCGGACCATCCCAATCCGCTTCGAGCAATGCGGAGATGCTCTGATCATCATTTACGAGCAGGCCGCCGACGAGCTTTGTGGTGATGGTGAGCGTACGGCCATCGCGATGCGCCTCATCATAGGCAGCCTGCAGCGATGCGGCGTTCGGCATATCACTGCGGCCGACCGAGTCCAACAGCGCATGTGCAGCCGCATAATCGCCAGCGTTGAGCGCAGCGACGAATGCGTCGGCCGTTGCCACCGCCCCACCCAGCCCGCGCATGCGCGCGGCGGTGGACACAGCGGCAGAAGACGAGGGCGTAGTCGCGCCGGGAGCAGCGGGCGCCGCCATCTCCAGCGGCAGGCTGCATGACGCGAGCAGCGTCATCGCAATCAAGAGCGTGATTCCACGATTCATCACGCCGCGAATCATCCCACCTGTGACGCCCATCCAACCCCAAAGTAGCGGACTTGGTTTCAGCCAGGGCTGCGCCGTTGGTGCAAGCCCTGGCATCGGTGCGGAGGCCTATTCCTCCAGCGTACTGATGTCGCCCTCGGGCAAACCCTGTGCACGTGCCTTCAGAAGGCGGCGCATGATTTTTCCGGAACGCGTCTTCGGCAATCGATCGACGACCTCGACCTTCTCGGGCTTCGCGATCGGGCCGACCATCTTTGCAACATGGTTGCGCAGCGCCTCACGCAGTTCGGGCGAATCCTTATGGCCGGTGCGCAGCAGCACATAGCCATAGATCGCATTGCCGCGCACTTCATGTGGCAGTCCAATCACTGCCGCTTCCGCGACGGCCGGATGCGCCACGAGCGCACTTTCGAGTTCGGCTGTGCCAAAGCGATAACCCGACACTTTCAGCACATCGTCGACGCGGCCGATGATCCAGTAGTAGCCATCCTTATCCATGCGCGCCGAATCGCCGGTGAAGTAACGGCCGGGGAAGCGCGACCAGTACGTGTCCGCATAGCGCTGATCGTCGCCATAAATCGTGCGCGCCATACCAGGCCATGGCTGCAGGATCGTCAGGTAGCCCTCGCTCTCAGGCGGAACTGCGTTGCCCTGATCGTCAACAATTTCGGCCTTGATGGTGAAGAACGGACGTGTGCCGCTGCCGGGTTTGAGCGGAACCACCGGCGTCGGCGTAATCATGAAGCCACCCGTCTCCGTCTGCCACCATGTGTCCATGATCGGGCAGCGGCTGTTGCCGATATTCTCGTAAAACCAGCGCCATGCTTCCGGGTTGATCGGCTCACCGACGGAACCGAGCAGCCGCAGGCTGGACAAATCATGCTTCTTCGGCCAGTCCGCACCGAAGCGCATCAGGCCACGAATGGCCGTGGGCGCGGTATAGAGAATCGAGACACGGTACTTCGCGACGATGCTCCACCAGCGATCCGGCGCCGGATAGCTCGGGCCACCTTCATAGACAACGCTCGTCACACCGTTCATCAACGGCGCGTACACGATGTAACTGTGGCCGGTAATCCATCCCGGATCTGCGGCGCACCAATAGCGATCATCTTCCTGTACATCAAACACCGCACGGAACGTGGCGTACGTGTACACGCTGTAGCCGCCGTGCGTGTGCAGCAGCGCCTTTGGCTTGCCGGTGCTGCCCGACGTGTACAGAATAAACAACGGATCTTCCGCATCCATCACTTCGGTCTCGCACACTGAGCTGGCTGCATTCATCGCCTCGTGCCACCAGTGGTCGCGCCGGTTTTCTTCGTTGAACATGCGCACTTCCTTGCCCGTGCGCTTATACACAACAACATCCTTCACCGGCGTGGGCGGGTCTGTATACAGTGCTGCATCGACGATGTCCTTCAGGTCAATATGCTTGCCAGACACGTACGCTCCGTCACAGGTAACGACAACCTTGCTCTGCGAGTCCTGAATGCGGCCGCGCAACGCATCGACCGAGAAGCCACCATAGACCACCGAATGAATCGCACCAATTTTTGCGCACGCCAGCATTGCGATCGGCAGCTCAAGCACGCGGCCCATGTAAATCGTCACACGGTCACCACGATTCACACCAAGCCCCTTCAGCACATTGGCGAACTTGTTCACGTCATGAGCCAGCTCACCATAGCTCATGAAGCGCTCACTGCCGTCTTCCCCCTGCCAGATGTACGCCAGTTTGTTGCGGCGCGCCGACTCCGCATGGCGATCGACAGCGTTCTGCACAATGTTGGTCTTGCCACCCACGAACCATTTAAAGAATGGCTTCTTCGAGTCGTCGAGCACCTGATTCCAAGTCTGATACCAGTCCAGCTCAGACGCGCATTCCGCCCAGTATTTCTGCGGATCAGCATCCGCCGCAGCTTTGACCGCATCCCAGTCCTTGATGCGCGCGCGGGCAATGACTTCGGGAGACGGATTGAAGACGAGCGAATGGTCGAAAGCCTGGTTCGTTTCGGACATGAAAGTCTCTACTCCTGATGATGTTGGACCAACTGAAAGTTCAGATAATTACTCAGGCCAGTCAGTCCAGCCAATTTGTAACTACTCAGGCCCAAATCAGTATTTCCCGCGAAACATACCATCTCTCCCCCGAAGGGGGAGAGATGGTATGTTTCGCGTTGGAAAAATGGATGGCCTGAGTAGTTACGCCAATTTTCAATTGCAAAACATGCGATTCGCTCCCCATGAAAAGCCACGACAGAGGAATCGCATGTTTTACAGAAATTACTGACCTGTACCTAAGTTATTACTGGTTCGAAGAATTTTACGGCAGCAGCGGTAACGGTGCTAGGCCGAACTCAAGCGTTTCTCCGCCGATCGTGAGAAACGCTTCGCCTTCCGTCACAGACAACTCAAAGCGCGTGCGGCGATCTATCCGCTCGGCCAGCCGGCGCAACACGCGCGGGTCAAGCCAGAAAAGCCGTATCTCGCTGGCACGATGTATCGTGCGGCCGGCGAGGTTGTGGCGCAGGATCGGCAGGTCGCGATGCGTATACACAGCTACATCAGGCGAGGCTTTGCTCGCCCGATGCAGCCGGTCTGCATCAGGAAGACCGACTTCGATCCACTTCGTCACCACGCCGGTGTAGTCCTTCGCCCACAACGGCGGCTCGTCATCCTGTCCGATTCCCTTGCCAAAAGCCAGGCTTTCCTCATACTCGGCACAATATGCCAGCATGCGCGTGAGCATATATTCCATCGACTCGGACGGGTGCATCGCAACCTTAAAAGAAAGGTCCTCGTACACGCTGCGGTCGACGTGCGCCAGGCTCACGTCGACCTGGTAAATCGTCGCGCTTAACGCCATTTACTGAAAACTCAATGCATCCGCGATGCGCGCGACGCCTTCCTGAATCTTCGGCAGCGCCATCGCATAGCTCAGCCGCGCACAGCCCGGCGCACCGAACGCCTCACCGTGCACGATGCCGACTTTTACGCTGTCCAGCAGATAAATGGAAAGCTCTTCACTTGTCGCACAGGTCCTGCCGTACTTCAGTGGCTTGTTCAGCACACCACTCAAATCCGGAAACACATAAAACGCGCCTTCCGGATTCACACAGTTCACGCCGGGAATCGCATTCATCGCCGGCACGATCCAGTCGCGGCGACGCTGAAATTCGGCGCGCATCGTTTCGATCTCAGCATCGAGGTCCATCGTGTACGCACGCAGCGCTGCGGCCTGCGAAATTGACGAGGGATGCGAAGTGCTATGGCCCTGGATTTTCAGCATGGCTTTGATGTAGCCCTCAGGCCCGGCCGCGTAGCCGATGCGCCAACCGGTCATCGAATAGGCCTTCGACAGGCCGTTCACAACGATCGTGCGATCAACCAGATCCGGCGCCACATTCAGCCAGCGCGCATACGTCGGCGTAAACACGATGCGATCATAAAGCTCGTCGGTCAGAATTACCGCATCGTTCGTGCGCGCCCAATCCGCAATATCGCGCATTTCGTCTTCGGTGTAGACCATGCCGGTCGGGTTCGAAGGCGAGTTCAGCAGCAACATGCGCGTGCGCGACGTGGTGTGCGCATCGAGCATGGCACGCGTAATTTTGAAATTGTCCTGCGCCGTCGTGGGCACGACGACCGGCGTAGCCTCGGCCAGGCGCACCATCTCGAGATAACTCACCCAGTACGGAGCCGGAATAATGCACTCATCACCACGATCAAGGATCGCCTGTGTGGCAAGAAAGATGCTCTCCTTGCCGCCGTTGTGCACGCACACCTGCGATGCCTTGTACTGCACGCCCTGCTCCGTCGTGCAGCGCGCGGCAATGGCTTCCTTCAGCTGCGGCGTCCCACCGGTGGCGGTGTACTTCGTGAAGTTACTGCTGATCGCCTCGATGCCAGCATCTTTAATCGCTTCAGGCGTCGGGAAATCCGGTTCGCCGGCACCAAAGCCGATCACATTCTCACCTGCGCGCCGCATTTCCTGCACGCGCCCTTCCACCGCCATCGTTGCCGACGGCTGAACCGCCATCGTGCGTGCGCTCAATCGTACTTTGTGTGACATGATTCTCCGATTTAGGGCGTCATTCTAAGCTAAGCCTACCCAGGCCAAGCTTTTAGGCTTTTATGGAGTGGCTAAACTCGACTACATGCACCCGCGAATCACGGCATCGCCCCGCCGCCCTGCGGGCGGCGGGGCGATGCCGTGATTCGCGGAATATCCCTGAGTTTAGTCACTCCCAGCTTTTAATCTTTTGCGCTTTTGCAGCTCGTTCATCACTCTAAGTAGTCCGTCCAGGCAAAACTTGCGGGTCCCCGCTAAACATCCTGATATCGGCGCCACGCCGTTGCCAGGGCCGCGCCTTCCGCACAAACCCTGGCTGAATCGAAGTACGCCCTTTCAAGGCTGAAAAAGCGCCAAAGGCGCGACGCAGTCCTAGCCCAGACCATCGGTCTGGGATGCTCAACCGCACCCGTGGGAAATTGCTGCGTCGCAATGTGGGCGCAATGTGGGTGCAATGTGGGTGCAATGTGGGTTGTAGGCAAGGTTCGCACAGGGCAGACGCTCACAAGTTTTGCCTGGACGCACTACTAAGTTCCTGTCCATAAGTTTTGTCCGGCAGATTCGCCTCCCCCGCAAAGCAGGGGAGGCGAATCTGCCGCCAGAACTTTTGGCGACTCACTTAGGCAAATCAATGACTGTTGATCATTTCATGCAGAGTTTGCACACACGAAATTTGCGCAAGATCACGATCAAGACGGCATACCAGTGACGATGTGTTCGATGAGATCGAGCGCGGCGTTCAAATCCGGTACGGAATAGTCCGCGCCGCGGTCGGGTTCCGGATCAAGCGGATGGTCAATCACGATGGTCAGCATGCCCATCGCGCGCGCCGGGCGCGTGTTGACGGTGTTGTCCTCGACGAAGATAGTGCGCTCGGGTGCGCCACCGAGCATCGCCAGCGTGCGTCGATACGCTTCGGGATCCGGCTTGTTCACGAACTCAAGCGCACGGATATCAACGACGCGCTCGAAGCAGTCCGCGATTTCCATGTGACCGAGCACGCGCGACGCATGTTCGAAATTGCTGTTCGTCAGCACCGCGCGACGCAGCGGCAATCGCAGCAAACGCTCGTGCAGCACCGGCGTCGGCCCTATCGTGCCGAGCGGAATGTCATGCACGTAACGAAAATAATCTTCGAGATCAACGGGATAACCTTCTTCCATCAAACCGCGCAGCGCCGTGCCGTACGTCCCTCGAAAATGGCTGCGCGTCGCAGCGGAGCGCTCCGGCGGCACACCCATGCGCTCCACAAGATATTGCGTAATGCGCTCGCCGATCTGATTCATCAGGCCAGCGCTGCGCGGATACAGTGTGTCGTCGAGGTCAAACAGAATCAGGTCATACATGATGCGGCCCGTACTTTCTCACAACATGCGCTGCATCCAAACCTGATCGAGCCAGCGGCCGAATTTGAAGCCGACCTGCCGCAGCAGCGCGACGCGTTCGAAGCCGGCCGCAGCATGCACGCCGATGCTCGCGGAGTTCTCCGCATCACCGATCACCGCCAGCACCGTGCGCATATGCAGCACATCGCGCGCATCGCGCACCACGGCGTCCAGCAGTGTGCGCCCGATGCCGCGGCCGCGATGATGCGCGTGCACGTAGATCGAATCCTCGCCCGTGAAGCGATATGCCGATCGCGGCCGAAAACGACTCAGCGCGCTCCAGCCCGCGACGCGGCCGCCGATGACCGCCACGTACATCGGAAACCCCGCAGCCGCATGATCATCAAACCATGCGTAACGCTCAGAATCCGGCCGCACAAAGTCGTCATACGATGACGTGGTATTCAACACGGACTCGTTGTAGATCGCCTGAATCTCCGGCACATCGCGCCGCAGCGCATGCCGAATCTGCACATCCTGCATCGGCTCCTCCTATGCGCGTTCGATCATGCGCTTCGAAATTGCGTTGTGCTTCTCCACGACGCGCGGCAGATCCACCGTGTCGAGCCGCGCATTCTCAATGACCACGCGGCCATTGATCATGCTGAAATCAACGCCGTGCGGCGCACAGAACACCAGCGCCGCCAGCGGATCGTGCAGCGCACCGGCGTACTCCACACGATTCAGATTCACCGCGATCATGTCCGCCGAAAATCCTGCCGCGATCTGTCCAATGTCGTCACGACCGAGCACCTCGGCGCCACCGCGCGTCGCCAGCCACAACGCATCGTAGGCCGAAATCGCCGAACCCGGCTGGCCGCCGGACACACTCTCGTACATCGCAAAGCTCTCGTCCATTACGCGCTGCAACAGCATCGCCTGCCGCGCTTCTCCAAGCATATGGTTGCCATCGTTGCTCGCGCTGCCGTCGACGCCGAGACCAACTTTCACACCGCTCTGCCACATCAACCGAATCGGCGCAATGCCCGATGCCAGCCGCATATTGCTCGATGGGCAGTGCGCCACGCCGCAGCCGCACGCGCCCATGCGATGCAGATCGTCTTTCCGAAAGTGAACACCATGTGCAAACCACACATCGTTGCCAACCCATTCCACAGACTCAGCGTAATCGAGCGGGCGCTTACCGAACATCGACAGACAAAACTCGTCTTCGTCACGCGTCTCGGCCAGATGTGTGTGCAGCATCACACCGTAGCTGCGCGCCAGCCGCGCGCTCTCGCGCATCAGATCGGTCGTCACACTAAAGGGCGAACATGGCGCCAGCGCCACACGAATCATCGCGTGCCGCTTCGCATCATGATGCCTTTCGATCGCGCGCACGCTCTCACGCAGAATCACATCTTCACGCTCGACAGCTTTGTCCGGCGGCAGGCCACCCTGCGATTCACCCAGGCTCATGCTGCCGCGCGTTGCATGAAAACGCAGGCCGATCTCGCGCGCCGCGCGGATCTCATCGTCGATGCTGCAGTCGTTCGGATAAATATAAAGATGATCCGACGCCGTCGTGCATCCACTCAACATCAGCTCAGCCATGCCGGTCAGCGCACTGGTGTGAATGGCTTCGCTCGTCAGCCCGAGCCAGATCGGATATAGCGTTTTCAACCAGTTGAACAGCCCACTGTCCTGCGCGATGCAGCGCGTGAGTGTTTGATACAGATGGTGATGCGTGTTCACCAGGCCAGGCAGAACTACGTGGTCGCGCATGTCGATCACATGCGCCGTCGTCAACTCCTGTTCGAACGCCGGTCGCGCAAGCGCCCATGCGGCCGCAGTGCCGACCCACGCAATGACGTTGTCGCGCACAACTACAGTTGCGTCGCGCAGTGGTTTTTCCGGCTGCGTCCGCGAGCCGGTCATCGTGACGAGTGTGTGAATATTTTTGAGTAGTGTGATGGACATAGCGAAAGTGTACGACGACGGACGACAAACGTCCGTCGTTTAGGGCAAACTGCAATTTACTTCGTGCGGAGGTCGCAGCGAAATTTTTTTTCCTTCGCGTTTTTTGCGGCTTCGCGTGAAGAAATGCAACTCGCCCCAAACGACGAATGCGTCGTCCGTCGTCTGTTGTCAATTTATCTGCTGCTTATCTGCTGCAAATGCGTCGCCATTTATCACTCTCTATTTGCTATTTGCTATTCGTCAATTTCTCCACTTCCTCCTCCCACGTCCCCGCAATCTGCGCACCATATTCGTTCATCCCACCCGTCGAGTCCGGCCCAGTCACATGAATCAAATCCTTGCGCGGGCCGGAGCCGACGCGATCCGGCACATAATCGGTACGCAGAAAATGAAACGCGAGGCCGGCACGTTCACGGTCGGTCGTGTTTGCCTTGGTGCAGTGCGGCACACCAAAATTGAAAAACAGCGCTCCCCCTGCACGCATCTCAACAGCCTCCACCTTCGATTCGTCAGCCACCTTCATCGTGATGTGATGATCGCTGCCCATATCGCGCTCATGATCGAATTGCTGGCCGAACACGCCGGGCATCATATGCATGGTGCCGTTGGTGATCGTGGCGTCATGCAGTGCAATCCACATCCCAATGCCCTTCGTCGGATCTGCAATTTTGAAATATGCGTTGTCCACGTGCCACTGCGTACCCGCACCGCTCTGACCTGGCTTTAAAAAAATCTGGTCGAGATAGCGCACGAACGGATCGCCAATGCACTGGCGAATCACCGACACTACTTTTGGGTGATACGGCAGCGCACGCATCAGTGTGCTTTTGTCATTCAGCGGAATGATCTGGTAATTGATGCGCACACGCGAATGCGTGGCGCCATCGCCGTCGGTGGCCACGTTGCGGCCGAGCCCATCGCGCTTGAAGCGCTCGAGCTCCGCAAGCATCGCGGCAACTTCGCTCACGTCAAAGAAATTCGGAATGGCGAAGTAACCATCCGCTTCATACTTGCTGCGCTGCTCGACGGTAAGCGGCATGATTTCATCCTGAATATGCATACAGCGGAATATATGCACGGGCCGCCACTGACGCAACAACGGGCGACGCAAGGTCGCCCATACTCATATCCATCTAACCCGCATGGCGTACGAACGAATACATGTCCATTTTCAGCCTGCATCACGTTACGCTCGGCACCGCAGATGCGCGGAGCAACGTCGCTTACTACACAAATACGCTCGGCATGCGTCTGGTAAAGAAGACGGTGAACTTCGATGATCCATCGTCCTACCACCTCTACTACGCCAACGCAGCAGCCGCCGCCGGCACCGCCGTCACGTTTTTCGAATGGCAGGGTGCACGCCGCGGCGCGCCGGGCATCGGCGGCACCGCCCGCATCACGCTGCGATACGGCGACGGCTCCGGGACCGCGCAGTTCGTCCGCGATCCTGACGGCGTCGAATACGTACTGCGCGGAGATATGCACGCCGGATATGCCGGCCTCGCCGAGGTCGAAATCTGGTCATCTGACCTCACACGATCAGACGAGTTTTACTCCGGTGCGCTCGGCCTGCATGGCGCACAGGTAAGCCTGAACGAGCGGACGTGGAGCGCGACGCCGAACGACGCACCCATCGTGCGCGCAATTTCTAAGGACCCGCGGCAAACGCCGCGCGCGCGCATGGGTGCCGGTCAGACTCATCACTTCGCCTTCGCCGTCAGTGACGATGCCACGCAGCAATCTTTCCTGAATCGACTCACCCACGCCGGCCTGCGCGTCTCACCGGTCATGGACCGCAGTTATTTCCACAGTATCTACACCAGCGACCCCGACGGGCACATCGTGGAAATCGCCACCGTACCGCCGGGCTTTGCCATCGACGAGCCGATCGATTCACTCGGGCAGGCGCTCAAACTGCCGGCATGGCTCGAAGCACATCGCAGCGAGATCGAAGGTGTGCTGACACCGCTGCCGTAGCCATCACCATTCCTCTTGCATCTCCAGCATCCGCCCGTCCACCGCAAATCTCGCCGTCAGAAAACGTGCGGCTTCGGCGCCGATAGCGTTGCGCGCCGCCGCATTCGTCCATGCAACGATCACGTCATCGCGCTCTTCGATTTCCAGTCGATAAAAATTCAAGTACGCCATCAGCGCCGCACGCGCGGGCACATCCGGATGCGCTTTCAGAAAAAGTGGGAACGCGCGCGCGATGCGCGGAATCGGCCGCGAAACCGGCCGCTTAAAACGCGGATCGCGCACAAGCAGATACAGCGCGCCGCGCGGATACGCCGCGCGAAATGTACAGCCAGCACGGCACAAACCGCTCGCCACCGCCGCAATCGCATCTCCATTCAGGCGCGGTGTACATACAATTTCGCCGCTCGTCAGTTCATCGATCCCAAGCTGCGTCCCCAACGCGCGCAGCTCCTCCGCCGCACCAAGCAGCTGCGGCGCGAATGCTTGTGCGCCATTGGCCCACGCCCACAGCCATGTGCCACTGTCTTCACTTTGTGTGCCCAGCACCTGCACGAAGAGTTGCTGTGGCTCCTCATGCGACCGGCGAAACGCCAGCACACCAGTATTCAAGTCCAGCGACCAGCCGGCCTTGCCGTACATCGCCTGCAGGTAGATCTGCTTGTCGAACGACGCAGCTCCGTGTTTAATTACCAACTCTTCAAACGTCATGAAAATCGCCGCCTTTCCGAAATGCTACATCGACGACATCTCGTTCAAACGCACGATGTCAATCTTTGACTGGATCAACATGGCCCGCTCACTGCCCTGTGAAGGGCTCGAGCTGTACGAGGGCTTCCTCTGGCAGCACGACGACGCGTACCTCGATTCCGTCGGCGACGCGCTCGCCACTGCCGGCTTCGCCATGCCGATGTTGTGCTGCTCACCCGATTTCACGAATCCGGACGCGTCCGTGCGCGCGCGTGCCTTCGATCAGGAAATCGAAATGATCCGCATCACGCGCCGCCTCGGTGGGCCGGGCGCCACATGCCGCGTGCTCAGCGGCCAGCGCTTCCCCGAGGTCTCACGCGCACAGGGCATAGCCTGGACCGTCGATGCCATCGAACGCCTGCTGCCGATCGCGCACGAATTCGACGTCGTCCTCGGCATGGAAAACCATTACAAAGACGGCTTCTGGAAATATCCGGAATTTGCCCAGAAGCAGGATGTGTTTCTCGAAATCATCGACGCGATCTCCGACCGTACGCACTTCGGCGTGCAGTACGACCCGAGCAACGCCATCGTCGCCGGCGATGACCCGCTCGCGCTGCTCGACAAGGTGAAGGACCGCGTCGTCAGCATGCATGCCAGCGATCGCTATCTGGCCGAAGGCGCTACATTCGACTCGCTGCGCCAAACCGACGGCACACTCGGCTATTCGCCGAACCTGCGCCACGGTGTCACAGGCAAAGGACTCAACGACTATGCTTACATTTTCAAAGCGCTGCGCAGCGTCGGCTACAACCGCTGGATCAGTATCGAGGACGGCATGAACGGCATGGACGAAATGCGCGAGTCGCTTGAATTCCTGCATCGCATGCGCGAACAATACGCGTAATGGTTTTTACGCAATGAGTGCAAGAGCGTGAAGGTCGCAGATTTATACACAGAAAATTTTCTGCGATCTCCGCTCCACTTCTTGCTCCACTTCTTGCTCCGCGTGACAATCTTTTTCTTTGCGTTTTTCGCAGCTTCGCGTGAAAAAGATCAAAAATTCGTACCTACTCAGGCCAGCCATTTTTCCAACGCGCAACACACTATTCTCTCCCCCGAAGGGGGAGAGAATAGTGTGTTGCGCGGGAAATACTGATTTGGGCCTAAGTAGTTACAAAAATTCAAATCTGCCTCCCACCGCAAATGCGCCCATCGCAAGAGCAATTCGCACTTTTTACCCTCCGTGCACTTCGCGTGAAACTTCTTCCGCACGCTTCAACAGCAGCTGCTGCACCGGCCGCACCAGCCAGCCATCACCTTCCTGACCGGAAATCAAAAGCTGGCTTGCTGCGAGATAGACGTGCTCACTGCACCGGTACGCCAGGCCGGCGACGATGTTCGCCAGGCGATCAATTGATTCGCGATGCTCGTCGTCATCATCCCAGCGCGCATCCCGCGGCCACGCGTGTGCGAGCACATACGGATGCGTCAGCGGCTGAAAAATGCGCTCGTGCCAGCCATTTGATTGCAAATCGAGCCAGAACTGCACCCGGCTGTGCTCATCACTCGTGAGGTACGCCTGCACAGTCGCCAATAGCACGCCATCGTCGGTGCCAGGCTCTTCATCGTAACGTGCAGGCAGCATGCCCTCCTGCACCATCTGCACATAAAGCAGGCCTGGCTCGGTTTGCACATCCGCCAGCGCTCCCCCTTGCTGCAATGTTTCGCGAAATGTGCGCGCACTGGCAATCAGGCGCTCCACAGCGCGCGCACCGTCGCGGTCGCCCATCAGACCAAACCCGTCGCGGCTCAGCAGCTGCGTAAACGCCGTCTGCCACCACAGGTCGAGCGGCTGCGGTTCGCGCAGTTCTTCCAGCCACGTGCGCAGCGCACGATAGCCCTGGCGATGCCGCAGACCGACGCGCGTCCACAGTGCAGCGTCTTCAATTTCCGGCAGGCGATCGAGCGCCGAAATTCGCGCGGCATGTTCGGCCAGCAGCTGCGCACGCACACCGTCGAGGTCGGCCAGCAGACAGGCGAACATGCGCGCAAGCTCAGGCACGCCGACGCGCAGGTTCCACTCCGGCCGTGCCAGCTTCGCCAGCACGAGCATGGCGCGCACAGTAGGATGTTGAAATAGCGGCCGCGATGGGCGCAGCGCGCGCACGGTGATACCAGCCGGCTGCAAACGCTCGATCAATTCGAAACGCAGCACATCCTCCACATATGGTGCGACCACCGCGATATCGCGCGCCGGCACGCCGGCAGCATGCAGCTCACGAATGCGGGCAGCAACGACGTCGACCATCGAAATCCAGTAGCGCCCGCTCGGCAGCACACTGACTGCGGCGGTTGCCTGCACCTTTTCTGCAACGCTGCTGCGCCGCACCGCCTGCGCCAACGCAAAGCCAAACGCGGCCGGGCTCGGCGCATCGATACGCGGATCATCGAGCGCGATCTGCTCATCGCACAGCACTGCCAGCCGACGCGCCGACGCGCGATCTGCACCAAGGAATACGCGGTAGCCGCCGGGATCATCTTCCACCAGCAGCGCCGATTCGCATTCAGGCAGCAACCGTGCAAGCAGCTCATGCATCGGCCGCGCCCCTTCTTCGATGTTGTCAACGACCAGATGCTGGCCGTGCATGGCGATGTAATCGCGATATGCCCGATGCGGCAACAGTACACGCCGATAGAGATCGACGAGCAGTGCGTAGTCGAGCATGCCATGGCGCATCAAATAGGCACGGTACTCGAGCGCCGCCATCTGCGCAGCGTCATAGGCGCGCAAACGACGAGAATCGCCAGTCCATGCACATGCCAGCCGTTGAGAAAGTTCCTCAAGCGGAAAGCCCGACACAGCAGCTTTGTTGACGTTGTCCAGCACTTGCCCAACCAGACGCGGCCGCTGCAGCGCCAACTCATCGAGCGCCGGCAGATGTTCAGCCAGCCGTTGATTCAAGAGAAACTGTGCCGCTTCGACATTGAGAAAAACTGGCTCACGGCCAGGATCAGAAAACCCGGCGGCGCGCGCGATCAACGGGAAAAAAAGTGCCACATGCCGACGAGCCAACGCAGCAAAGGTGGTAATCGACGAAGTTGGGACGAGAGGCTGTGCACGGCGCATGCGCTGAGCCGAACGCACATCCGGCGCCAGGCACAGCACACGATCCGGCCGCACACCACGGCTCAGAAGCTCAGTCAGCCGGCCCAACAAACGCGAAGATTTGCCCAGGCCGGCATGGCCACGAAGATAAGTGCGCACTACTTGTTCGTAATGTGCGTAACCTTGAATTTCAACACACCGTCGGGCGCCTGGATCTGGAACTGCTCATTGAGCTTCCGGCCGACCAGTGCCTTACCAAGCGGTGATTCATTGCTGATACGACCGTTCAACGGATCCACTTCCGCCGAACCCACCAGAATGTAATGCTCCTGGCTGCGCGTGCCGACTTCCGTCACAGTCACTCTGCTGCCAAGGCGCACTTCGTTCGCCGGACCCTTGTTTTCGATCAGAATCGCATTGGAGAGAATGGCTTCGATCTCCATAATGCGGCCTTCAACAAAAGCCTGCTCATTTTTCGCCTCGTCGTACTCCGGGTTCTCCTCAACCTCACCCTCGGCCATCGCTTCGTGCAGCCGCTGCGCCACCTCAGAACGACGCACGCCGCGCAGGTGCTCCAGTTCGTCTTCGAGTCGCTTCAAGCCTTCAGGGGTCAGGTACTCTTGATCTTGCATCACTCTTACCTCGTCAAACGTTGCTATATTTTGTCCACCCGGCGACGCCCGCCATCCGTCTTTTGACTACGCAAACACCTTTACTGATGAGCAAGCCGGTTGCGGCATCGACGCTGGGCAGATAAGTACGATCAGAAAGCCGCCTGCTCCCTCATCTTCCCGGCAGGCGGCTGTTCAATGCTTAGTACGTTGCGACTTCGTTGGAACGAAGATAAAGCATACCGCATTTTTCCGGTACACTCACTGGCATGAAACTTGTGCAGGTCGAACTCTTTCAAATCAAGTGGCCGCTGCTGGCGCCGTTCGAGACCAGCTTCGGTGTGGCGTATGACAAAGAAGCCATTCTGGCCAAAGTAACCAGCGCCGACGGGCTCGTCGGCTGGGGCGAATTCGCCGGCGACGGGCCTGGCTATTCCTACGAAACGCTGCAGACCGGCTGGCACATCGCGCGCGACTATCTGATTCCACTGTTGTTCAAGGCGCCATTTGAGAAACCGACCGAAGCGCCCGAGCGCTTCGCCTGGGTGCGCGGACACAACATCTGCAAAGCCATGCTCGAAGCATGTCTGTGGGACATCGGCGCCCAGCAGGCCGGTCTCAGCCTGCGCGATTACATCGGCCAGCTCAGCGGGCACACCGATCTCAAAGACCGCCTAGCGGTAGGCGTCAGCATAGGCATTCAACCGACGACCGAAGCGCTCGTCGAGCGCATTCTGCGCTTCCGCGCAGACGGCTATCACCGCATCAAGATCAAGATCAAGCCCGGGCGCGACCTGCAGGATGCCCGTGCCGCGCGTGCAGCCATCCCCGGCGTACCGCTGATGGTCGACGCCAATTCGGCCTACACGCTCAACGACATCGGCATGCTCAGGCAGATGGACGACCTCGACCTGCTCATGATCGAGCAGCCGCTGGCTTACGACGATATTTATGAGCATCACAAGCTGCAGCGCGAACTCAAAACGCGCATCTGTCTGGACGAGTCGATCCACGGCCCAGGCGATGCGCGATGCGCGCTCGAACTCGGCGCATGCAAAATCATCAACATCAAGCAGGGCCGCGTCGGCGGCGTGACGAAGGCGCTCGCCATTCACGACATCGCCATGCAAGCCGGCGCCCCCGTCTGGAAGGGCGGCATGCTCGAAACCGGCATCGGCCGCGCCCTCAACGTGGCCCTGGCTGCGCTGCCCAACTTCAGCCTGCCCAGCGACCTGAGCGCCAGCAATCGCTATTTCCATGAAGATCTGATCGAACCCGGCTTCGCGCTCGACAAAGACAACATGCTGCCGGTGCCGACCGGCGTCGGCCTCGGCGTGGTCATCCACGAAGAGCGCCTGAAGAAGGCGACGGTGCGCAGCGAAGTGTTCAAAGCCTGATGCGCGTCGGCATCCTCGGCGGCACCTTCGACCCGCCGCACATCGGCCACCTTGTGCTCGGAGACCAGGCCTGGCAGCAGCTCGGCCTGGACGAAGTGTGGTTCACCCCGGTCGGCCAGCCGCCGCACAAGGCCGGCAAGCAGGTCACGGATGCGGCGCACCGCGTAGCGATGACGCAGCTGGCAATCGCCGGGCATCCAGCGTTTCGTTTGTGCGAAACCGATGCGCAGCGTCCGGGACCGCACTACTCGCTCACGCTGATGCAGCTGCTGCGCGAACAGCATCCAGAGCACGAGTGGTTCTTTCTGATCGGCGAGGATTCGCTGGCCGATCTGTCGCGCTGGCATCGGCCGGCGGATCTGATCGAGCTTGCGGCGCTGTGCGTCGCGCGGCGGCCAGGCAGCCGCAGCGACCACGCCGCGGTCTTCGAATTTCTGCCGGCGCTGCGCGAACGCGTGCGCTGGATCGACGCACCGCTGCTCGATCTGGCTTCGTCGGACCTGCGCGCACGGCTGGTCGCCGGCGGATCGGTGCGCTATCTGGTGCCGGATGCGGCGCTGGAATATGCGCGGACGCGGCAAGTGTATCGACGTGCGTGAGAACGTCAGTCGAGAAATTTTGCTGCGAACTGCTGCGGGGTGAGAGCTTCGATCGGCATCCTGCGAAAATGTGCCGGATCGCGCGTCACAATGCACCGTGCGCCAAACCATAATGCGGCGCTCGCCTGCAAAGCATCCTCGACGTCGGACGTCGGCAGTGCCAATGCCTGGCGTACGATTGCGGAATCTCCACCGACCACTTCGACAAAGCCGATACGTTCGTTCCCCGTACTCGGGCGACGACCTTCGCAATCCGAATCACCTCAGGATCGAGCGTAACGGTAAGTCTGGATTTCATGTGCATACTTTATTAAAAAGTATGCACAGCCGGATCGGAGTTCAGATTTCGTAACTACTCAGGCCAGCTATTTTTCCAACGCGAAACACACCATTCTCTCCCCCTTCGGGGGAGAGAATGGTGTGTTTCGCGGGAAATACTGATTTGGGCCTGAGTTGTTGCCAGATTTCAGATTTCAGATTTGCTCAATCTGAAATCTGAAATCTGAAATCTGAAATCTGAAATGATCAGGTTCCCTCTTCCCAGCTCGAGAGGTACTTCGTCTGATCCTTGGTGAGCTTGTCGATCTTGATGCCCATGGCGGCCAGCTTGAGGCGCGCGATTTCGCGGTCGAGCTTCTCCGGGATCGTGTAAACGTCCGGCTTCAGCTTGGCAGCGTTCTTGAGCATGAACTCGGCGCCGAGCGCCTGGTTGGCGAAGCTCATGTCCATCACCGAGGCCGGGTGGCCTTCGGCCGACGCGAGGTTGACGAGGCGGCCGCCGCCGAGCAGGTTGATCTTGCGGCCGTCAGCCTTCATCGTGAACTGCTCGACCCACGGGCGGATCGGGCGCGGCTGGCCCTTGCTCAACTTTTTGAGGCCGGGGATGTTGATCTCGGCATCGAAGTGGCCGCTGTTGGCGAGCATCGCTCCATCCTTCATCAGGGCGAAGTGCTCGACGTCGATGACGTTCTTGTTGCCGGTGACCGTGACGAAAAAGTCGCCCACCTTCGCCGCAGCCTTGAGCGTCATCACTTGGAAGCCGTCCATGATCGCTTCAAGTGCCTTCATCGGGTCGACTTCGGTGACCACGACGAGCGCGCCCATGCCGCGCGCGCGGCTGGCGACGCCGCGTCCGCACCAGCCGTAGCCGTTGACGACGAGCGTCTTGCCGGCGAGCAGCACATTGGTGGCGCGGATGATGCCGTCGATGGTGCTCTGGCCAGTGCCATAGCGATTGTCGAAGTAGTGCTTCGTCATCGAGTCATTCACGGCGATGACCGGAAAGCGCAGCGCGCCATCGGCTGCCATCGCGCGCAGACGAATGACGCCCGTGGTGGTCTCTTCGGTGCCGCCGATGATTTCGGGCACCTGCGACGGGCGCTGCTTGTGCAGGATGCTGACGAGGTCACAGCCGTCGTCCATCGTCATCATCGGGTGATGATCGAGCGCGGCGTTGAGATGCTTGTAATACGTCTCATTGTCCTCACCCTTGATGGCATACGTCGGGATCTCGTCGTTGGCGACGAGCGAGGCGGCGACTTCGTCCTGCGTGCTGAGCGGGTTGCTGGCGCACAGCACGATATCGGCACCGCCGGCCTGCAGCGTGCGCATCAGCGAGGCCGTTTCGCTCGTCACGTGCAGACATGCCGAGATCTTGAGGCCCTTGAACGGACGCTCCTTCTCAAAGCGGGTACGGATCTGCTTGAGCACCGGCATTTCCTGCTCGGCCCATTCGATCTTATAGCGGCCCTGCGTGGCCAGACTAAGGTCCTTTACGTCGTGATTCATCTGAATTGCTCCTTGCGGGTCCCACCGTGAAAAAACGGCGGAGACTTCTATACGGCAGCTGCTCCAGCCAGTCTTTTTTTCTCCGCAGCACATGCGATTTTCCCCTTACAGAAGAAAAATTGCGCGTGTTGCAGGAATTACCGATCTGTCCTGAACAGGTACCCAATATGTCAAAACACGACAAGGCCGGGACTCCTGGCTGCAGGTAAACCGTGAACTACGGGCCTGCGCGCGTGCTTTGCAACCAACGATATTACAGTGGCATCGGCCCGAAGTTCACCTCATAGCGACGGCGAAACTCATCTGCGGTGAATTCGTGCGACTGACCGCCGACGCATTCGAGTGCAAACGTAGCGGCAACGCTGCCAAGGCGGCCGCACACTTCCCAGTTCGCGCCGACGGCGATGCCCTTCAGCAGGCCGCCGCGGAATGCGTCGCCAACGCCAGTGGGATCGACGATGCGATCCTCGGGCACGGCTGGCACATCGATGCGGCGATCCTTCAGGTAGATGCTCGAACCATGTGCACCTTTCGTGACGATGACGGCTTCGGCATGGAAGAGCACATCTGCCTCATTCATGTCCGTCTTCTGGCGAATCAGCTCCATCTCATAGTCATTACAGATCAGCACACTGGCGCCCAGAATGCCGATGCGCAGCTCTTCGCCGGTGGCCCGTGCGCATTGCTGACCCGGGTCAAAGATGTACCGCACGCCCATCTCCGTGCACTCTTGCGCGAAATGAATCATCGCCTGCGGTTCAGTGGGCGAAACGATCACCACATCCGGCCGAAACGGCAGCGACCTGAGCGACAGCTTCACATCGTCAGCCATCGCCCCGGTGTAAAACGAGGCGATCTGGCAGCTGTGCTGATCGGTGCTGCAGAAGAACGAAGCGGTGAATTTGTCCGGCGTCTGCGTCACAAAGCGCGTGTCGACGCCCTTGTCTTCAAGCCAGGTGCGATATTCACCAAAGTCCTGCCCCGCAGTGCCGAAAATCATCGGCCGCTCACCCAGCATCGCCAGCGTGTAGGCGATGTTCGGCGCCACGCCGCCGCGGCGCTTCTGCATGTCGTCGACGAGAAAGCTCAGGCTCAGACGCGTGAGCTGCTCAGGAATAATCTGTTCGCTAAACGACCCGGGAAAGCTCATCAGATAGTCGTATGCGATCGAGCCGGTGACGATGATGTTCATGATTGCATTTCGGCGCCTGCTCAGCCTTAAATCAGTATTTCCAGGAAAGTAGTTGACTTGAAGTTAAGCAGGCATTTTACGGCACACAGCCGCTCAACCTTATTTTCGGGAAGTATTTTTGGGAAGTGACTGAATCCGAGCAGAGTCTGCAAATCGCCGGTTTCTCTCTACCTGGGTTTGGCCACTCCCTCATCTTATTTTCTCTGCTTCGGATTTTCGAAACGATACCCCTGCCCGCGCACCGTCTGCAAATAGCCGGGCTTGCTCGGATCATCCTCGATGATCTGCCGCAGCCATCGAATGTGCACGTCGAGCGTCCGAGTATCCCCCATATATGTGGTCTCCCAGATATGGCTCATCAGAAATTTGCGCGGAATCACCTCGCCCTGACGCTGCATAAACGTAAGCAACAGCCGTGACAGCTTCGGATTCAGATAATGTTCGCCGCTGCGCTTGCGCACCTTGCCTTCACGTGGTCGGAAAATAATGTCGCCGCAGCGAAATTCGGTGCTTTGCTCTTCGGGCATCAACTTTTCCACTCTCGACAACAACCGTTTCAACTGCAGCGGACGCGTTAACAGCGCGTCTGCGAAGTCATACGCACCCTCGGCAGGCGCTTCATCGCCGATCAACAAAATCGGCACATTTTTTCGCCGCTTGATCGCACGGCATAATTTTTCGACGTCGCCTTTTAAAGAAGGCATGTCCACGATCACCAGCAAAGGCTCGTCGCTCATAAGCCGTTCCAGCGCAGAACGAACGGCGTGCACCCAGATCACACGATATCCGGAGCGCTCCAAAGCCGGCTGCACGGAATCGCCCAGCCCAGCTTGAACCAGCATGATTTTCGTCGGCGATGGTTTCATATGCGAAAGATTGAGTGGCAGGGCCGTCTTCCGCCCACAGACGACGAATGGCACAGAAATAGACCACGTCAACGAACGCAGCACCCACTTAGGCCATGCAAGAGAGAGAATTATACACATGAGCTCTTTCACGAGATCCTTTAAATCAAGCCGTCACAAGCTATTTTCGGTCTGGTCATGCCGCAGCCAGGGTTGAAGGTGATATTCAACGACAACGACACAATCACCCGTCAATAGCAATTCACCTCCACAACCGCGGATGCACCCGATGCACCCATGTGGGGACATCGTCATGTAATATCGCGCAATGCTGCGATTTCCCTCGCTGCCGGCCTCACCCAGGCTGCGCACACTCGTCTGCGTCGTATTTCTGCTGCTGCTGCCGTTTGCGCTGTACCTGCCGGTGACGCTTGGTGGAAAGACGCTGCTGCCGGTCGACAATCTTTTTCAGTACGAACCATATCGCAGCACACCGGCCGGCAATGAGCTTACAGCTCAGAACGGGCAGGTACAGCTGCAAAATGAGCTGGCATCAGATCTGATTCTGCAGAACTATGCATGGAAGGGGTTCATCCGCGACTCGCTGCGCGCCGGCGAACTGCCGCTGTGGAACCCGTACTTGTTCGGTGGGGTACCTTTCCTCGCCGCCGGCCAGAACTCGGCGTTGTACCCGTTTTCTGTGCTCTTTCTACTGCTGCCCTTGTCCACGGCATACGGCTGGTTCATGGTGTCACAGCTGGCGCTGGCCGGTCTTTCGATGTACGCGCTGATTCGCACCTATGGGTTGCGCCGCTCCAGCGCCGTCTTTGCCGGCGTGGCGTTTCAGTTGTGCGGCCTGCTCGTCATCGGCGTTGTGCATCCAATGATCGTCGCCGCTGTCGCCTGGCAGCCGCTGATCCTTGCACTGGTCGATAAACTGCTGCGACAGGATGCGGGCATCGGCGGACGACCCGCGTCGCTGCCGTGGGCGGTGCTTGGCGCCGCGGCGGTCGGCTGTCATTTGCTGGCCGGACACGTTGAAATTTCGGTGTACACAGCGCTGGTCACTGCTGCCTACGCACTGTGGCGGCTGGCGACGAGTGGACGGCTGCGCGAACGAAATTACGCCATCTCACGCATCGGCTGGCTGGCGATCTTCGGCGGCGGCGGCGCACTGCTGGCAGCAATTCAGCTACTGCCGCTCTTCGAGCTCGTTACACAAAATTTCCGCGCCTCCGGTCACAGCACGCTCGATCAGGTGCGCAGCTACGCCTTTCCAGTGCGTTACGTGGCATTGTGGCTGCTGCCCAATATTTACGGCAGCTGGGGCCACCACGCCTACTTCGACTGGTTCAGCCTGCGCATGGAGCCGGCTGCGTCGCTGCAGGGCACATGGTGGGGCTACGCAGCAAAGGAACAGGTCGAAAGCAGCGTCTACGCCGGCCTTGCCACGGTGTTGTTTGCCATCGTCGGTGCAGTGACGGCGCTGCGCGGCCGCGCCGAACGGCGCACACCTGCGCTGTTCTTCGTCGCGCTCGCTGCGGCAAGCGTGCTTTTCATCTTCGGCACGCGCGCTTACGCGATCCTGTTCTACGGGCTGCCCGGCATCGACCAGCTGCATTCGCCATTCCGCTGGAAATTTCCGCTCACCGTGGCGCTGTGCGTGCTGGCTGCGCTCGGCTTCGAAAGCTGGACGACCAGGACGACTGTGCCGACCATGAGCCGCATACGCCACGCACTGGCACTGGCCACAACCCTCGCCGGCGCGCTCGTGTTGATCGGCATCGTCGCCGCGCGCATGGCATGGCCGCTCGTGCATGGCCCGATGGCGGCGCTGTTCGAAGAAAGCGTGCTTGCCCCACAGCGCTTCGCCGCACCCGAAGGGCTCTTCAGCTACATCGCAGACAACGCGGCGATTTTCGGCCTGCTGCTGCTCACCAACGGGGTGCTCGCTGGCCTGCGCCCAAGCCGCACACAGGCAGTCGCGCTGATCGCGCTGCTCGCCTTCGATTTGAACATCGCGTGGGTCGGTTTCGCCCCAGCCGTCGACCCGGCGCTGCTGAATGTGCAGCCGGCGGCGCTACAACCATTGCAAAACGACGCCGACGCTGTGGGCACGCTGAAGCTATGGCGCGTCACCTCATATGAACCCAACGGTGCGACGCATAACAAACCAGCCAACGCCAATATGCTATGGCCGCTGAAGCTGCAGGACATCCGCGGCTACGATTCGATCATCCCGCGCCGCTACGTCGAGTACATGCGGGCGATCGAGCCACAAAACGACCTGCTCTACAACCGCGTCAGCCCGCTGCGCGAACGCGCCAGCCTCGAATCGCCGCTGCTGGACATGCTGGGCGTCAAATATGTACTGACGGAAAACAGCATCGACGTAGCCGGTTATGAGGAATTGCCGCGCGTCGGCGGCCTGCGCATTTACCGCAACACGCGCGCCATGCCGCGCGCGTACCTGATGCCAGCGGCGGCGACGATCGCGCCGGCGCAGGCCGAACGCGATGGCGCGTGGTTCGCACAGGCGATCCGCAGCTTCGATCCGCGTCGTTTCGTGCTGGTGAACGACCCGATCGTGTGCGGCGCGGCCGGCTGTCCGAGCGCCGCCGCCGTCCCTGCACAGTACCAGCCAGCAACCATTACTGCCTATGCGAATAGTGAAGTATGGATCGACGCACAAACCGGGCCGGGACGCGAATGGCTGATCCTGAACGACAGCTGGTTTCCCGGCTGGCGTGCTTTTGTGCGGCCACAGGGCGCCGCCGACGACGCCGAAGTCGAGGTGCCCATTGTGCTGGTGAACGGCAATTTCCGCGGCGTGCAGCTCGACCACGCCCGGCTTCCGGACGGCACAAAAGTTGCCACGGTGCGCTTCAAATATTCGCCGGACAGCGTGCGCTACGGCGCATTCACAACGGTGCTGGCACTGGTCAGCCTGCTTTTCACCGCCGGCATCTACGGCTGGCGCTCGCTGGCCGCGTCGAACGAAACGCTCAGCGGCGCCGGGCGCGTGGCGCGTAACAGCGCCGTGCTCTCCGCCATGAACATCGTGGCGCGCCTGATCTCGTTCGCCTTTGCCATCGTCGTGGCGCGCCTGCTCGGGCCAGACGGCGTCGGTGCTTACTATTTCGCCGTCGTCGTCGTCAGCTGGTTCGAAATTGTCCTGAATTTCGGGCTGAACACATATCTCACCCGCGAGGTCGCGCGCGATCGCGCCCACGCCGGCGCGTATTTTCGCCATACGACCGCGCTGCGACTGCTGCTGTCCGCCGGCACAGCACCCGTCTTCATGCTGGTGCTGCTCGGCGGCCGCAGCATCGGCTACTTCAATGACCAGGTGGCGCTCACCATCGCCATTCTGGGCGGCTCACAGGTGATCAGCAGCCTGAACAGCGGCCTGAGCGCACTGTTCTTCGCCTACGAGCGCGGTGAAGTTCCCGCAGCGCTTTCCGTGATCAGCGCTCTGGCGACAGCGACCATCGGCGCAGCCCTGCTGATGCTAGGCTGGGGCGTGCCGGCGCTGGCAATTACGTCGGTGGTAGTGAACATACTGACGATGGCGATGCTGGCAGTGATGGCGCGCAGCCAGCTCAACCTGAACTTCGGACGCAGCACCGACGGCTTCGCAGTGCATACATCGCGGCGCGATATGCTGCGCGAGGCGACACCGTTGATGCTGAACCACCTGCTGGCATCGATCGAGTTCAAACTAGATGTGCCAATCCTAAAAGCGGCAACACCGGCAGTGGCGCTATTCGGCACGGAAGCGGCGGGAATTGCATCAGAAAAAGTCGTCGGCTGGTATAGCACCGGCTATCGCTTCATCGACGCCTTCAACATCATCCCGTCGTTTTTCACACAGTCGCTGTTTCCAGCGCTTTCGCGCATGGCCAGCCAGGGCAGCGACGCGTTCATGCGCGCGTTCACGCTGGCGGTGAAGCTGCTGGTGATCGTGGCACTGCCGCTGGCGATCGCCACGACGCTGCTCTCCGAGACGCTGGCGGGCTTTTTCGGCGCGGAGTTTCTGCCGCACGGCGCAGTCGCAATTTCGATCCTTTCGTGGAGCATGATCGCCGGCTGGATCAACAGCGTGACCAATTACGCGCTGATCGCGGTGAACCAGCAGCGTACAATCACGCGCGCATTTGCGGTGACGCTGATCTTCAACTTGGCGGCAAACCTGCTGCTGGTGCCGCTGTTCTCTTATCAGGCGGCGGCGGTGATCACAATCGGCTCAGAAATCATCAAAGGTGCGATTTTTTACTACTATGTGCGCCGGCACATTGGCGTGCTGCCGTGGAGTGCGGTGCTGGCACGACCAGCACTGGCGGCCGGGGCGATGGCGCTGATCGGCGGCGGAGGCATGTGGCTGGGGCACGTGTGGCTAGGGGTGGCTGCTGGCGGAGCGGCATATGTCGGCATGCTGCTGCTGCTGCGGGTGTTCGATGCGCAGGAGCGGGCGGTGCTGGCGCCGCTGCTGCGCCAGAGGAACTTGTCAAAGTAACCCGGCTTCTAAGAAGCCGGGTTTACCATACAACATAACAACATGGGTGAAGTCTGTATCGCTAATATCGGGCCAAAGCAGCGCCGTATGCGCTTAGGGTTTGGCATCGTCGTCGGCATTGTGAGTGTGGCGTTTGCCGCATTTATCATGCTCACCGGGCAGCCGCTGTGGATGCGCACGCTCGCCTTCCTGCCGTTCTCTGCCGCCGCACTGGGGTTCTTTCAGTACCGCGAAAAGACCTGAGTGGCTCTCGCGTCGCGCGGTTCGCGCGACATGGACCAGGGACCGGAAGACATCTCCGACGCAGCCATTAACGCTCAGATTCGCCGTCAGGCACGCTCCGTACAGATCAAATCCGTTGCAACGGGACTCATCGCAACGGCGATTTTGCTCGTGATCTGATCTGGTAACTACTCAGGCCAGCCAGGTTTTCAACGCGAAAAACGCGATTTCTTCTCCCTTCGGGGGAAGAAATCGCGTTTTTCGCGAGAAATACGAATTTATCTACTCTGACTTTTTGCTAGAACAGCCCTTCCACTGATAGATAGCGCTCGCCGGTGTCGTAGTTGAAGCCGAGGATGCGCGAGCCAGCCGGCAGTTCGGCAATCTTCTTGCTAATGGCTGCCAGTGTGGCACCGGACGAAATGCCGCAAAAAATAGCTTCCTGGCGCGCCGCCTTCTGCGCAAAATCAAACGCCTCGTCCTTCGTCACCTGAATAACGCCGTCCAGCAACTCTTTATGCAGGTTCGCCGGAATGAAGCCGGCACCGATGCCCTGAATCGGGTGCGGGCCAGGCGCGCCACCGCTGATGACCGGTGAAGCCGCTGGCTCGACGGCGAATACTTTCAAATTCGGCCACACTGGCTTCAGCACCTGCGCGATTCCCGTAATGTGTCCGCCAGTGCCCACACCGGTGATGATTGCGTCAAGCCCCTCGGGGAAATCGTGCAGAATTTCCTGCGCAGTGGTGCGCACATGCACCTCGATGTTCGCTGGGTTCTCGAATTGCTGCGGAATCCACGAGTTCGGTGTCTGCTCTTTCAACTCCTGCGCGCGCGCAATGGCACCCTTCATGCCCTTCTCACGCGGCGTCAGATCGAACGTGGCGCCGTAAGCCTGCATCAGGCGGCGGCGCTCAATTGACATCGACTCGGGCATCACCAGCATCAGCTTGTAGCCCTTAGCCGCCGCCACCATCGCCAGACCAATGCCGGTGTTGCCCGACGTCGGCTCAATGATGAGCGTGTCTTTGTTCAACACGCCACGTGCCTCAGCGTCTTCGATCATCGCCAGCGCAATGCGGTCTTTGATACTGCCGCCCGGATTGGCGCGCTCAAGCTTGATCCAAACTTCGTGCGTGGACGGAAACAAGCGCTGTACGCGCACATGAGGCGTGTTGCCGATGGTTTCGAGAATGCTGTTGACTTTCACGGGTATCTCCTTGAAACAGCCGGTGCTCCGGCATTAAATAACGCACCTGGCAAACGCATGCCGCGTCGGCACAGCTGACGAAGTTGGCTTTGGCTTTGGCTTTGGCTTTGGCTTTGGCTTTGGCTTTGGCTTTGGCTTTGGCTTTGGCTTTGGCTTTGGCTTTGGCTTTGGCTTTGGCTTTGGCTTTGGCTTTGGCTTTGGCTTTGGCTTTGGCTTT
>CANJQH010000035.1 GCA_947476335.1 Anaerolineae bacterium | reverse complement strand
TGGTACGTACCCGCTTCCCCGGACAATCAAAATCGGTTCATTCGTTGCTCGAACTGCTCTGGTGTTGCGTAGTTCAGAGCTGAGTGCGGTCGGTTGCGATTGTAGAACCCTTCGATCCATTCGAAGATCGCGAGGCGTGCCTCTTCGAATGAGTCAAAGATGCCGTTGGGAGGAAGACACTCCACCTTGAATATTTTGAAGAAACTCTCTGCGACAGCGTTGTCGTAACACTCTCCTTTGCGGCTCATGCTGCGAATGCATTCCCATGCGTCGAGCATATTGACGTAGTCGTGGCTGGTATATTGGCTGCCGCGGTCCGTGTGGACAAGCAATCCTGGCGTGATCGATCGCGCATCGGCAGCCTGCTGAAAGGTGGCGATCACCAATGCGCGATCCGCCTGCTGGCTGACAGACCATCCCACCACCCTGCGACTGCACAGATCAAGCACCACCGCCAGGTAGATCCATCCCGCTCGCGTTCGGCACTGAGTGATGTCACTGACCCACTTCTCATTGGGCTTCTCTGCGACAAACTCCCGATTCAACACATTCGGCACCGGCGCCGCCGATTCATCTGCCACTGTGATGCTCCTGCGCATCCGAAAACACCGCGATTTCAGCCCTTCCTGCCTCATCAGGCGGGTCACTCGTCTCAGGCCGCATGCCACGCCGCGCTCCTTCAGCCGGTGCCACACCTTGCGCACACCGAAGCGCCCTCTGCTGAGCATGTGTTCTTCACGGATCTGCTCCAGCAGCTTCGCGTCGTCGATGTCGCGCTGGCTCGGCCCGCGCCGACGCCATTCGTAGTAACCAGAGGTGCTGACGCTGAGCAACTCACATGCATTTCGCACTCCCGATTTGTTAGCAAGCTCTTCCACCGCCGCGTACTTCACTGAGTGTGTTGTGCGAAGTACGCGGCTGCTTTTTTTAGGAACTCGACGTCGGCCTTCAGTTTTTTGTTCTCTTTGCGCAGCACGTCGAGCTCTTCATCGCGTGGGTGCCCACTCCCCGGCGCGAACTGCGTTTTCATCAACTGCGCAGTCGCCATCTCACGCTTCCATCGGTGCAGAATTTTCTCCGTGACGCCCAGTTCCGCCGCGATCTGCCGCACCGTTGTCGAGCGCGCCAGACACAGTTGCACTGCGTTCTCTTTGAACTCTTGAGAGAACTTTCGCTTTGTCCTTTCCTTGCTCATCCTGACTGACATAGTACTCACCTCTTGCATCCGGGAAAGTGAGTACGTACCACACGCAGCTGTATCCAAGACCACAGACAAAATATAGCGGGATGCACACTTGTGATGTCCAAAAAATATGAATGCTGGTGACTGCCCTTGTGGCACAAGTGTTGGCATTGCTGAATTTTATTGCCGTTTTCGGCCGACTATTGGGCGGGGTGCATCCGCCGTTGGGGGGTGAAATTTGACAGCAGATTTTTCGTAACTGCTCAGGCCTATGTCGATATGTCCCGCGAAACGCACGATTCCTCCTCCCGAAGGGAGGAGGAATCGTGCGTTTCGCGATGAAAAATAGAACGGCCTGAGTAGGTGCGATTTTTCTCACGCGAAGCCGCGAAGCCGTGAAGCCGTGAAGGGAAAGGCTTTTTATGGCTTTCCGCAACTTGGCTTGAGAGAATTTCTTCGGCGACGGAATTCAGACCTTTTCGCGTTCTTTGCGGCTTCGCGTGAGAAATACATTTACTTCTCACATCGCGGATGCCCCCGTCGTTCGTTCAATGGTCTGCGATTTGCGATCGGCTGTTTGTCGCCGTCCCGTTACTTTCAGCAGTATGTGAAACACCGTCATCAGCAGCACGCTGCTTCCGCTCACCCAGTAGAGCAGTGACATGAATGTGCCGCTGCTGTCCGTGCCGGCCTGCAGGCCATGCACCAGCGCGAGGACGAACATCGCAAAGCTTAAAAAGTGGATCAGCCGCCAGCCGCGCTGTGTGATCGTCTTCTTTACGTAGAAGCTCAGGCCGACCAGGGCCATTACATAGAAGCCGATCTGCCCGAGGCCGACTTCGAACGGCTTGTAATCGACGCTGGCGAATGGTACGGCGATTGTCCGCAGGTTGTAGCCGATGTACGAATCACCGAGCAGGATCAGCCCGTGGAAGAGTGCCAGCGCCAGCGCCATCAGGCTGGTCTGCTGATGCAGGTCGAGCGTCGCCGGTCCGCCCGGCCAGGCGTGTGCTGTGCGTGTTGTGATCATTAGGCCGAAGATCATCGAGATCCACAGCAGCACGTATGAAACGATCGCACTGGAGCGTGAGAGGTACCAGTAGGCCTTCGGCTCCGAACCAAGCAGCGACTGCGTGAGGTCTGGCAGTGCTGCCGGCACGAGGACGGCGGCGCCGAGTGCGCCGATCACGACGGCGCTCAGAATGCCGAACAGTGTGCGGCCCGACATGGCTTGCGTGAGATCGCTGTCAAAAGGGTCCGTGTTTTGCACGGGAGTTTTTAAATTATCGGTAATCATGATGTATTCACTCAGGCTGCGTCGATGGCTGGCGCTTCTATACGTTCGGTGTACCTGTCGAACGCGGCGCTCGTGCGTATGGCCCCGTCGTTGGTGACGAGCAGCGCCGCGGCACCTGGTTGTGCGTCGATCCAGCACAGGCCGGCGTCGCTGCCCAGCAGCAGCACCTGTTTGGCGGCGGTTTCAGCCGCTGCTGCATCGGCAGCGATCACGGTCGCGCTGAGCACGTCTGTGTCGGCCGGCTGGCCAGTGTGCGGGTCGATGATGTGATGCTGCGCACGGCCGTGATGTTGCCAGCGTCGGTAATCGCGGCCAGAGGTGGCCACGCCGCAGTCGTGGATGAGGATGATATCGAGCAGTGCGTTTTCGTCCGCATCGCCGGTGCGCGGGTCGCTGATTCCGATGGGCCATGCACCGTCGTCAATGCGCCGGCCGCGTGCTGCCATGTCGCCGCCGGCGTCGACGAGCACGCCACCGAGGTGCACCAGCCGCTGTGCAGTCTTTTCCGCCGCCCAGCCTTTGGCGATGCCGCCGAAATCCAGCGCGGTGCCACGCGGCAATCGCACAGCGCGCTGTCCTGTATTCAGCTCGATTGCGCGCCAGTCGGCTGCCGGCACCGCATTCGGCGCGGCCGTGTTTTGACCTGCGCCCTCTGTTTTGAATGCTTCAAACGGCCGGTCATAGCCGGCGGCGAGCAGTTGCGGCAGTACTGTTGGCGTGACGCGCCCTGCGGTGCGTGCGGCGCTGTCGAGCGCTGCCTGCAACACATCCCATAGGGTTTCGCTTGTGTTGAACCAGTAGCCGGCGAAGCGGTTGAGTGCGGCCAGTTCGCTCGTTGGGCGGAAGCGACTCAGCACCTGTTCCCACTCTTCAAACCAAGCCTGTGTCTGCTGCAGCGCAGTGATCGCTTCCGGTGCATCTGAATCGAGGAAGATGGACGTATCGCAGCCCATGGCGATGAAGTCGATGCGTTGCATGTCAGCGCGTCCGTCGGCGCGATGAGCGCGTCCGCGCGATCGGCGCACGCGCCACCGGTGCGACTTGTGCCTGTTGCACGATCGCCGGCGCCGTTGCGGCATCGACCTGGCGCAGCGCCGGTGGTGGGATGACCGCCTGCACTTGAGCCTGGGTTGTCTGGCTGCCGACCATCTTCGGCTCGGGTGCAAGCGTCGGGATCGGCGGCAGGATGAGCGGCCGCGTTGCGACATCTATGGGCAGTTGTGCCGTAAACGTGTCTGCCATCGCCTGTTGCGCCTGTTGCGCCTGATCGTCGTGTGCGATGACGACCCAGCCGGCGGCTGTGGCGACCAGTGACGCAACTGTGATGAGTGCGTTTGCACCGAGGTTGCTGCGTCGGCGGGCGCGCGCTGCAGATGCGCTGGCTGTCATTGCAGGAACTGATGCGCCGATTCTCATGCCGGTTGTCTGAGTCACGGTTGGCTTTGTGAGTTGCATCGGGGTTTTGTCCATGATTTTGATCGTGTGATGAAAAGACCGGCCGATGCTTCAAAAGAAGAGTGCCGCGTCTGAATGCTGCGTCTGAATGCTGCGTCTGAATGCTGCGTCTGAATGCTGCGTCTGAATGCTGCGTCTGAATGCTGCGTCTGAGTGAAGGTAACGATTTGGTCCTAGATCAGTATTTCCTGCGAAACAGGTTATTCCTTTTTATATAGGCCCAGTAGACCTAAGTTCCTGTCCATAAGTTTTGTCCGGCAGATTCGCCTCCCCTGCAAAGCGGGGGAGGCGAATCTGCCGCCAGAACTTTTGGCGACTCACTTAGTAAGAAGAAGGAATGGCCTGGTTCACGTTGGGAATCCGGATGGCTGAGTCGTTACGTTCAATCGTCCTTGTGCTCGTCTTCTTCGCTGGTGGGCTGCGCCGGCGCTTCGACGACTGCTGTCTGCGGCGCAGTCGCTTCCAGCGTTTTGCCCGCAGACTGTTCGGCCCATTGGCTGGCCAGAATGGTGCCGGATGCAGCATCAACATAGACGACGCCATTATTGAGTGTGATTTCATAGGCGATGGCGCCTTGAAAATTGACGAGTTCGGCGCGCTGCGGCTGTGCATCTGCGGAGTGTGCCATCGCTTCGGTTACGGCGATGCGTGCTGCCTGCATGACCGGAATCTGGGGCGCCGGATTTGCTGCCACGTTTGTGACTGCGCTTGCGGCGGTGCTCGTCGCGGCTGCGGCAGCGACGACCGTTGCCGACTGTGTGAGTCGTCGGTTGGCTTCGGCGATGCGCTGCTGATAGACGGCCTCGCGCGCCAGGAAGACCGCCCGCTCCTGCGCCGCCGCGTTGACGGGCGCCGTCTGAGTGAGGGCAGGCTCTGCAGCCGTTGCATCAGCCATTGTGGTGCGGTCACGCCAGTTCGTGACGACGGCGCTGCCGCCGACCAGCAAAAATGCTGTGAACCCACAGGCGATGACGAAGGCTGTTTGCTGCTTCATGCCTACTACGATTACATAGTTAAAAAAAAGAACGATGTGATTAAGGTGAGAACGGTCTCATGATTCTGGCAGCCACACGCTGAAAGTACTGCCGCGGCCGAGCGTGCTGTGGAGCGTGATGCGCCCGTCGTGTGCGCGCACGATGGTGTCTGCGATTGCCAGGCCCAGCCCGCTTCCCCCTGCGCCATCGCGTGTGCGCGCGTTGTCTGCCCGATAGAAGCGCTCGAAAATATGTGGAGTGTGTTCGGCTGCGATGCCGATGCCGGTGTCGCTCACGTTGATGCACACCTGCGCCCCGTCGTGATATGCCTGCACGTTGATGCTTCCGCCATGCGGCGTGTAGCGGATCGCATTGTCGATTAGGTTTGTGATTACGCGCTGCACTTTCATCCGGTCTGCGAGCAGCAGCAACGGCTCGTTGCTTATTTTCATCGCCAGAGTGAGTTGTCGCGTTTGTGCCAGCGCGCTCATGCGCTCGATGAGCTGTTCGAGTAGCGCATGCAGATCGAATTCCTCTTTGTGCAATATGCCTGCTGATGCGCGTGACAGCGCGAGCAAATCCTCCACCAGCAGGCTCATCTCATCGACGATGACTTCCAGCCCCTCAAGCACCTGTCGATATTCTTCGGCCGTGCGCGTGCGCGCCAGCGTCACAGACAGCTCACCCTTCAGCGCCGTCAGCGGCGAACGCAGTTCATGCGATGCGTCCGCCGAAAATTGGCGCTCGCGATTCATCGCCGATTCGATGCGCTCCAGCAGCTGGTCGAAGGTTTGTGCCAGGCGGCCGACTTCGTCGTTGGCGAGCTGACGGCCTACGCGGTGCGACAAATCGTTGTCGGCGATGATCGTTTCGACGTTGCGGCGTACACGTTCCATCGGGGCGAAGGCGCGCTGACCCAGCACGATGCCGCCGAGCGTGGCGAAGGCCAGCGTGACTGGCGCGGCGATCAGCAGAAGATCGCGCAGGCTGCGCAAAGTGACCATCTCCGTATCCAGCGATTGAGCGACCTGGATGGCGGCCAGTCGCTGGCCGTTTACGCTGAGTGGCGCCGTCATTAGTCGATAACGACCGGTTTCGACCGTCACGCTTTCATATAGCGATTCGCCGCGCGCCGCCGCTGCGAGCGCCTGTGAATCGACATGGATGTCGGCGGGAAAGAGCGGATCGATTCGGTCGACGCCACCTTCCAGCAGCAGCAGTCGCGTCGGTGCAAGGGCGATGTACGTCAGTGTGCGCACACGTTCGATGGTGGAACCGGTCGATTTGAGCGCATTCTGACGCACCGTTTGTACACTGCGTTCGGCTGCCATTCGCAACGTCTGATCGACATTGCTCATCAGCGCCTGCTGCAGGCCGAGATACATCGCAATGCTGATCAGCAGAATAGCGACGGTGAGGATGCTGGCAAACCATGCGGTCAGCCGAAAGCGAATCGAGTGCAGCATGTGGACTATGTGATGCGTATCATGTAGCCGACGCTGCGCACGGTATGAATGAGCTGTGCCTCTCCATCTGCGTCGATCTTGCGGCGCAGGTAGCCGACGTAGACATCCACCACATTTGATGCGCCGGCGAAATCGAAGGACCATACTGCCTGCAGCAGCTGTGTTCGGCTGACGGGGCGATTGACGTGCCGCATGAGGTGTTCGAGCAGCTGATATTCGCGCGCGCTCAGCTCGATTTCGCGCAGCCCGCGGGATGCGCGGTGCGTGACTGTATTGAGCATCAGGTCGCCAACCTGCAGCGTGTGCGTGACTTGAGCGACGGGTGTGCGTCGTGCGAGCGCGCGCAGCCGTGCCAGCAGTTCGGCGAATGCAAATGGTTTGATCAGATAATCATCCGCACCGGAGTCTAGCCCCTGGATGCGATCTTCGAGCGCGTCTTTGGCGGTGAGTATGAGCACCGGTGTGTGTATGCCGCGCGTGCGCAGTTCGCGGCACACAGTGAGCCCGTCGCGGCCAGGCATCAGCACGTCGAGAATGATTAGGTCGAATGGTGCATCTACAGCGGCTGTGACGAAGTCGAGCGCGCTGTCGCCGTCGGCGACGTGTTCGACGACGTAACCTTCTTCTCGCAGGCCTTTCACCAGAAAGGCAGCAATACGCTTGTCATCCTCTGCAACTAGAACTCGCATGGTTGGATTCTAGTGGTGCGGTTTGCGCGTGGGCTCGGCGGCGTGCGGCGGCTCGCGCGTGGGTTCGGCGGCGTGCGGCGGCTCGCGCGTGGGTTCGGCGGCGTGCGGCGGCTCGCGCGTGGGTTCGGCGGCGTGCGGCGGTTCGCGCGTGGGTTCGGCGGCGTGCGGCGGTTCGCGCGTGGGTTCGGCGGCGTGCGGCGGTTTGCGCGTGGGTTCGGCGGCGTGCGGCGGCTCGCGCGTGGGTTCGGCGGCGTGCGGCGGCTCGCGCGTGGGTTCGGGTGGCTGCGTGGCGTGATGAATGGGCGGTTGTGTGGCTGCGCGTCGCGTCGGCTCCGGCTCAGCAGGCTTTGTGGTTGATCCGGCTGCTACAACGGTGTCGGTGGGCGCGTCGGTGGGCGCGTCGGTGGGAAGTGGTTCGCGTGCAGCAACGGATTCGATCGTCGGGGCGATTGTGGCCGGCGTCATGACGATGCGCAGCGGCTTCCCGGCGTGTGTGGTGGCGTAGATGCGGCGCAGCGCAGCATGGTACGCATCGTCGCGCTCACGAATGATGCGCACGCCGTCGTCTTCGTCAGGCCCAAATGAGTTGGCAGATGCTTCATCGTCACTCTCTTCCGTCGCAAGATGCGGCTCGAAGATGGCGATCTGTTGCCGCATTGTTGGTTGTGGTGACGAAGTTGCGAGCACGGTCAACTCAATGGCGGCCAGCTTCGGCGCATCGAGTGCGATGTCACTGTCAGCCACCACCCGCGCGCTGGCGCCCGCATTCGCCAGGCTCACCGTCAGCATGATGAGCGTCATGAGCAGCAGCGAAAGCAGTGCGCCGAGTGCGATATATAGGATAGGTCTCTGGAGTGTCATTGGGCGAATCGTAACTACTCAGGCCCAAATCAGTATTTCCCGCGAAACACACTATTCGCTCCCCCTTCGGGGGAGCGAATAGTGTGTTTCGCGTTGGAAAAATAGCTGGGCTGAGTAGTTACGGCGAATCTGATTACAGGCCTGAGTGTAGAGTTTCTTCACCCGTTGCACATGAGAAAAAGGTGAGAATTTTCTCACTCGCCAACTGTGATCAGATTGGTCACTTCGGTTACGCCCGACGCCGCCCATGCGGTTTCCTCAGCAGCTGCGCGTTCGGACCAGGTAGCGACTGTGCCGCGCAGCGTAATTTTGCCGTTCGTGACTTCGATTCTCACTCGTTCGGCCTCGATTTGTGCGGTGCGCTGAAAGGCGCGTTCGATGCGCTCGCGTACGTCGATCGGGTCGGCTTCGACCGCGAGTGTAATGAGATTGCTCACGCCGTTCACACCGGTGAGATTCTGCACGGCAGCGGTGGCGTGGCTGCGCTGGAAGTTCCACTTCACTTCGCCCGTCAGTGTGAGCCAGCCATGTTCAACCTTGATCTGCACCGCTTCGTGCGGCACATTGACGTCCCAGCGCAGCGCCTGCAGCGCAGCTTCGGCGATGTCTGTGTCGGTGCGCAGGTGATGCTCGGGCAGATTCACGGCGATCTCCTCGACAATGCCGCGCACACCGGCGATGCTGCGCGTTACGCGTTCAGCCGCCCAGCGCTCCGGATAGGAATGTACTTCGCCCGTCAGCGTAACAATTCCGTTTTCCACGGCTACGCCGATGCGCCCTGCGTCGAGGCTGGGCTCGTATGCGATTGCTTCGAGCACGTTCGTTCGTAATTGTTTGTCCTCTTGCATGATCGACTCCTTGTTTGTGGGTAACTATTCAGGCCCAGATTAGTACTCTGCGTTGGGAAAACAGCTGATCTGATCTGAGCAGTGACGTGTCCAGACTATCGGTCTGGAGCTGCGTCGCGCCTCCTGCGCAGGAGATGTTCTCGTGTGCATCACGTATGACAGGCATTCTGCGTTGCCGGTGCGGACCTGCTTTTTAAGAATGCACCAGCATTACCGGAATGCGGGCCGAATGCGCCACCCGTTCGGCGACGCTGCCGAGAATCAGCCGTTCGACGCTGCCGTGGCCATGAGACGACATGACGATGGCATCGGCACCCCATTCTTCTGCACGCCGCAACAGCGCACGCGCCACCGCTGGCGCACCTTCGCCAACATGCGAACTCACCGGTATTTTTGCTGTGCGCACGACTTCGACCGCCTTATCGATGTACACGCGACACGAATCCATGTCCATGCGCAGCACGTTCTCGTCGATTGCGTGATACAGCGTTGGGATCAGTGAAATGATCACCAGCTGAATTTCACCGCCGTAGTGCTGTGCCAGATCGATGGCGACTGGCAGGACTGCTTCCGAGGGCGGCGAGCCGTCGAGGGGGACCAGGATTTTCTTGAACATGGGTGGCTTCAGGCATACCGTAACTACTCAGGCCGTTCTATTTTCCATCGTGCGTTTCGCGGCACATATCTATATCGACGTAGGCATGAGCAGTTACGGTATAACGTATTTCATCTGCCGACACATCAGCACAGAGGTTTGGCCTTTCGACTAGGTTTACGTTAGGCGAATTCCCGGTATCGCATCACTGCACACTCTTTATAGTCGCGCAACAGTCGCGCAACAGTGTGCATATGCGAGCCGAGGCTATGTCGAGTTTCATTTTTCCTGATTTGCAACAGCACCTGGATATGCTCAGCCGTGTGATTGGGCCGCGCCCCGTTGGGTCAGCCGGCAATCTCCGCGCCGAGGCGTATATCGCGCAGCAGTTGGAAGCAGCGGGTTATGAGGTGCGCCATCAGCATTTCGAATGCGATGACTGGAAACTGCGTTCCGCTTCGGTCGAAATTGACGGGGTCAGCCTGCCGGTGCGGTCGAATAGTTATTCGATGTCTTGTGATGTGTGTGCGCCGATTGTGATGGCGCACACGTTCGATGAGTTGAAATCACTCGACCTGCATGGCTGTGTCGTTGTGTTACACGGTGGCTTGTCCGCTGATCCATGGCAGCCGCGGCATTTCCGCTTTTTCAGCATCAAGGATCAGCTACGCCTGCGTGAGGAGCTCGAGCGCGCGCAGCCGCTGGCCGTGATCACCATCAGCCCTCGCAATGAGCATGTGCGGCCGATCATCGAGGACGGTGATTTTCATATTCCGTCGGTGACGGTGAATTCGGTCTCCGGCGCGCGATTGGTTGCATCCGAAGGGCACCTGGTGCATATGCGCATCGACAGTTGGAGTCAGCCGTCGACTGGTGCGAACGTGATTGCAGATAGCATGATGCGACCGCGCGGCCTCGCACCACAGGTGCTGCTGTGCGCACATTACGACACCAAACACGAATCACCCGGCGCACTCGACAATGCGTCGGGTGTGGCGGCGATGCTGGTGCTCGCACAACATCTGGCAACCCGACGCGACGTCGAGTTGCAGTGTGTGGCACTCAATGGCCATGATCACTTCGCTACGCCCGGCCAGAATGTCTACCAGAGCTTTATCGACGATGCATGCGACAGCCTCGACCTGGTCATTAACTTTGATGACATCGGTTACCAGACGACATCGAATACTGTCGCATTCATGAATTGCACCGATCGCTTTGTGCAACACGTCCGTGAACTTATGTCGGCATGGCCCGATATTTTTGAAATCGGCCCGTGGCCGCAAGGTGACCACGCCGCTTTCTGGTCGGCCGGTGTGCCAAGCGTGGCCTTCACTTCTGAAGCATCTTTCACGCTGCCCGATCGTGTCACGCATACGCCGCTCGATGTGGTCGAGAACGTCAATACCGCCAGCATTGCTGATGTGGTTGATTTTGCCGAGCATGCGCTGATTCGCGCCATCATCTCGATGCCCGCCCGACGCCGTCGCGATAGTGCTTCCTAGTCTTTTGTCCAGTTGTCAGCCGTTCTTTAAGTTGGTGTCGGAAATTCACTCTGGTTTCAGAATCACGCTTGTCCAAGTAACAAATCGAAAGATTCGAAGCTTGAACGAAGTGAAAAGAGTTCGCTCGTTGTAACTACTCAGGCTAAGTGAGTCGCCAAAAGTTCTGGCGGCAGATTCGCCTCCCCCGCTTTGCGGGGGAGGCGAATCTGCCGGACAAAACTTATGGACAGGAACTTAGTTGTTGCGCAGGAAATACTGATTTGGGCCTGCGTAGTTGCCGCTCGCTTCATATAGTGGAAGTGAATCACCGAACGCGTTATCGAATGCGTGGTTTGATGATCCGCTCCTGGAGAAAATTCAAATGTCTCAGATTCAAGCTCCCGTTTCAAAAGGTCATGTGATCCAGGATCCTCCTCTCGCCAAGTACCTCTTTTCGGATCGGCGCTCGTCAGTAATTTGGCTGGTCTTGCGCGTGTGGCTAGGTATTCAGTGGGTCGAAGCTTCACTGCATAAGATCAGTGATCCAAAATGGGTATCTACTGGTGAAGCATTGAAGGGCTTCTGGATGGGCGCGGTGAAAATTCCGGAGACGGGCAAGCCGCCGATCGCATTTGACTGGTATCGAGACGTGCTCAACTTCATGCTCCAGAACAACTGGGCCAACTTTATGGGCAAGCTGGTCGCGTATGGCGAACTGCTGATCGGTATTGGCATGATCGTCGGCGCGTTTGTCGGTGTGGCGGCGTTCTTCGGCGCGTTCATGAACTGGAATTTCATCATGGCTGGCGCGGCGAGCACAAATGGCTTTATGCTGGTCATCGCAGTGCTGCTGATCATGGCCTGGAAGGTCTCTGGTTATCTCGGTGCAGATTTCTTTCTGCTGCGCTGGATTGGTGTTCCCTGGAAAGCTGACGATGCATCGTCTAATGCAAATGTGAATAGCTCGCAGGCAAAGCCAAAATTGACCTGAGCGTAAACATACGGCGCCCCAAAATATTTGTTGCACGACTCCCGGCCCATCGCGGCCGGGAGTTCGTTTTTATAACGAATCAATCCCAACCTCATATATTTTTGACCAGTTCGTCTGGGTGCGCAGCCTGTGCTGTGGGTGATGGCGCAAAAAATCCGTCGGAATGACATGCGAAGATTGACGCACACTTGGAATGTTTTCAACACGAGCATGAACATCACACATTCGTCGCCCGCGGAGCGTCGCAATTTCTACAGCCAGCCGGTGCATGAAACGGTACGGCAGCTGGATGTACATCTGCATCATGGGTTGAGTGTGCAGGATGTGATGGAGCGCCGGCTGCGCTTCGGATACAACGAACTGCCGGCGGCTGGCAAGGTGCCGTTGTGGCGCAAGTTCGCAGCACAGTTTGCCGATTTCATCGTCTTGCTGCTGGCGGCGGCTGCGCTCGTTTCGCTGTTGCTGGGCGATCTGATCGAGGCGGCTGCGATTCTGGCCATCGTCGTGCTGAACGCAGTGATCGGTCTGGTGCAGGAGCAGCGCGCTGATGCAGCGCTTGATGAACTGCGCAGGCTGGCGTCGCCGAATGCGTGGGTGTTGCGCGATGGCACGCGCGTTACTGTGCCGGCGCGCGAGCTTGTGCCGGGCGATGTTATTTTTCTCGAAGCCGGTAATTTCGTGCCGGCTGATGCGCAGCTCGTGGAGGGTGTGAATTTGCAGGTCGATGAATCTGCCCTCACTGGTGAGAGCGCACCCGTTCTCAAATGTGCGGAGGAAATTCTTGAACCCGATATACCAATCGCTGATCGCATTAATATGGCGTACAGCGGCACGCTGATCACGCGTGGCCGTGCTACCGGCGTCGTCACGGCCACAGCGCTGCGCACAGAAATTGGCATGATCGCGCGCATGATGAGTGAAATTGAGGTGGAGCAGACGCCGCTGCAGCAGCGCTTGAATCAACTCGGCCGCACACTCAGCATGATTGCGCTGTTGTTATGCGCACTCGTCTTTATCGTGCTTGTTATGCGCGAAACGGATTTGCAAATTCTGCGCAGCGCCGGTTTTGTCGCGTATCTTTCCAGCCAGGGCGTTGTGCTGAACGACGCATTTATTCTGGCCGTCAGCCTCGCTGTGGCCGCTGTGCCGGAAGGGCTTGCTGCGATCGTGACGATCAATCTGGCGATCGGCATGCGCGAAATGGTCAGGCGTCATGCGCTCGTACGACGGCTCAGCGCTGTGGAAACGCTCGGCAGCACCACGGTGATTTGTTCTGATAAAACCGGCACGCTCACGCAGAACGCGATGACTGTGGTCGAAATTCTTGCCGGCGGTCGCAGCTATCACGTCACTGGCCGACGCTACGATCCGTTCGGCGAGTTCATCGTTGACGATGTCGCCGTCGATGCCGCAGCTGCTGCGCAGGCGCCTTTGCGAGAAATGTTGCGTGCTGCGCTGTGCTGCTCTGATGCACTTCTGGAACATCGGGACGATCAGGTGCATATGGTCGGCGATCCAACCGAAGGCGCGCTCGTTGTCGCTGCTGCGAAGGCTGGGCTGACGCGTGAGATGGTCGATGTACAGCTGCCGCGACTGCAGGAAATTCCTTTTGATGCAGTGCGTCGGCGCATGACGACGCTGCACCGTAACGTGGCCAGTGGTGATGGTTTGGTGTTCGTCAAAGGTGCGTCGGATGTGCTGCTGGAACTCTGCACGCACTGCGTCGGCCTGCACGGTGCTGTGCCGATGACCGCTGCGCTGCACGCCGAAATTTCCGCCGTCGCCGTTGGTATGGCCGAGCGCGCGCTGCGCGTGCTGGCTGTAGCTGCGCGCAGCACAGTGATGCTTCCGGAGGATGATGTGGCGTTTGCTGTGGAACCTGATTCGGCTATCGAAGATGGGCTGATTTTTCTTGGCCTGTTCGGTATGCAGGATCCACCACGTCCGGAAGCGGCGCTGGCTATTCGCACCGCGCGTGTTGCTGGCGTGCGCACGGTGATGATCACGGGCGACAACCCCGTCACCGCGCGCGCGATTGCTGGACAAATCGGGCTGCTCGACGAAGGCGCGCGCACCGTTGATGTCGTCGTCGGCGCGGAGATCGAGCAGATGAGCGAGGATGAGCTGTGCGCACGCGTTCGCACAGCGAGCGTTTTCGCGCGCGTGTCTCCCGAACACAAACTGCGCCTCGTCGGTGCCTTCAAGCGCCTCGGCCATATTGTGGCGATGACGGGCGACGGCATCAACGACGCACCTGCACTCAAGCGCGCCGATATCGGGGTGGCGATGGGCATCACCGGCGCGGATGTGAGCAAGGAGGTGGCTGATATTGTGCTCACCGACGACAACTTCGCCAGCATCGTCGGCGCTGTGGCGCAGGGGCGGGTGATTTATGCCAACATTCGTAAGTTTGTTTCGTATTTGCTTGGTTGTAACATCGCCGAAATTGGCGTCATTCTGATCGCCACGCTGCTTGGCTGGCACAGCCCGCTCAATGCGATTCAGCTGCTGTGGCTAAACTTGATGACCGATGGTGCGCCTGCGCTGGCGCTTGGCCTCGAGCGCAGTGAGCCGGATGTGATGCAGCAGCCGCCGCGGCCGCCGCGCGAGCCGATCATCAATCGGCGCATGACGGTGAATCTTGCGGTGCAGTCGTCGTCGCTCGCCATCGTCGTCCTTGGCGTCTACGCAATCGGGCGGGCGTATTTTCCGGCGAGCGCAGCGACGATGGCGTTTCTTGCGCTGGCGTTGTCGGAGTTGCCACTCGCGTATACTTCACGGTCGGAACGCTTCACGCTGCGGTCGATCGGCGTATTTGGCAATCGCTTCATGCAATGGGCGGTGCTCACTTCGCTCCTTGGTGTGCTGGCTGTGGTCTACGTTCCGTTCTTGAATAATGTCTTTGCAACAACGCCGCTGAACTGGGCGGAGCTTGCCGTCGTTGTTCCTGCAGCATTTTTGCCGGCGCTGGCAGTCGAACTGCTGAAGTGGCTGGTGCTGCGACAAGTCATTCGGCCAGCAGCCGCCTGATCTTTCGCTGATTGCCACGCACGTTGCATGCCGTCACAGTTTTTTGTGAAGAGCGATGTGAAGAGCGATGTGAAGAGCGATGTGAAGAATGACGTAACTACTCAGGCCAGCCAGTTTTCCAATGCGAAATACCGATTTGGGCCTGAGTAGTTACAAAATGATCGATCTTTGCATGTCGATGTTTCTGAGATTACGCTCGCAGTACGCGATGGCGTCGTTACACTGAGTGGCCATGTAGCCGATGTCGTGCAGAAGCGCATAGTTGAAACGGCCGATTGACGCTGCTCGGCGTCGTCACATCCGAAAAAACGTGTGCTGTGCTCGAGCATTTGATGTGCGCACTACCGGGTGTGCACAGCGTGATCAACGCTTTGCACGTGCTCGATGAAGTCATCAGCTAAGTGAGTCGCCAAAAGTTCTGGCGGCAGATTCGCCTCCCCCGCAAAGCGGGGGAGGCGAATCTGCCGGACAAAACTTATGGACAGGAACTTAGGCAGATATGCATATATGAAAAGTGAGACACGCACGTTCTGGAGTGTGGCGGTTCAGGACATGCTGGCGCAGCTTGATGCGCACGCCGATGGCTTAAGCAGCGCCGAGGTCGAACGTCAGCGGCTGCGCCACGGATCGAATATTCCAGGTAAAAGTCGCGCACATCCGCGGCTCAGGCTGTTGTGGAATCAGTTCAAGAGCCCGCTCGTCTTGTTGCTGCTCTTCGCCATGTCGCTCTCATATTTTTTGGGCGAAGTGATCGATGCGTCGGTGGTGCTGCTCGTCGTCGTTGCCAGCGCCGTGCTTGGCTTCGCGCAGGAATATCGCGCTGGCGATGCGGTGGCGAAGCTGCTTGCCGCCATACGCCTGCGGACGTTTGTGTTGCGCGACGGTGTGAAATGTGATGCCGACATCGAGGAAATTGTGCCGGGCGATGTATTGCTGCTGGGCGCCGGTGCAGTGATTCCGGCTGACTGTGTGTTGATTGAGGAGCGCGATCTGTTTGTCGATGAGGCTGCGCTGACGGGTGAGAGTTACCCAGCGGAGAAGCACGTCGGAATTGCATCAGCTGATGCGCCGCCGGCGCTGCGCAGCAATGCGCTCTTCCAGGGAACGCATGTGATCAGCGGCTCGGCGCACGCACTTGTCGTGCATACCGGCGCTGACACTGAATTTGGCGCCATTCGCGAGCGGCTGCAGTCCGCCGCGCCAATAACTGATTTCGAGCGTGGGATTCAGCGCTTTGGATCGACGCTGATGCAGCTGACGCTTGTGCTTGTGTTGTTGCTGTTTGCCGTGAACGTATATTTTCACAAGCCGCCGATTGACTCTTTTTTGTTTGCGCTCGCGCTCGCGGTCGGTATCACGCCGGAGTTGTTGCCGGTGATCGTGAGTGTGACGCTGGCGCGCGGTGCACAGCGTATGGCAAAGCGCAGGGTCATCGTGAAGCGTCTGACGGCGATCGAAAACCTTGGCAGCATGGATGTGCTTTGCAGCGATAAGACCGGCACGCTCACCGAAGGGCGCATGCGCCTGCATGGTGCGATCGATGTAAATGGGGCAGCGAGCGCTCGCACACTGCTGTTCGCACATTTGAACGCGTCCTTCGAATCGGGCTTCGTCAATCCGATTGATGCTGCATTGCGCGCCGGTGATGGACTAGATGAGCGGCAAGTTGCTGAGATTTCCTCTGCGCGCGCGCGGTATCACAAGCTTGATGAAATTCCGTACGACTTCGTGCGCCGTCGGCTCAGCGTTGCGGTCGAATGCGCTGATGATGGCACCCGCTGGATGATCACCAAAGGCGCGTTCGACAATGTGTTGCAGATTTGCAGCGATGTCGAGATCGATGGCAGTGTGCATACACTGCTCGACGAGATGCGCGCGCGCGTGCAGGATCTGCTCGGCGAACACAGTCGCGCCGGCCTGCGCGTGCTGGCCGTGGCGGCGCGGCCGCTGGGCGAACAGCAAATGCTCGAACGTACGGACGAGGTCGGCCTCACGCTGCTCGGCTTGCTGTTGTTCGAAGACCCGCTCAAGGCCGGCATTGGCGATACGATCGCTGAGATGGAAGGGCTGGGCGTATCACTGAAGTTGCTGACTGGTGACAACCGCTTTGTCAGCGAATCAGTTATGCGTCACATTGGTTGGGCTTCGCCGCGTGTGTTGACGGGCTCGGAAATGCGTCACCTCGGCGATGCGGCGCTGGCGCAGCGCGTCGATTCGGTGGATGTGTTTGCTGAGGTTGAGCCGGATCAGAAAGAGCGCATTCTGCTGGCATTGCGCCGCGCCGGCCACGTTGTCGGTTATATGGGCGATGGCATCAACGATGCTGCTGCGCTGCATATTGCGGACGTTGGCATTTCTGTGGACAGTGCTGTCGATGTGGCGAAGGAAGCGGCTGATGTGGTGTTGCTTGAACATGGGCTCGATGTGCTTGTGCAAGGTGTGCGCGATGGTCGCGCCACGTTCGCCAACACGATGAAGTACATCTTCATCACAACGAGCGCCAACTTTGGCAACATGCTCAGTATGGCGACGGTGTCAATCGGCTTGCCATTTCTGCCTCTGCTGCCGAAGCAGATTTTGTTGAACAACTTCCTCTCGGATCTGCCGTCGCTGACCATCGCCACCGACCGTGTCGATCCAGAGCTTGTTGCACGCCCGCGCCGCTGGGACATCGCACTGATTCGGCGTTTTATGTTTGCATTCGGCCTCGTCAGCTCAGTCTTTGATTTGGTGACGTTTGGTTTCCTGTTGTTTGTAATGCATGCGGGTGAGCACGAATTTCAAACCGGCTGGTTCATTGAATCACTGATGACTGAGCTGATGATCGTGCTGGTGATTCGCACGCGTTGGCATGCATGGCGCAGCCGCCCGGGTGGACTGCTTTCTGTGGTTACGCTGATTGTGGCGGGGGCGACGATCCTCTTGCCGTACTCTCCGCTCGGCCCGCTCTTTGGGCTTGTGCCGCTGCCAGCTGGCGTCATGCTTGTGTTGATCGGCATCACACTTGCGTACATGCTGGCATCGGAAATTACAAAGCACATAGTGTTCGGGAAAAATGATTAGCTGCTTTGCAACTACGCAGGCCAGCCAGTTTTCCAACGCGAAACACGCGATTCCTTTCCCCAGAAGGGGAAAGGAATCGCGTGTTTCGCGTTGGAAAATACTGATTCGGGCCTGTGTTACTTCACATGACGTGTAACAGCTACAAAATCTGAAATCGTCACTCTGAAATCAAAAACACTGCGCCTTCTGCTGTGCCGGCAAAGGCTGTGCCGTCTGCAGAGACCGCGAGTGCGAGTGCGTCCTCGGCGGTGTGTATGCGCTTCCATGTGCGGCCGGTGAATATGTAGATGCCGTTCGACGTGGCGGCGCAGGCGCCGCGCGGTGTTGTGGCGAGCGCGTTGATTTCATCTGCAGGCATGCGTGCCTCACGCGCGAATGTGGTGTATGGCGCAGGTGCGGACCACAAACCTGCGCCTTCGGTTCCGACGAGCAGCGCACCTTTGTGCCCGAAGGCGAGTGCTGTACAGGGGACGGCTTCAGCTGGCAGCGGCAGCTCGCGCCATGCACGTCCGCTGTTTGTGCTTTGAAAAACGGCGTGATCGGTTGCCGCGAAAATGGTGGCGTCATGTGCGAAATCGGGCGACACGAGCAGTGCGTTGACGTGCATGTCGATGAGGCCGAAATTCCAGGCGTGGAAAGTGGCGCCGCCGTCGGTGGAGCGCAGCACGCCATCTTGTGTGGTGGCGGCCAGCGCGATGTGGTCAGCGGCGAAGTTCGGCGAAATTGCCAGCGCGAGCACCTGAGCTTTGACAGGCAGTGCTGCCAAACCGAAGGTGCGTGTCCCGTCGCGGGAAACGGCGATATCGCCGTTCGCACCGATGAGCACTGTATCGTCGGCTGTGACGACGGCAGTCAGCGCGACTGGTGCGAACTGTGGTGCGAGCTGCTTCCATGCGCCGCCGTCGGCAGTCCATTTCCACAGGCCGGCGTTGGTGGCAGCGTAACAGTATTGTGCACCGGCTGCGAGGGCGAAGATGTTGCGAGGAGTCATAGTGAGCAGCTTTAGGGATTCGCGCTGGTCGGTGGCTGCTTGCGCAGCACGAGCGCGTCAGTGGTGACGGACATGGCGGTGACGCTGGCAGCCAGCTGCATGATGCTGACGAGCACGTCGACGGAATCGACGACGGATGCTTCGATCATGTTACGTAGTTCGCCGCGGCGCGCGTCGAAGACGATCGAATCTGCAGCATCGCGGACAGCGACGTGAACGGGGGACGGATCATGGCCGGCATTTTCGGCGATGGTGCGCAGTGGTGCGGCGAGTGCGCGGGCGACGAGATTGAAACCCTGGCGCGCATCAAAGGAGAGATTTTCGGGTGCTTTGAGTGATGCGCCGATGCGCGTGAGTTCGGCACCGCCGCCGGCGACGACGCCGCATGCGAGCGTCGCCTGGAGTGCGCGTGCGAGGCGGTTGGCTTCGTCACGGCGCGTTTCGCTGGCCTGGTGTGTGAGCGCGCCGACGCGCAGGATGCCCAGTCCGCCGTTGAGCCTTCCGAGCCGCGTGCGTAAAGCCTTGAGCTCTTCGGTTTTCGTATTTGATGTCGAGGTCAGTTCTTTGCGCAGGCGCGTGATCGCGGCGCGCATGCGCTGCGGGTCACGATTGCCGGCGATGATGCCAAAACGCTTGTCGTCGGCCCAGACGCGGCGGGCACTGCCGATCTGCCACGGTTCGATGGCGGCGAAGGACGCATCTGCGAGGGCGGGGTCTTCGCCGTAGAGCAGCGATGCCCCTGTGAGCACGCACAGATCCTCAAAGGCAAGCATCAGATCAGCGCCGGCTTTGGTGATGCGCAGCGGTAGCACGCGGATCATTTCGCGGTGGTGAATCTGATTGAGCATCTGGCGGCCTTCGTCGCCAAGCCCGTCGATCACCAGTGCAACGGTGCGATGGCCTGCGGTGTGAATGCGTGCGAGGCCCTGAATGATTTTCTGTGGATCGTTGATTGTGCCGTTCAAGGCCACGATGGCGACGTCTTCAGCGCGATCGAGCGTTTTACCCGGCGTCGTGACGAAGCCGGGGGTGATCCAGCCGCCTTCGAACATGGCACCTTCGACGAACTCGCGCAGAATTCCAGCACCTTCGTGTGCGAGCACCTGAACGCCCGCTTCGGCGCCGATGACTTCGATCGTCTCGACAAGTGCATCGCGTAGGTCTGCATCCTGGCACAGCGACATAGCAACGGCGCGCAGCAGTGTGCGGCCGTGTGCGCCGCCGGGGATGACTGTGGCGCGCGCATGCAACTCTGCGATGACTGCGGCTGCGGCAGCTTCGATGCCCTGGCGCAACAGCGTCGGGTGCGCGCCGGCGACGCGTGCGCGATGTGCTTCGCGCGCCATTGCGTTTGCGAGTACGGCGAGTGTGGCTGCGCCATCGCCGCAGGCTTCACGCTGACGCCACAGCGCCTGGCGCAACAGCATGGCGCCGGCATCATCGCGCGGATCGGGCAGCTGCAGAGTTCGGCGTGCCAGCGTGCCGGCATCGTCCATGATCTCTGGTGTGTGATCACGGGACATACGTTCGACGGCGACCATGCGCGGCGTTGGGCCCAGTGTGCCTTGTACCGCATGTGCCAGCAGATCAATGCCGGCGGAAGAATCGTGATCGAACACCACACCGGGTCGCACCGGCGGGACGGACTTGCGCTTGCTGCGCGTTGAAGACATAGCGTGAGGATTCTATTTCGGATTTCGGATTTCGGATTTCGGATTTCGGATTTCGGATTTCGGATTGAAGCAGACGGCAGACGGCAGACGGCAGACGGCAGACGGCAGTTGTTCAGATGTGCGGACATGCTCAAAATCTGAAATCTGAAATTCCCTTACACTCCTCCCCATGTACGACGTACGCTTCAACAAGATGGCGCAGGTCATTGTCAATTATTCGCTCGAGGTCAAGCCGGGACAGTGGGTATATGTATGGAGTGCGACGCCGGCGGCACCGTTGATGTTGGAAGTTTATAAAGAGGTCATCAAGGCTGGCGGCAACGCGTTTCTGCGCGCGGATATTCCGGGCGCCGAGGAAATCATGATGCAGCACGGCAGCGCCGAGCAGCTGGCGATGGTCAACCCGATCGACGTGACGTCGGTGGAGGAAGGCAAGTTCGACGCGTACGTGCGCATCGGCGCCGAGACGAACACGCGCCGCCAGACCAGCGCCGACCCGGCGAAGGTGCAGATCAAGCAGCGCGCGATGGGGCCGATCCTCGATCGCCGCCTGAAGCGCGCATCGGAAGGCACGTACAACTGGCTGGTCACGCAGTTCCCGACCGAGGCGTACGCCATGGACGCAGAGATGAGCCTGCAGGAGTACACCGAGTTCGTGTTTTCGGCGTGCCTGGTGAACGACGCCGACCCGGTGGCGCGCTGGCGCGAGTATCGCGATCGGCAGGCGAAGTATGTTTCGTTTCTGAAGGACAAGCGTGAGATTACGCTGCGCGGCTCGAACTTCGATTTGAAAATGCGCATCGCCGGCCGCACGTTTATGAACAGCCACGGCCGCCGCAATTTCCCCGACGGCGAGATTTACACCGGCCCGGTCGAAGAGTCGGTCGAGGGCTGGATTCGCTACACGTATCCGGCGATTCATCAGGGCCGCGAAGTGAGCGGCATCGAGCTGCGCTTCGAACAGGGCAAAGTGGTGAAGGCCACGGCGCAGAAGAACGAGGAGTATCTGAACAAGGTGCTCGACACCGACCCCGGCGCGCGCTACCTCGGCGAATTCGCGATCGGCACGAATTACGGCATCACGCGCTTCTCGCGCAATATTTTGTTCGACGAAAAGATCGGCGGCACGGTGCACCTGGCAGTGGGCCGTGGCTATGAGGATACCGGTGCGAAGAACAAGAGCGCGGTGCACTGGGACATGATCGCCGGCGCGCAGGACGCGGAGATCGCCGCGGACGGTGAAGTGTTCTACAGGAACGGGCAGTTCACACTCTAAGTTCCTGTCCATAAGTTTTGTCCGGCAGATTCGCCTCCCCCGCAAAGCGGGGGAGGCGAATCTGCCGCCAGAACTTTTGGCGACTCACTTAGGATTTCAGATTTCGTAACTACTCAGGCCAGCCATTTTTCCAACGCGAAACACGCTATTCCTTCCCCTGAAGGGGGAGAGAATAGTGTGTTTCGCGGGAAATACTGATTTGGGCCTGAGTAGTTACCAGATTTCAGATTTCAGATTTTCGATGGACTGGACGTTTCTTCTCCTCCTTGCGACGGCGTTCATCGCCGGCGCCATCAACGCGGTTGCCGGCGGCGGCACGTTGTTTTCGTTCACTGCGCTCAGCCTGCACATGAACCTGCAGCATGCGAACGCGACGAATTCGGCGTTGCTGACGCCGGCGTCGATCACGAGTGGGCTGGCGTTTTTCGCCGAGCTGCGCAAACACTGGCGTCGCTTTCTGATTCTGGCGCTGCCGTCGGCGGCCGGGGCGTGGGCGGGCGCGGTATTCCTCGTCAGCACGAGCGAGGATCTTTTTCGGCGCGTGGTGCCGTTTCTGATCTTGTTCGCGGTGCTGTTGTTCGCGTTTAAGGATCACTTGATGACGATCGTGCGGCGTGTGCGGCCACAGAGCGCGAATGCGAACGCCGATCGCATCAGCCTCGGCGGCTGGGTGTGGGGCGTGGTGTTTCAGTTCGTCGTGGCGTTCTATGGCGGCTACTTCGGCGCCGGAATCGGCATTTTGATGATCTCGTCGTTCAGCCTGATGGGCATGCGTGATATGCACGAGATGAACGCGCTGAAAAATCCGCTGGCGTTTCTGATGAACGGCGCCGCGGCGCTGAAGTACGCGCTCGGTGGGCTGGTGCACTGGGAATATGCGCTGCCGATGGCGGCCTGCGCCATCATCGGTGGGCTGATCTCGGCGCGTGCGTCGCGGCGCATCAATCAGCTGTATCTGCGGCGGTTCGTGATCGCCTACGGCGCCGTTGTGGCCGTGTACATGTTCGGCCGCTTCTGGCTGGGATGGTTTTCATGAGTCGCGATGAAGCGGCGCACGTGGGCGCGTGGGTGACGATGCTGCTCGGGCTGGCCGGCGAAGCATTTTCGATCGGGCATGCTGAGGTCGGCGGAGCTGTGGCTGCGGACGAGGCGCTGCAGCCGGCGGTGTTGCTGCGTGGCCCTGACGGCGCCGTGCTGCTTGCCGTCGATGTGTATGCTGCGGCGCTGTCTGCTGCCGAGCGCACGGAACGCAGCCGGGGCTTTGCGCGCGCCGGTGTGCCGGAGTACTGGCAGATCGCGCTGCGGCCGCGCCGCACGCATTTCTATCAGCGCAACGCACGCGGCGAATACGACTTGGTTCCGCCGGATCAGGCCGGCATACATTACACGCTGCTCGCCGAGGAATTTGCCTTTCCCGTGCAATGGCTGCGTGAGCTGCCCGGCTTGTTCGACATGCTGCAGGAGTGGGGTCTGGTAGACGAATGACGAACGCTGGCTCTACTTGGATTTAGCCGTTCCCCCGTTCGGTGGGTGCATTCGCCCCTAACTGCGAATACACCCCCTCGTTCGGGGGCAGGGGGAGTTCGGAGTACACTTCACGTTCTCCAGCGAGGCACCCCATGATTACAGAGCGACAAATCGAGCAGGCATATTCTGAATTGCACGGCACGTACGGTGGAACGAAGCCCAATTATTTTGGTTTGCTGCATTTGGAGCGCGAGCACGATGTGCCGCGTGCGAAGGCGCTCAACCAGGTCGCCTTCGGCATGCCGGACATCGAGTTGGACGGCTTTCATTTCGATGAACGGCGCCGCAATTTGTATCTCTTTCAGTTCAAATGGACTGATTCGTCTGCGCAATTCAAAGGCTCGCTGCAGAAGCTGATCGAAGACGGTCTGCAGGGGGTGTTCGGTTCCGATGGGCAGCATGAGCGACATTCGCTCGTGACGCAGCTGCGGAGCTGCATTTACGAGAATCGCGCGCTGATCGATCAGGTGTGTTTTCGCTTCGTGTTCGCCGGCGACGTCGAAGAAGCCGAGCGAAGCAAGGTGCTCGAAAAGCTGCGGAAGATCTCGAGAACAAGAAGTACATCGTCGATCAGTTTTTCGGCGAACGCAAAGTCGGCTTCGTCGTGGAATTTCGGTCGGCCAGCGGCCGCGTCGGTGCGGTGCGCGAACCGCGGCAGACCACGAGCTTCGACATTGCCGCCAGCGATGTGCTGCACGTCGACGGACCGGCCGGCGAGCAGATGCATATCGCGCTGATCCGGCTCGCAGATTTGGAGCAGATGTACCGCGACCTCGGCCAGCGTTTTTTCGACAGCAATATTCGCTATGGGCTCGGGGAAGGCGGATCGGTCAACCGCGCGATCGCCGCCACGCTCAAGCAGATCGTGCTGGACGGCGCGGAGCAGCCGGAGGCATTCGCCTTCAACCACAACGGCATCACGCTGTACTGTGAGGGCTTCGAAATGCAGGAAGGTCGCTGCAGCCTGCGCGCGCCGCGTTTGTTGAATGGTGCGCAGACGGTGACTACGGCGGTCGGTTTTCTCGAGAAGCACAAAAATTCGCCCAAGCTCGAGCAGGGGCTCGGCGCGTACGGCCAGATTCGCGTGTTGTGCAAAATCATCACGCGGTCCGAGGCGAAGTTCGTAACGCGCGTAACAATCAACAACAATCGGCAGAATCCGGTGGAGCCGTGGAACCTGCATGCGAACGATTTGATTCAGCTCAGTCCTGATCAGCTCGACGAGCTCATGCTCAATGAGGATGCGAAGGCGATCAAGCTGCTCCGGCTCACGCAGACGTATCTGCTCACCGACGGCCAGATCGCGCGGATGGCGGAAATGCGCAAGGTCTTCGAAGAAGACCGAATCTACGAGCAGGTTTTTCGCGCATCGCGGCTCAAGGCGGACGCGCGGCTCGTCCTGCTCTGCTACAAGATTCAGTTCAACCTGCGCAAATACACGCAGGAGATCGAGCAGAAGGGCCATACGAAATACGCGTTCGTGCACCGCGCGCGCAACCTGCTGTGGGCGCTGCTGTGCCAGGCCATGTTGAACATGGAAGATCTCGAAGCGTTCGCCGAGCAGCACGGTCGCAGCCTGACGGTGGCGGCCGATTTCAAAGAGCGCCTCAGCACGCTCGCCACGACGCGTGTGCGCGTGCTGCTCGGCGATTTGATGCAGGATGCGGAATACGCCGCCAAGATTCAGGAAGGTTCGTTCAGCTTCTTGCGCTCCGACAAAGTCTTCGAACGCTGCATGCAGATGGCATGGGAGTCGTGGAGCTGGGCGCACAAGAAACTCGTCTAGCGTCTGCTCGTCGATCACACGACTCTGTGAGCGCTCCTTCGGCAACGACTCAGGTCGGTCTTTTTCTCATCACGAGATATTGATCGGGTCCTGAGTCGTTTCTTTTTTCTGCGAGGAGCATCGAAAAAAATTTGGGGCGAATATTTTTTTCACGCGAAGCCGCGAAGCCGCGAAGAACGCGAAGAATTCGGATGCGTGTGCATGAGCATCTTTATTTTTCGTGCTGACGCGAAATCCTGATCATTCGAAGGCCGAATCGGCTCTCTGCCTGCGAAGGGATGCACTTGTGAAAACAGCGTTGACATCGTGCGTGCGGATCGTTACCATCGCAAGCGTTCGATATGAAGACGTTCTACACGCATCCATCTGCCGCAGCATGTGCGGCTGCCGCACGAGTTCTCTCGTGTCGATGTGTACACGTCTGTTGTAGATAGCGGGTTCCAATTGCCTGCGAATTCCCGGCAAATCACCAGGGAATTCACGATGGAGCCCGCGTCACTTTCCTCTCTTTCTCGTCTCTTATTCGTGCAACGACTCAGGTCGGTGGATTTTCCATTGTGAAATGCGCGCGCCATTTCTGCGAATTGCGGACGGCGAGCATGTGCGATGGAACACACTGATCCAGGGCTGAGCGGTCATCGCCGCTCATCTTTTCGCGCGCGATTTCGCGCGCCTGTTTCAGTAGATGTTCATGCGGAAAATTTCATCGGCATGAGCATCTGCGGCATAAAGGAATTGAATGATGTTCAAGACAGTGAACTCTCGAATCGCGATCGCTTCGGCGCTGGCAGCCGTGGTGCTGGCTGCGTGTGGTGCTCCTGCTGCAACGCAGGCCCCGGCAGCAAAGCAGAAAGCTCCGGCAGCGGAGCAGAAGGCCTCGGCCGAGCCGATCATCATCGGCGTGAGCGGACCGCTGACCGGGCAGAACGCGCGCTATGGCGAGCAGTGGAAGAAGGGGTTCGACCTGGCGCTCGAAGAGATCAACGGCGCCGGCGGTGTGGACGGCCGCAAGATCGAGTACGTCTTCGAAGATTCGCAGAGCGACCCGAAGCAGTCGGTGGTGGTGGCGCAGAAGTTCGTTGCGGACCCGCGCATCATCGTCGAGATCGGAGACTTCAGCAGCGGCGCATCGATGGCGGCGTCGAAGATCTACGAGCGTGGCGGCCTGGTGCAGTTCGGCATGACGAACTCGCATCCGGACTTCACGAAGGGCGGCGGCGAGTACACATGGAGCAACTCTTCGACGCAGTCGCAGCTTGCACCGGCGCTCGCCGAACTGGCGGTGGCGACGGTCGGTCTGAAGAAGCCGGCCGTGCTGTATCTGAACACGGACTGGGGCAAGACGACGTATCAGTTGTTCGAGGAAAAAGCGAAGAGCCTCGGCGCGGAGATCGTGGCGAACGAAGCCTACCTGCCGGAAGAAAAAGACTTTAAGTCCGCGCTGACGCGCGTGCGCGATGCGAACCCCGACGGGCTGATTCTGATTTCGTATCAGGCCGACGGCGCGTTGATCGTGCAGCAGCTCGAAGGCGCCGGCCTCAAGCTGCCCATCGTCGGCGCGAGCTCGCTGCAGTCGCCCGATTTTCTGAAGCTCGGCGGCAAGGCGGCCGAGGGTGTGCTGCTGCGCGCGCAGTTCCTGCCGAGCGATCCGCAGCCGCGCATCAAGAACTTCGTCGACAAGTACAAGGCGAAGTACAACGAGACGCCGGACTTCTTCGCCACCCACGCCTACGACACGATCAAGCTGTTGAAAGAAGAGATCAAAATCGGCGGCGCGACGCGTGAGGGCGTGAAGACTGCGCTGGCGCAGCTGAAGGACGTGCCGAGCGTGATCTACGGCAAGGTGACGTTCGACAAGGAAACGCGGCGCGTGAGTGATCCGACCTTCGTGAACCTCGTCGTCAAGAACGGTGAGTTCGTGGCGTGGGAAGGGAAGTAAATCGATGAACGTATATGCCGACCGGCAGCAGACATTGGCTGTGCTGGCCGACGAGCTCGCGGCGCGCTTTGCTGTGCGCGCCGCGCAGCACGATCTGGACGGGACGTTCCCGGACGAGAACTTCGTCGATCTGCACGAATCTGGTTTTCTGAAGGCGGTGATCCCCGCGCGCTTCGGCGGGGATGGGGCGACGATCGCCGACATGGTGATCGCGATGGAGCATCTCGGGCGGGGCGACGGCGCCACGGCGATGCCGACGGCGATGCTGGTGCAGCTGCTCGGCCGTCTGAACGACGAGATGATGTGGCCTGAAGCGCTCGCTGAGGAAATTTGCCGCGACGTCGTGGCGAACGGCGGGCTGGTGAACAGCGTGGTCACCGAATCGGAGCTGGGCAGCATTTCACGCGGCGGAGCACCGCGCACGACCGCGACGCCGTCCGACGGCGGCTGGCGCGTGAACGGGCGCAAGCGCTTCGCCAGCGGTGCGCCGGCGCTGCGCTGGCTGCTGGTGGCGGTGGTGCTGCCGCCGAGCGCTGCGGCGCCGGACGGCGAGACAGCCACCGCCGTCGTGCGGAGTGATTCGCCCGGACTGAAGATCGTGCCGGCGTGGGCCGGCAGCCTGAGCCTGCGTGCGGCGGGCAACGAGGACATCCTGTTCGAGGATGTCTTCGTGCCGAAGGACAAGCTGATCGGTCGCACGCCCATCGCGCCGCGCCACGGGCCTGCGGTGATCCCCGGCACGAACGGCTGGAACCTGGCCATCGCAGCTGTGTATCTCGGGATCGGCCAGGCGGCGGTGGATGCCGCCTGCGATTACGCCAACGGCCGTGCGCCGACGGGCCTGGGCGGTCGCGCGATTGCGGATCTGACGCACATTCAGCAGTGGATCGGTGAAATGCAGATCGCACTGGATGCCGCACGCGCCGTGCTGCGCGATACGGCGCAGGCGTGGACTGCGCAGCCGGATCTGCGGCCGACGCTCGGGCCGCGCATTGCTGCGGCGAAGTATCTGTGCACGAACGGTGCGTGCACGGCAAGCGAGAAGGCGCTGCGGGTCGCGGGGGGATTCAGTCTGACGCGCGACTTCGCCATCGAACGTTACTTTCGCGACGCACGCGCCGGTCTGTTTCATCCGCCGCAGGACGATCTGGCGACGGCGTATGTCGGCCGCGCGGTGCTGAGCAGCCGTGCGCATACACCGTCGTGAGACTAAGTGAGTCGCCAAAAATTCTGGCGGCAGATTCGCCTCCCCCGCAAAGCGGGGGAGGCGAATCTGCCGGACAAAACTTATGGACAGGAACTTAGGAGAACTATGTCGATCAATCACAACAACAACACGGACGTTGCCGATGGACTGGCTGGGCTGCAGCAGGATGCTGCGTTGTGGCAGTTGCGTGCGGCGCGCGTGGACGTGAAGAATTTTCTGCAGGGCAGCGACGTGACGCTGTTCGAGCCGATCGGTCGAACCGAATTCGGCGTCATCGAGCGGCATCTCATCGGGCTGCGTGTGGGCGTGATCACGCGCTCGGATGCGATCGTCGAGCGGCATCGCGCAGCGCTGAATGCACTCGGCGCCGACGCTGCACAGGTGCAGGCCGTGGAAGCAGGTGCACATGGAGAGCTGCCGAAAAAAATCGCCGCCGCACTGAGATTCAGCGACAAGATCACGCGCGAGCCGCGAGATGCGTCGCCGGAAGACATCGCGGAATTGAAGGCGAGCGGCTTCGTTGCGCAGGACATCGTGACGCTGGGGCAGTTGATTTCCTATCTGAGTTTTCAGGTGCGCCTGCTTGCGGGCTTGCGCGCGCTGGGAGGCGCCAAGTGAGCTATTCGAACAACGCAGTAAAAGTATTTACGGTCGACCCGCTGAACTGGCAGCCGTGGGTGGAGACGGTCGATGTGAAGGCGCTGACGCCGGCGCAGATCGACGTGCTTTCTGAAGCGCCGGGCGGGCTGGAAAAAATCGGCCCGTACTATGCGCTGCTGGCGCATGACCCGGAAGTGCTGCGCGAGCGCACGCGATTGTTCAATGCCGTGATGTACGGACGCGGTGGTCTGCCGCGTCGTGAGCGTGAGCTGGCGAGCGTGGCTGGTTCGCGTGTGAACGGCTGCACCTACTGCGCCTCGGTGCATGGGCGCATTTACAACGACCTGACGAAGCGCACCGACGTGATCCAGCGAATATTCACCGAAGGCGTCGATGCGCAGCTGGAGCCGCGCGAGCGTGCTGTCGTCGATTTCAGCGTCGCACTGACGCGTTCACCCGAACGCGTGACCGCAGACGATCTGCAGCCGCTGCGGGATGCGGGGTTGAGCGAAGCGGAGATTCTCGATCTCATACACGTCGTGGCGATGTTTGCGTGGGCGAACCGCCTGCTGCAGACGCTCGGGCATCCGACGCGCGACGAAGTCGTGCTTGTGTAATCGATACGATTTTCAAAACCATGGATCCGACACTGCGGACATTCATCGATCAGACGATCAACGGGCTTGCGATCGGCAACGTATATGCGTTGACGGCCGTGGGGCTGGCGTTGATTTTCGGCGTGGCGAATCTGATCAACTTTGCGCACGGATCCGTGTACATGATCGGAGCGTACGTCGGCTGGGTGTGCGTGACGTGGCTGGGGTGGCCGTTGCCGGCGAGCTTTGCCGCGGTGGCCGTCGTCTGCGGCGCGCTGGGTGTGGCGCTGGAACGCTTCGGCCTGCAGGGGCTGCATCGCAAGGCGCGCATCGCGCCGCTGCTGGCGACGATCGGCATCAGCTTCGCGCTCGACCAGGCGACGCAGCTGCTGTTCACGGCCAATCCCCAGTCGTTTCCGAATCCGCTGCCTGCGGAACGCATCGCACTGGGTGGAGTGAGCATCGGCGCCATCGACGTTCTGATCGCCGTCGTCGGGGTGAGCACGGCGGGAATTCTGTTCGGATTTCTACGCTTCACGCAGCTCGGCTGGGCGCTGCGAGCGACGGCTCAGGATCGTGATGCTGCGCAACAGATGGGTGTGGATGTCGAAGGAGTGAATCGTGCGACGTTCGGCATCGCAGGCGTGCTGGGCGGCCTGGCGGGCGCGCTGGTGGGTTTGTACTTCGCCACGGTGTATCCGACGATGAGCTTTCAGGCGGGCATCAAGGGCTTTGCAGCGAACCTGCTCGGCGGGCTCGGCAATGTGCCGGGCTCGATCGTCGGCGGCGTGGTGCTGGGCCTGGTGGAAAGCTACGGCGTGGCGGCGTTCGGCGCGACCTATCGCAACCTGTTCGCGTTTGCGATCCTGATCGGCGTGCTGGTCGTGCGGCCGGCCGGATTGTTCTCACGAAGACGGACGCTGCCGCCCGAGCCGATGACCGGCACGTTCGTGCCGAACAGCCGGCCGGTGCGCGTGCCGCGCGCTGTGGTGATCGGTGGGATCGCCGTCGCCCTGTGTTTTCCTGTGCTTGTGTCGGATCCGTATCTTCTGCAGATACTGACGAATGCGTGGCTGCTGGCGATGGTTGCGCTGAGCCTGACGCTGGTGACGGGCACGGCGGGTCAGTCGTCGCTGGGCCAGGCGGGGTTCATGGCGATCGGCGCGTATGCGTCGGCGCTGCTGAGCCTGCGGGCAGGGCTGCCGTTCGAGATTGCGCTGATTGCCGGAAGTCTGATCGCCGCGGTGCTCGGCACGTTGCTGGTGCTGCCGGCGTTTCGCCTGCGCGCGCATTACGTGGCGATCGCCACTCTCGGCATCGGCGAGATGGTGAATCAGGTGATCGCAAACTGGGACGGCTTGACGAACGGCGTGCTGGGATTGACGAACATCCCGCCGCCGAGCCTGTTCGGGATCGAGATGGTCACGCCGCGCGCGACGTACTGGTATTCGCTGGCGCTGCTGTTGTTGGCGGCGCTTCTGCAGCTGCGGCTGCTGCGCTCGCATCTCGGGCGAACCTGGCGAGCGATTCGAGAGGACGACGTTGCTGCGCAGTCGGCCGGCGTCGGGCTGAACCGGTACAAGGCGCTGGCGTTCGCCGTGAGCGCCGGCATGGCCGGCATGGCCGGGGCGTTCAGTGGTCACATGTATTCGTACATTAATCACGAAACGTTCGCGAGCTCGACGTCGATTCTGGCGTTGACGATGGCGATCTTGGGCGGCATGGGCAACATGGTCGGGGCTGTCGTCGGCGCGGTGCTGCTCACTGCGTTGCCGGAAGTATTCCGCGGCCTCGTCGACTATCGCTACCTCGTCTATGGCGTTGTGCTGCTTCTGCTGGTGCGCTTCCGGCCGCAGGGGCTGCTGGGGACGGTGTAGGCATGGCGCAACTGGAAATCCACAATCTCACACGCAGCTTCGATGGTGTGCTGGCGGTCGACGACGTGAGCTTCGACGTGCGGGACGGCGAGACGGTGAGCGTGATCGGTCCGAACGGTGCGGGCAAGACCACGTTATTTAATCTCGTCACCGGGGTCGACGCGCCGACGCAGGGCCGCATCGATTTCGACGGTCGCTCATTGTTGAAGCTCGCGCCGCAGGAGTACGCCGGCGTCGGCATCGCGCGCACGTTTCAGCATGGGCGCGTATTCGGCAACCTGAGCGTGATGGACAACGTGCTGATCGGTGCGTATGCGCGTTCGCAGGCGCCGTCGCGCGGGCCGCTGGTGGAGCTGGTGCGTGCGCTGGTGCAGGGGAAGGCGGTGCGCGAGGAAGAGCGCGCGCTGCGGCGCGAAGCGGAGGAAATCCTTGCGCTCTTCGGTGAGCGGCTGCTGCCGCGGCGGGAACAGCAGGCGTTCGGTTTGTCGTACGCCAATCGTCGGCGCGTCGAAATGGCGCGCGCGCTGATGGCGCGGCCGCGGCTGTTGCTGTTGGATGAGCCGACTGCGGGGATGAACCCGACCGAGACGCGCGAGATTCTGGAATTCATTCGCGGGCTGCGGCAGCGCGGCATGACGATCTTGCTGATCGAGCACAAGCTGTCGCTGGTGATGGAGCTGAGCGACCGCGTCGTCGTGATGGACAACGGACGCAAAATTTCGGAAGGTGCGCCGCATGTCGTGCGCAACGATCCGAAGGTGATCGAGGCATATCTCGGCACGAAGACCCATGAGCGCGAACGCACGGCGCGCTCTGCGCCGGCGGAGCGCGGCAGTGGAGGAGACGGAATATGAGCAGCCGGGAAATCGGCGCGTCCAACGACGCGCTGCTGCAGCTGAGCGAACTCGATACGTTCTACGGCCCGAGCCAGGTGCATTTCGGCATGAGCCTGCACGTGCGGCGCGGCGAAATCGTGTGCCTGCTCGGCGGCAACGCCAGCGGCAAGAGCACGACCATGAAGGTGATTCTCGGGCTGGTCAAGCCGCGGACGGGTGAGATTCACTTCGACGGCCATGACCTGCGGCCGTTGAGTACGCCGCAGATCGTGCGACTCGGCATCGGTTCGGTGCCGGAAGCGCGTCGTATTTTCGGTGCGATGACGGTGCGCGAAAATTTGCTGATGGGTGCGTATACGCGTCGTGATCGCGCAGCTGTGGCCGAAGACTACGAGCGCGTGCTGGAAATATTTCCGCGCCTGCGCGAGCGACTGCAGCAGCGCGGCGGCGTGCTGAGCGGCGGCGAGCAGCAGATGCTTGCGATGGCGCGCGCGCTGATGGGACGACCGCGCATGATCTGCATGGATGAGCCGACGATGGGGTTGTCGCCGCTCTTCGTGGATAAGGTGCTCGATCTGATACAGACGATCAATGCCCAGGGGATTACCGTGCTGATGGTGGAGCAGAGCGCGAATCTGGCGTTGCAAATCGCAGATCGCGGCTATGTGCTGCAGAACGGCTGCATCGTGGTCGAAGGGGACGCGCGCGATCTGCTGCTCAGCAGCGATATTCAGGAAGCGTACCTGGGCGGCCAGGAGTATGTGATTTAGGGGAGTGCTCAAAATCTAATTGATGAAACCCGCGAAACACACCATCGCCCGCCCCCGAAGGGGGCGGGCGATGGCGTGTTTTGCGGATACCAATTGGGCTTTGCGCACTCCCTGATTTAGAGTGCGTTGAACATGCCCCACACGACGAGCACGATGCTCGCGACGATCGCGGCGAGCGCGAGCGCGCTGCGGTACAGGCGGCGGAGGATTCCCCATGTTCCGCTGCGCCAGCCGGCGACGACGCCCCACAGGATCACGCCGGTCAGAATGGCGAGCACAGGAAGCAGCGAGAACAGCGGAAGTATGTCGCTTGTCACCCCGCCGAGAAAAGAGTAATCGTTTCCAGCGATGGCAGCGATGGCGGCGCCGAAAATACCGCCGACGAACACGATGATTCCAAATGTGTAGAGCGCCGCCGCCCACGGCATCACACGCGCAGCGAACGGCATCGGGCGTGAAGAGCGGCGGCCGAGCAGCAGACGCGTCAGCCAGCCGAGCGGCATCAATACTATGCCGCTGAGCAGCACGAGCATGGCAGCGGCGAGTGCGAGGAACTGCCGTTGCCGCGCAGTCGATGGCGCGTTGAGCATTTGTCCGACTACGGGCACGGGGATCAGGGAGTTCTTGCCGACGAATGCGATCGACGCGCCTGGGTCGATGCAGGTGCCGTCGGGCTGCTGATCAGGACGCGCAATAAACGCTTGCGTGATGCCGTTGGCGCAATCGTTCATGGGGAATGCGCCGTGTGCGCTGGTCGGAAATGTGAACACGTATGAAGCACCGAGCGTGGATGCGACTGCGATGCCGTTCGATGGCGGCGTGATCGGGTCGAAGCGTCCGTTCAACAGCAGCGTTGGAATGGTGCTGCTCACCGGTTCATTTGCGACTGCGGGCAGTGCTTCGACATTCCATGTGCGGCATGAGTCGAGCAGCGATTGTGCGTCCTTCACGGCGGCTGCGGCGATTTGCGGGCGCAGATCGGGTGCGGATACCTGGTGCGGATCGAAGTTGGCGTCTTCGGCACAGATGATTGAAAGGTACATGCCTTGTGCAACGGAATCGTCGAATGCGAACAGGCTGGCGACATTACCGGCCAGCCCGGTGTTGCCGGCCTGCAGGTCGTAGATCATGCGCGGCAGCAGCGGGATGATTTCCGACGAATAGAGCGATTGGAAGAGCATGCCCTGCAGCGTCAGGCCATCGAGGAACATGCTGTGAGTGTTCCCGGTGTTCGGGTCGTCGACGCGCATGCGCAGCGGTCTTTGATCGAGCTGTGTGACGAGGTCATAGAAGGTCTGTTCGAGATGGGGGTAATCGCGGGCGCAGGTGGCGTCGGCAGCGCAGGCGGAGAAGAACTCGGTGACGGCGCGATTTTCGCTGTGGGCGGCATCGATGACGAAACTACCGGGCAGGCGGACGACGCCGTCGAGGATGACGCTGCGCAGCGCTGCGGGAATTTCGCGCATGGCATGCTGTGCGAGCTGCGTGCCGTACGAGACGCCGTACAAATTAATTTTTTCGTAGCCGAGTGCGATGCGCACGTCGTCGATGTCGCGCGCGTTTTCGAACGAGTTGAATGCATTGAGGCGTATGCCCTCCTCGATGAGGCGTGTGTGGCATTGCGCGACGGCAGTTTCATAGATGCGCTGTTCTTCTTCGGGGGACAGGCGTATCTCTGCGTTGCGCACGGCGGCGTCGTAGGATTCGTGACATTTCAGTGCAGGCTGCGATTTGCCGGTGCCGCGCTGATCAAAGAGCACGATGTCGTGCTGTGCGCGGATGGTCTGATTGCGCATCAATATTTGATATGTGTCGATTGTGCCGCCACCGGGGCCGCCCTGGAGCATGAAGAGCGGATCGGCTTTGCGTGCGTCACCGGTCGCTTCGAGCACGACCACGGCGAGGCGCAGCGTTCGCCCGTCGGCGCTGGCGTGCGATTCCGGCACGCTCACATAGCCACAGCGCATGTGCTCGTCGGGTGCGGGCAGCAGTGCATTGAGCGGATTGTCGGTCTCCGGCACGAGGAGTGCGGCGCAGTCGGCGACCTCGAAGGCCGGCGCGGACTGTGCGCGCACGAGCGTGGGAGCGGGTGCGAATGCGGCTGTGGCTGTGGCTGCGACTACGACTGCGCCGAGGGCGAGTGCGAGTGCGAGTGAGAAGCGAGCGGGCATGCGCACAATACTAACGCGCACATTTGCGCGGATGTGCCGTCGGCGCAGCCTACTCGCGCGCATCGCGGCGCCGCCGTCACCCGGAGTTTGCGCACCTTCGGTGCTTCGCCCCGGGCTGGGGAAGCGACCGCCCCTCCGGGGCTGAGCACGGGCCTGCCGCGGTGGACCGCGCCGTTGGCGCTCATGGTCCATCGAAAAAGCGCCGGAGG
>CANJQH010000034.1 GCA_947476335.1 Anaerolineae bacterium | reverse complement strand
CGCCCCGGGCTGGGGCAGCGTCGCCCCTGCGGGGCTGGCTGCTGGGCTGCCGCGGTGGACCGCGCCTCCGGCGCTCATGTTCCGCGGAAAAGACGCTGCCCCTGTGCGGACCCTCGGTCCGGGTCCAGGTGACCGCCGCCGCCGTTTGTCGGTTGGGGCAAACGTTGACAGCGCATCGCTGCGCCGCCGTCACCCCCCCCGGGGCTTGCGCACCTCCGGTGCTCCGCCCCGGGCTGGGGCAGCGTCGCCCCTGCGGGGCTGGCTGCTGGCCTGCCGCGGTGGACCGCGCCTCCGGCGCTCATGTTCCGCGGAAAAGACGCTGCCCCTGTGCGGACCCTCGGTTCCGGTGCAGGTGACCGCCGCCGCCGTTTCGTGAAATTCACGCCAAACTGCGGATGCACCCCCGTTGCGGGGGCGCCTTCAACAGGGTACAATCCAACGCATTCGGGCGGTTAGCTCAGTCGGTTAGAGCATCTGTCTTACACACAGAAGGTCACAGGTTCGAGCCCTGTACCGCCCATTTTTTTTGCTGATTTAGCCAGCGCCGAGGCGCGTAATTTTTTCGCGATTCTTGCGCACGAATTCAGTGGCGTTGCACGTATCCACCACGGTGCGGCTCGAGGCTACGATTTGGTTGTAGTCGAGGGTGCGGTGGCCTGTGATGATGACTACGCAGTCCATTTTCGCCAGCAGCGCTTCGCTGAGCGGCTGTGAGAGAAACTCGCGCGGTTCGCGTTGGAAGACGTCGCCGCCGATACGGAAGCGCGTGACGAATGGATCGTGGTATTGCACGCGCGCGCCCTGGCGCAGCAGCAGCTCCATCACGCGTTCGGCCGGTGAATTGCGCGCGTCGTCGACATCGCGTTTGAAGGCGACGCCGAGCACGAGCACGTTCGCATCCTTGACGGAGATATGCTGTTCGCTCAGTGCGCGCGACACGAGTTCGATGACGTGGAACGGCATCGACTGATTGACTTCGGCGGCAAGTTCGATGAACTTCGTGTAGAAGTCAAATTCGCGCGCTTTCCACGACAGATAGTACGGATCGACGCCGATGCAGTGCCCGCCGACGCCGGCGCTGGGGGTGAAGGGCATGAAGCCATACGGTTTGGTTTTCGCTGCACCGATGACTTCCCAGATATCGATATCCATGCGCTCGCACAGCAGCGCCATTTCGTTGACGAGCGCGATGTTTACGGAGCGGAAGATATTTTCCAGCAGCTTCGTCATTTCCGCGGCGCGCGGCGATGAGACGCGTACGACAGGGGCACCGATGCGCTGCAGCAGCTCCGATGCGCGGTTTGTTGCACCGGCGTCGATGCCGCCGACGACCTTGGGCGTATTCGTGACGGTCCAGTCGCTGCGGCCCGGGTCGATGCGTTCCGGCGAAAACGCCAGGTCGTAGTCGCGGCCGGCGATAAGCCCGCCGCGTTCGAGGATGGGCTGCACAATTTCCTGCGTAGTGCCTGGAAAAGTGGTGCTTTGCAGCACGACCATCTGGCTGTGCTTCAGGTGCGGCGCGATGCTTTCGGCGGCGGCGATGATGTAGGAAAGGTCCGGCGCGCGCATGGCGTCGAACGGCGTCGGCACGCAGATGAACATAGCGTCTACTTCAGCGAGGCCGGCGTAGTCTGTGGAGGCGCGCAGTTGCTTTGTCTTCGTCAGTGCGGCCAGGTCCTCGCTCGACACGTCGAGGATGTAGCTGACGCCTTCGTTCAGGCTGGCGATTTTGCCTGCATCGACGTCGATGCCGAGCACATCGAGGCCGGCGCGGGCGAATGAGACGGCGAGCGGCAGCCCGACGTAGCCAAGGCCGATGACGCCTACGCGCTGGTCTCCGCGGAGGAGGGAACGGACGACGCCTTCGGGCTCGCTTCCCAATCGATTCGTTTTAGCTTCCATGGTCCGAACTCCATCAACCACAAGAAAAATGCAGCAACGCACAATAGCGCTGCGGCGATCAAGATATTTGCCCACACGTCTGACGCGGAGGCGATGACTGCGGTGACGCCAAGTGCGCCGCAGACGAGATAGAGAATCAAAACGGCTTCGCGCTTCGAGTAGCCATTGTTGGTGATGCGATGCGAGACGTGATCGCGCCCGGGTGTTGTGAGCGGGTTTTTGCCGCGCCGCAGCCGCGAGATGCTGACCATTGTCACGTCGAAGAGGGGCAGAGACAGGACGATCACCGGGGTCAGCCATGACACGCTGGTGGCTTGTCCGATGAAGCGTAGTTTGATGGCGATGCAAGCGAGCAGAAAGCCGAGGAACATGCTGCCCGAATCGCCCATGAACACGCTGGCTGGATTGAGATTCCAGAACAGGAAGCCTGCGCAGGCGCCGAGCACGGCGGCGCTGAGCAGGCCGACGAGGATTTGTCCGTTCAGCACGGCGAGCACCAGGAAGAACGCCGACGCTACGGCGCTGATACCTGCCAGCAGGCCGTCCATGTTGTCCAGGAAGTTCATGGCGTTGGTGATGCCGACGAGCCACAGGATCGTTACTGCGGCATCGAGTGGAGCTGACTGGAAGAGCTGGATGCGGATACCGAAGTACCAGGCGAACATGCCGGCTACGAGCTGCACCACCAGCTTGATATAGGCATTGAGCTGAAAGCGATCATCGACGAGGCCGAGGAACGACATCATCGCGGCGCCGGCGAGCAGCGCAGCCATCTGCAGGAATTCGGCCCGCGTGCGCAACAGCACGGCCATCATCAGCACAGCGAGAAAGATCGCGGTGCCGCCCATGCGCGGCACGGGGTGGCTGTGCACGTCGCGCGAGCGCGGTATGGCCATGACGCCAAAGCGCCGCGCCAGCCACTTGCTGATCGGTGTGAGCCCGATCGAAAGCACAAGTGCGCCGAAAAAGAGGAGGATGACCGTTGCGTCCATAGTAGGAGTCATAGATTGTCGAAATCGGCCGGCGAGTTCCGCCTGAAGTGAGCAGGGGAATTCGCCGGCTGATGGGCCGTCAGCCGCCGATTTGAGTCAGCAGCTGCTGCAGGCCGGGCTGCTGATCCTGCGGCGCGATCTGCAGTGCGCGCTGCGCCGCCTGAACCGCCTTTGCCGGATCTGCGGCTTCCTTGTAGAGCAGCGCCAGGTTTCGCCACGCTTGCCAGTCGTTGGCGTTCAGCTGTGTGAGCGTTTCGCCGTATTTGACTGCATTCTTGGTGTTGCCGAGTTGCTGATTTGTCACCATTAACTGGCCGATGACTTGAGCGTTGCCTGGGTTGAGCTCATAGGCAGCCTCGAGTTCGGGCAGCGCCTTGGTGGTGAAATCGCGCCATTTCGGCTCGACTTCGGCGATAGTCGCCTTGGCTGCGTCGATGCGCTGGGTGTCGGTCGGCGGCGTTGTGGCGATGATCTGTTGCGCTTCGATGCGGCGGCGGTTGAGCGGATCGGCCTGGGCAAGGAAGATGTTCGCGCGCAGCAAGCGCGTATTGTCGAACTTCTTATCCATTTCGAGCGAGCGATCGAGGCGGGTTTGTGCCTCTGCGTATTCGCCGCGCTGGATGTAGAGGTTGGCCCATTCGTTCCACAGCTGTGCGCTGTGCGGGCTCAGATTTGTTGCGGCTGCGTATTCGCGCATCGAGTTCTGGTAGCGGCGTTGCTTTTCGTTTGCATCCTGCACGACCGACACCGTTTGCAGCCACATGCGCGCCAGGTTGGCGGAGTGATCGGTGTTGAGCGGGTTGATGCTGCGCGCCTCTTCGAGAATGATCTTTGCGGCGTTCAGCAGGTCCTGCTGGCCCATGCCTGCGGACGGCAGTGAATTCATGCCGCTGGGGCGATTCCAGTTCTGTGGGCCGTCGTCGATGACTTTGGTGAACGAGTCATTTTCTGCGATCTTGTCGGAGGGCATCTCGGGTTTGGGGTGGCTGCGGGCTTTTTCGAGCAGCGCCCGGCCGAGCCACAGGTAGTAGTAGTCTTCGTTCGGCGCCAGCTGAATGGCGCGCCGATGGTGTTCGATCGCCAGGTCCCAGCCCTGTACGGGCAGGCCGGTGTTGCTGAGCAGGCGCGATCCCTGCTGGTCCCATGGGCTGGCCTGCTTATAGACGATGTCGGCTTGCACAGGCTGCAGGTTGCTTGTGGTGATGGCGACAAAGACGATGGGCAGGCCGATCAGCCCGACGAGCAGGCTGGCGGCGTTGGCCAGTCCGCGCGTCGGCTGAATGCCGTCTTCGCTGCGCAGCATTTGTGCGCCCGCCAGGATCAGCATGCCGATCATGACGTAGACGTAGGCTGGGAAGGCGGCGAGCTGTTCGGCGATATTCAGGATATTGTCGACGGAATTCTGACCGCTGGAGATGAACGCCACGAGTCGTCCGGCGATGAAAGTGCCGAAGGCGACCCAGGTGAAGAGTCCGATCGCTGCGATGAGTCCGGCGGCGGGCCACACGTTTTCGGTGTTGTCGTTCAGCGTTCCCTGCACGTGCATTTCGGAGACGAAGATGGCAACGCCGAGGCCGAGCGTGGCCAGGAACATCAGCAGTACGCCGATGCTGGGAGCGATTGCATTGCGCGCGCCGGCCTGCACGGGCAGCTCGATCATCGCGCGCAGAAAGAGTTCGCTGGGATTGGTGTAGCGCGAAATATTGTTGGTGAAGTCAAAGGTCAGCACGCCGAGGAGCATGCCAAGCAGCACGCCGGCGCCGGCGGCTGGTTGGAACCATGATGGCAGAGAACCGCGCGTGGTTTGTTTGCGCTGCTGGCGTGCGACGGCGGCCTGTGCTGCGCGGCGATTCTTGCGAGTTCCGATATTTTCGGCCGGTGTGCTCGTCGTGGCGAGCGGTGTTGCGGCGAGTGGTGTTGTGGCGATGGGAGCGGCGGCAGTTGCTTCTGTTGCGGCGGCGCTGCGCGTCTGCATGAAGCCGGCGCCGACGACGACCATCATGCCGATCAGGATCCAGAAATGCGAGCGCGTGCTGGCGATGGCGATGCCGGTGTGAATTTCGACGAAGTGTGCGACCACCGTCGACACGATCGCGATCAGCAGCATCTGGTCGCGCAGCGGCAGCTTTGAAGGTACTGTTTCATCCTCTTTGCGTAGTGAGTTCAACAGCGCACTTACGATGAGGAAGAGCGCCAGGCCGAGGGCGATGCCGCCGGCCACGCCGACGCCAAATAGTTTTGTATTGCCGGTGGCGATGAAGTATCCGCCGATGGAACCACCGCCGAGGATCCAGAGCAACACGAACAGCGCACCTTCGAAGCGATTGGTGATCAGGCCGATCCAGGCGAAGCCGTAATACAGCACGCTGCCAAAGACGAGCATGTAGGCGATGAAGCCGATGATGCCGGTGATGACCAGCGAGTCCCACGTTTCGTTGTGGCTGCGGTCGGGCGAGGCATTGCGCGCTTCGATGTTCGCCAGTGCTGGCGGGTAGAAGCGGTTGTAGGCCACGTACATCGATTCAGGGCCGTAGCCGATGAGTGGGCGGATGGCGTTCCACTGATCGGGCGAGCCGTCTGGGTTCTGGATCGGCTCGTGCGGTGTCACGAGCTGTGCGGCGCCTTCCCAGATCAGCACGCGCACGACGTTCGTGCCGTCCGTCGTCTGCATCACGCTCGACAGGCGTCCGAACAGCGGTACGTTTTTGCGCAGTGATTCGGCGGTTGTGCTGGTTTTGTCGAAATTCAGCCAGATCAGGAATGTGAGGCCGACGAGTCCGATCAGGATCGAGCCGGCGGTGAGAATGAGGCGTGTGCGGCGGCGGCGGAGCAGCTGCGCCATGAGCAGCAGCATGAAGAACACGCCGGCCATCCAGCCCAGCTGCGGGCCGCGCGAGCCGGCCAGCACTGCGACGACGATCAGGTTGACCAGCGCGATCACGATGTAAACGCCGGCGCGCACGATGTCGGCCATGCGCGGCTTTGCTGCGCGGAAGACTGTGGACAACGACTCGGCGATTTTATAAACCGTGACGAAGAACGTCATGATCAGATATGCCGCGACGAAGATCGAGTTGCCCATGTTGCTGGCGACGCGCTCGACCGTATCCCCGCCCCACGGCAGCGGGTCGATTTTCATGCGCTGCAGTCCGCCGTAAACGGCGATCGGGAACGACGTGAGCACGATGACGGCAAGCAGCCGTTCGAGTTGTGCGCGCGTGCGCAGGCCCTGCAGCACCATGAAGAACACGATGATGTAACTGAACGTCGTGTAGGTGCCCTGCAAGCGCTGATACGAGCCGAGCAGGCTGGTGCGCGGCGCCACTGAAAGGATCGAGCTGATGATGTAAACGCTCACCAGCAGCAAAGTCGGCAACACCAGCGGAGTGCGTAAATTCAGGCGCGTGCCGCGCGTTGGATTTTTGCGTTCTTCAATCCATTTCACCAGCCATGCCAGAACCATGATGAGGGCGATTGAGCGCAGCGTGGTGAGCTTGTCCGGTTCGAACACGCGGCTGGAGTAGATGTCGAAGAAGAGCGGCACGACGATCGCGGCGGCCAGCCAGCCCATCTCGATGATGCGATCGCACCATGCGCTCAGACGGCTGGCTGGAGCGACGATGCGCGCGGGAGAAGAGGGCAGTGCGGGCTCAGCCGCGACGGTGACATTGGACATACTGTGATTCCCTACAAAAGGCAAAAAAGGCAAAAGTCAAAAAGCGAATTCAAAAGCGTCGCTGCTCTTACAAGCAGCAGCCATGCGCATGCTTGGCGGATTCTAGCCGAGTGGTTTAAGCGGGACATAGCCTCTTTGGGTTATTTTTGTGGCAGCCGGGGAATTTGGGTGCTGTCGGAGTGCATCCGCCGTTTGAGGCAGAGTACCCGAAATAGTGCGGGCCGTCACCCAGACCGAGGGTCTGGGCTGGAGCTGCATCGCGCCTTCGGCGTTTTTTCGACGGAGGACGGAAAATATGCGCGCCAACGGTGTGGTCCACCGCGGCAGGCCAGCAGCCAGCCCGGACCGTCGGTCCCGGTCCAGGTGACCGCCGCCGCCGTTTCGTGAAATTCGCCCCAAACCGCGGGTGCACCCCTGTCTGTTCTGTCAACGGCGTTTTCACCGGCTGCGGTATCATGTCCTTCGCATAGCATCAAACTGACGAGCTGAATTTATGAGCAAAAGCCTGGTCGACGCGAATGCGCGTTATCTGAAGACGCATGAATGGGCTCGCCCTGCGGGCGAGGAATTTGTCATCGGCATCAGCGATCACGCACAGCAGGCGATGGGTGATCTGGTGTATGTGGAGCTGCCGCGCGTTGGCGACAAGGTCGCTGTGGGTGAGCGCTTCGGTGTGGTGGAATCGGTGAAGGCGGCGTCGGACGTGTACATGCCGATGGCAGGCGAAGTCGTCGCCGTGAATACTACGCTTGAGACTGCGCCCGACGGCATCAATCGCGAACCGTACGGTGAGGGCTGGATCATTCGCATTCGGCCGACGCTGGCCGCCGATTTTGACGCGCTGCTCGATGCCTCCACGTATCAAGCGCTGCTCGACGCTGAGGAAGCATGAATTACATTCCGCATACGGACGCGGAACGCAAGGTGATGCTGGAAGCGATCGGTGTGAGCCGTATCGAGGAGCTCTTCCATGCGGTCCCCGAGGGTGTTCGTTTTCCACAGCTGAATCTGCCGGCACCGCTCACTGAGATGGAAGTTATGTGGGAGCTGGGTGCGCTGGCGGATACGAATGCCGATCTTGGTCATCACGCCTGTTTTCTTGGTGCTGGTGCATATAACCACTATGTGCCTTCGCTGGTGGATCACATGATTCGCCGCGGTGAATTTCTTACGGCGTATACGCCGTATCAGCCCGAGGTTTCGCAGGGCACGCTGCAGGCGATCTTCGAGTTTCAGAGCATGATGGGTGCGCTCACCGGCATGGAGATCAGCACAGCTTCGCACTATGACGGTGCCACTGCTTTTGCCGAAGGTGTGCTGATGGCGGTGCACACGACGGGTCGGCGCAAGGCACTGGTTTCGCGCCATGTGCATCCGCATTACCGGCAGGTGCTGCGCACGTACACGCAGTTCGGAGATTTGGATATCGTCGAGTTCGACGATCTTTCCGAGACGCAGAGCGGGCTGGTCGAATGTGCCTGTGTGGCGCTGAGCATGCCGAATTTCTTCGGCGAGCTTGAAAGTCCCGACGATCTGCGTGCACTGGCGACGCGCGTGCATGCCGCGGGTGGGCTGCTGGTGACTGCGGTGAATCCGATAGCGCTTGCGGTGCTGACACCACCGTCTGAATATGATGCCGACATCGTCGTCGGCGAAGGGCAGCCGCTCGGCATTCCACTCAGTTTCGGCGGGCCATATCTCGGCTTTTTCTGCACGAAGCGCGAATATATGCGCCGCATCCCCGGCCGCATTGTTGGCCAGACGGTGGATCGCAGTGGCGAGCGTGGTTATGTGCTGACGCTCAAGACGCGCGAGCAGGACATCCGCCGTGAAAAGGCGACGAGCAACATCTGCACCAACCAGGGCTTGATGGCACTGTGTGCGTGTGTGTATATGAGTGTGATGGGGCGCAGCGGCCTGCAGCAGGCCGGCAATCTGTGTTATCAGAAGGCGCACTACGCAGCGGAGCGCATCGCCAAACTGCGCAGGTACGAAGTGCGCAGCGAGCGCCCGTTCTTCAACGAATTTGTGGTGCGCGTACCGCGTCCCGTGGCCGAGGTGAATGCGTTCCTGTTCGAGGAGCACGACATCATCGGCGGCTATGACCTGGGCGCCGACTACGCCGAACTTGCCGGGCACATGCTGCTGTGCTGCACCGAGACGAACACGAAGGAAGAGATCGACGCGCTGGTGGACGCACTCGGCGCACTGTAGAACGCTAATTATTCAGCCTTAGATCAGCATTTCTCCGCAAAACATGCTACCCGTCTTTCACTTTTGGCTTCTGGCTCGTGGCTTCTGGCTCGTGAATAGATAAATAGTGCGTCTTGCGATGGGAAGAGGGAAAATCATCAATGAGCATATCGAAAATTCGAGCAGCAGTCGTTGGCGTTGGCGTGGGCTGGAACCATGTCGAAGGGTATCAGTCGCATCCGGATGTTGAAATCGTCGGCATCTGCGACATGAATCCGCAAATATTGAAAGAGCGCGGCGATCGGTTCAACATTCCACTGGATCGTCGCTTCGACAACTTCGACGACATGATCACGAAGACGAAGATTGACGTGATCAGTATCGCGCTGCCGAATTTTCTGCACGAACCGGTGGCGACGAAGTGCCTGGAGCGCGGGATCCATGTGTTGTGCGAGAAGCCGCTGTCGACCGACGTGGCCAGCGCTACGCGCATCGCTGAAGCGGCGGAGAAGGCCAATCGCACGCTGATGGTTTGCTACAACCATCGCTATCGCCCGGAGATCATGTGGCTGAAGGATCAGCTGCGCACGGGCGACTTTGGCCGGATCTACGCGGCGAAGGCTGGCTGGATGCGCGAGGGCTTCATCCCTGCGCACGGTGCGTGGTTCACGCAGAAGGCCAAGGCTGGCGGTGGTGCACTGATCGACCTTGGTGTGCACGTGCTCGACTTGGCGTTGTGGCTGATGGGCTACCCGAAGCCGGTGAGCGTGAGCGGTTCGATGTTCGCTGAGTTCGGCATGCGCGGCCAGAAGACAGTTCCGCGAAACGCGAATCTGCCCACTTTTGACGTGGAGGATTCGGGCATGGGCTTTGTGCGTTTCGAAGGTGGTGCGGTGCTGCAGTTTGAAAGCTCGTGGGCCAGCCATCGCGAGCCGAAGGCCGATGGCTTCTTCGTGCGCCTGTTCGGCAGCGAAGCCGGCGCAAACTTTTACACGGCTGAGCCAAACGGTGAGACCGTAGCAATTTACAAGTACGTGTCGGATCAGCCGAGCGCCATCGTGCCGAAGCTGCCGACGACGACAAACGGCCATCGCATCGCGGTGCATCATTTCGTCGACTGCGTGAAGAACAGCAAGACGCCGGATTCGCCGGCGGAACACGGCATCGTCGGCTTGAAGATCATCGAGGGCATTTATCGTTCGTCGAAGACCGGCCACGAAGTCGAGGTATAGCGGAGTAAAGAGCAGAGGTAATTACTCAAGCCTAGATCAGTATTTCTCCCGAAACACGCGATTCTTTCCCTCGAGGGCCTTTGTAGTGGCCTGTAGGAGAAGGGATCGCGTGTTTTGCGTTGGAAAACTGGCTGGCCTGGGTAGCTAAGTGAGTCGCCAAAAGTTCTGGCGGCAGATTCGCCTCCCCCGCAAAGCAGGGGAGGCGAATCTGCCGGACAAAACTTATGGACAGGAACTTAGGAGCGGAGAGTAAATAGTGTGCATAGTCTCTACTCTTTGTTCCTCCGGCGCGCGAGTTGGCAAAATGTTGCGGAAAGACAAGCGGGGAGAAATGCATGCAATTCGAACTTGACGGCACACATCTGCGGCTCGATCCGCGCGACCCGGTTTTTTACAATAATCCGTATCCGTACTACGAAAAAATTCGTGCGTGCACGCCTGTGGCGTACTGGGAAAATTTTGATGTTTGGGCGTATGTGAATCACGACGACGTGAGCGCGTTGCTGCGCGACCGGCGCTTTGGCCGGCAGCTGACGCATTTGAAACCGCGCGAGGAGCTGGGCTGGCCGCCGGTGCGCGAAGAGCTGCGGCCGTTTTACGATGTGGACGATCTGCAGATGCTGCAGCTTGAGCCGCCGAATCACACGCGGCTGCGCAACTTGGTACAGAAGTCGTTCATGTCGCGGCAGATCGAAACGATGCGGCCGAAGCTGGCTGCACTGTGCGATGCGTTGATCGATGAGATGCAGCAGGCGGGCGAGGTCGATCTGCTGACGGCGTACGCTACGCCGCTGCCGGTGATCGCGATCGCGCAGCTGCTGGGTGTGCCGGTTGAGATGAAAGACTGGCTGCTGAGCTGGTCGCACAAGATGGTACAGATGTACATGCTCGGGCACACGCGTGAGCAGGAGCTTGAGGCTGTGCAGGCGACGCAGGAATTTGTAGCGTATCTGCGCACGCTCGTGGCTGTGCGGCGCAGGGCGCCGGCGAACGACTTGATTTCAATTTTGATCGATGCGGAAGAAGCCGGCGACAAGCTGACGGAAGACGAACTGATTTCATCCTGCATTCTGCTGTTGAACGCTGGGCATGAGGCGACGGTGAACGTGATCGGCAACGGCATGTCTGCGCTGCTGACGCATCCGGATCAGTGGGCGAAGCTGGTGGCATCGGATGCGGCGCCAGGGCTGGTGCAGAGCGCTGTGGAAGAGATGCTGCGCTGGGATCCGCCGCTGCACTATTTCCATCGCTGGGCGCTGGAAGATGATCTCGAGTACAAAGGCCGGCGCTTCAAGATGGGTGACACGATCGCGGTGCTGCTGGGCGCGGCAAATCGCGATCCGCAGCGCTTCGCGAACGCACAGACATTCGACATCACGCGGCCGGTGGAGGCAAACCCGCACGTGAGTTTCGGCGGGGGGATTCATTTTTGTGTGGGCGCGCCGCTGGCGCGACTGGAGCTGCAGGTGGCGATTGAGCGGCTGGCGCGGCGCGTGCCGCAGCTGGCGCTGGCGTCGTCGGCAGCGGAGTACCGCAACGCGTTCGGCTTCCATGGGCGTGTGGAAGTGCGCGTGCGGTGTTAGCTTTGGAGCCGTGACGGGCGGGCGACTTCGGTGAAAACGGCCACGGTGCGTGCGGCGATGGCGTCCCAGGCGAACATGCAGCTGAGATGAGCCGCACCCTGCTGTAGTTGCTCGCGTAGCGCGGCGTTTTCGAAAATGCGCTGCAGCGCATCGGCGAGCGCCGTCGGTGAATCAGCTGGTGTGAGCAGCATGTTGGCGCCGTCGACGAAGGCGGGCACGGAGACGCGCGGCGCGGTGGTGACGATGGCCGTTCCGTGCGCCAGTGCTGCCATGAGCGTGCCGCGGCGGTACGATGCGCCGTCGCGATAGGGCAGGGCGACGGCGGTGCAGGCGGCGAAGCCTTCGCTCACTGCGGCGTCGTCGAGGAAGCCGGTTTCGTGCCACGTGTTTGCACAGTCGAGCTCGGCGGCGAGCGCGCGCAGCTTGTCGGCGTAGGCGGCGTTGGTGGGATCGCTGTCGCCGGTGCGGCCGCCGATGTGCAGCACGCTGGCGGGCACGCCGCGGCTGCGCAGCAGCGCGAGCGCGCGCATGAGCGTTTCGCCACCTTTGCTCTCGTTCATGAAGCCGAAATAGCCGATCATGATTTGCTGCGGGTCGAGCCCGTGCGCATGTAGCCATGCGGTGCGGTCGAAGTTCGGCAGTGGGTGCGGGGCGATGTTGCTGCCGATCGGTGCGAGATGCGCGCGCGTCACGCCTTCGCGGCGCAGCACTTCGAGATCTTCGTCATTGGTGGTGATGCTGGCTGCTGCGCCTGCTGCCATGGCAACGATGGCTTTCCAGCGCAGTGGGCCGGCCTTGGGAAAGAGATATGGCACGCGCAGATCGTGGAAGGTCACTACCGTGGGGATGTGGCGGCTGAGCGCGGCCGGCAGCAGGTTGATGGCCGGATGCATTTGATAAGCAGCGGCTTGATATTGCAGGTCGAACACGTCGATGGAATGCATGCGTGCGAATGCTTCGAGGCGGCGGCGCACGTCCCAGCCCCATGCGCTGATGATGCGATGCACCTGCACGCTGTTGTGCGTTTCCTGCGCCGGCGCGCCGGCGACGAAGCGCGTGACGATGTGCACGTCGTGTCCGAGCGTGGACAGCGCACGCCCGAGCTCGCGTGTGAAATCTCCCACGCCACCCTGCATGGGAGGATATTCGCCGGTGATGAGTCCGATGCGCATGCGTTTATTAGACCAGAGCAGCTGGTTTGACAATTGTCATTTTGCGTTGCACATTGGGCTTGGAAATGAATTATCCCTTCGCTACCCCTAGCTGGACCGATGCGCTGCACAGCGTAATTAACTCGAGCCGCTCGTATCGCGAGGCAGCGCGCAACTGGGAGGGCGATTTCTGGTTCATCGTCGAGCCGGACGCAGGTGTATCTGTGGCTGCGCAGCCGGTGCGCATCTACGTCGATTTGTGGCACGGCGAGTGCCGCGCGGCGCGCATACTGCAGCTGGACGAAGACGGGCCGCAGCCGGAATTTCGCATCTGGGGCACGCGGCCGCGCTGGGCGCGGGTGATTCGGCGCGAAGTGGATCCCATCAAGGCGCTGCTCACCAGTACGCTGAAGCTGAACGGCAATTTGGCGAAGGTGATGCGCAACGTGAAGGCGGCTCAGGAGCTGGTGCTGTGTGCTGCAGCGGTGCCGACAGAGTTCTGATCGCGCGGCAGCAGGTACACGAGAAATTCTTTGTTGCCGTCTGTGCCGAGGATGGGTGAATCGATGCATGCGTGCACCGGCCAGCCCAGGTGGTGCGCGACGCGGCCGATGCGTTCGAGCACGGCATCGTGCACGGCCGGGTCGCGCACGATGCCGCCTTTGCCGACCTTTTCGCGGCCGGCTTCGAACTGCGGCTTCACCAGCGCGACGATGCCATAGCCGTTATCGCGGCCGTCATCGCGGCCGTCATCGCGGCCGTCATCGCGGCCGTCATCGCGGCCGTCATCGCGGCGGCGCATCCAGCCGATCACCCGCGGCAGAATCAAGTCCAGCGAGATGAAAGACACGTCGATGACGGCGAGATCGATGGGTTCGGGCAGCGTCTCAAGATAGCGCACGTTGACTTTTTCCTGGACGACGACGCGCGGGTCGTTGCGAAGTTTCCAGTTCAGCTGATTTGTGCCGACGTCGAGTGCGTAAACGCGCGCGGCGCCGCGCTGCAGCAGGCAGTCGGTGAAGCCGCCGGTGCTGCTGCCGACGTCGGCGCAGGTGCAGCCGTTCGGATTGATGGCGAATGCGTCGAGTGCGCCTTCGATTTTGAAGCCGCCGCGCGAGACATATTTCGGTGGTGCATCGACGGTGACGAGCAGGTCCGGCGCATCGGTGAGCAGGCGGGCTGGCTGATCGATGACCTGGCCATTCACGCGGACTTCGCCGGCGCGGACGAGCCGTTGTGCCCAGTCGCGGCTGGGGGCGAGCCCGCGCGCGGCGAGCAGCGCGTCAAGGCGAATTTTTTTAGACGAGATTTTTGGTGAGCGGGTCACGCGATCACCGTCCATATTCCAGCCGGAGCGCCAGTTTGGGCGGCAGGCCGGCGGCGTGCATGCGCATCTGCGTTTCGCGCACGTTGTAGGGAACGCGGTATGTCGTCCATTGTGCGGTGTCGGTGTCGTAGAGGCCGTAGGCAGCGCGCGGGTCGCCGTCGCGCGGCTGGCCGACGGAGCCGGGGTTGATGATGTAGCGATTGGTGCGCTTGAGCGTGAGCGGCACATCGTGTTCCGGGTGCACGGCGCGCACGGCACGAGTGCGGGCGTCTTCGACGTAGATCATCGGCACGTGCGTGTGGCCGACGAGGCACACGGGCTGTGTGAGCAGCGGAAAGTTGTCGGCGGCGATTTCCGTATCGCTGATGTATTCCCAGATATCGTGGCGCGGGCTGCCATGCACAAGCAGACAGCCGTCTATTTCCTTGCGGCTGGGTTGTGCGTCGAGGAAGCGCAGATTGTCCGGCGTGAGTTGCGTCCGCGTCCACAGGATGGCGGCCATGGCGCTGTCGTTGAACGTCTCGACGTTGAGTTTGTCGAGCACGGCCCAGTCGTGGTTGCCGGCGAGGCAGGTGTAGCAGGGCAGTGAAAGCAGACGCTCGACGCACTCGTTCGGATCGGGACCATAGCCGACGACGTCGCCGAGGCACCAGAGGTCGTCGGGGTGGAGCCTGCGCGCGTCCGCGTCGCTGAGTACCGCATGGAATGCGGTCAGGTTTGCATGAATGTCGGACAGAACCAGGTAACGCATGGCCTTGAGCGTTTAATGTGTGGGCGTCTTTGCGCGCCATTCGCGGATGGCGTCTTTGAGCGTCTGCAGGCCGAGGAGTGCACATTTCACGCGTTGGGCGGTCAGCGGCGCGCCGATGAGGTCGAGCACGTGTTGTGGCGGCATATTCTCGATTTCGATGAGTGGGCGGCCGGGCACTTCCTCAAGCAGCATCGATGCGGCGGCCTGGCTGATGATGCAACCGTCGCCGTCGAAGCTGACGTCTTCGATCGTCGTGCCGTCGGCGCTGAGCTTTACGAAGACGCGGATCTGGTCGCCGCACAGCGGGCTGTTGCGTTCGCAGGTGCAGTCGGCCTCTGCGATCACGCCTTTGTGCCGTGGGTTCTCGTAATGGTCCAGGAGATTGTCGCGATAGAGGTCTTGCATACGTACTTCCGGGCGAATGATGCCGGACGTAATCTTAAGCCATTCGCTGAAGCAGGGGCGCATCCGCCGTTTGGGGCGAAATTTGACAGCGCGTCGCCGTTGCCGTCACCTGGGGCTTGCGCACCTCCGGTGCTCCGCCCCGGGCTGGGGAAGCGACCGCCCCTCCGGGGCTGGCTGCTGGCCTGCCGCGGTGGAGTGCGCCTCCGGCGCTCATGTTCCGCGGAAAAAGTGCCGAAGGCGCGACGCTGCGGACTCTCAGTCCCGGTCCAGGTGACAGCCGCCGCCGTTTGGGGCAAATTTCGCTCCAAACGGCGGATGCGCTCTGAAGCAGAGAGAGTAAAGGAGTAAAGGAGTAAAGGAGGCTCACTCTCTACATCTGACTTTCTGCGCTCTCTGCTTTTTCTGTTACCGCTTGAGCACACGCTGTGCATATTCGATGCCGTCGATGAGGCGGTCGATTTCCTCGGGCAGTGTGTAGACATAGAAGCTGGCGCGTGCGGTGGCGGTGATGCCGAGGCGTGCATGCAGCGGTTGTGCGCAGTGGTGGCCGGCGCGCACGGCGATGCCCTGTTCGTCGAGCAGCGAGGCGAGGTCGTGCGGGTGGATCCGTTCGAGCGTGAACGAGGCCACGCCGCCGTGCACATCCGGATCGAGCGGGCCGAGGAGTCGCAGCCCGCGCACGGTGCTGAGTCGTTCGAGCGCGTAGGCGGTGAGTGCGCGTTCGTGGGCGCGCACGTTGTGCATACCGAGCGCCTGCAGGTAATCGATGGCAGCGCCGAGGCCGATGGCTTCGACAAATGCCGGCGTGCCGGCTTCAAACTTGAGCGGTATGTCAGCCCAGCGTGCGCCGTCGAAGCCGACGTGGCTGATCATGTCGCCACCAGTCATGAATGGCGGCATGGCTTCGAGCAGCTCACGCCTGCCGTACAGCACGCCGATGCCGGTTGGCCCGAGCATTTTGTGGCCGGAGCAAACGTAAAAATCGCAGCCGAGTGCCTGCACGTCGACGGGCATATGCGGTGCGGACTGGCAGCCATCGAGGATGACTTTTGCGCCGACGGCGTGCGCGCGTTCGATGAGCGGCCGCGGATCGGTGATGGTGCCGAGCACGTTTGAGACATGTGCGAAGCTGACCAGGCGGGTGCGCGGGCCGAGCAGGGACGCGAACTGTACCTCGTCGATGCGGCCGTCTTTCGTCAGCGGGGCAAATTTCAGCACGAGCCCGTGCGTGCGGGCGGCTTCGAGCCAGGGCACGAAATTGGCGTGATGTTCGAGCTCGGTGAGGACAATTTCGTCGCCAGGTTGCAGCAGCGCGCGTGCGTAAGAGTACGCGAGCAGGTTCAGCGATTCGGTGGCGTTGCGCGTGAAGACGATTTCCTCTGTTTCGCGCGCGCCGAAGAAGGCGGCGATCTTCGCACGGGCGGCGTCATAGCACTGCGTTGCTTCGTCACTGAACAGATACACGCCGCGATGCACGTTGGCATAGCGATGGCGATATACGTCATCCATCGCTTGCAACACCGCCAACGGCTTTTGTGATGAGGCGGCGCTGTCGAGGAAAGTGACTGGGTGGCCGTGCACGGTCTCACTCAGGATCGGAAAGTCCGCACGAATGCGTTGTGTATCAAGTGTCATGATGCATGCAGTACGGTAAATGTGAGTTGTTGTGTGCCTGCGGTGCCGCAGTCGATGACGAGGTTCATCGGGCCGGCGGCTTCGTCGGCGTCGACTGTCCAAATCCAGGCGGCGCCGCCGTCGCGGTCGGCGCTCAGGCGAGCGCTGCCGGCAATTGGTTCGAGCACAGTGGTGCCGTCAGGTCGTGGGCGGGCGATTTGCAGCGCGCAGACAGCGTTGGGGGATGTGCGGATGGAAAGCGCGGCTGGTCCGCCAGGGCTGACTTGGCGTGAGGCGTTGAGCACGCGCACGCCGCCGGGTTGTGCGGTGACTGGGGCATCTTGCGGGCCGGAGCCGATGATGACGGGAGTGCGGCGTGGGCGCGGCGTGTCGGTCGGCGGATATGTTGCGGGCATGGCCAGCGCAGTGATCGTCTGCACGACGGCGAAGCTGGTGGCGCGGGTATTGGGCGTCTGTGGCGGGCCGTAGACGACGGTGAGGTCGATGGTGGGCGCAGGGAGCGGCGTGACAGTCGGCGGTGGCGGCGAGTTCGCCGGCTCTTTGGGCAGGGCGGGAGGTGCGAGAGGGGCGGCAGCGTCGGCCGTGGGCGCCGGTGGCGGCGTTGCGCTGGGCTCTTCGGGCAAGGTGGGGCCGTTGAGCGTGGCGGTCGGAAGCGGGATGGGCGTCTGTGTAGGCGGGATGGCGGTCGGCCGCGGAGTGAATGTAGGCGGTTGTTGTCCGCGCGGGGTGGGGCTGGGTGGCGGCGATTGCAGCGGCACGATGGCACGTACGAAGCTGCAGCTGCTTAGAAGCGCTGTGCAGAACAGCAACGCCGTGACGCGGGTGACGCTGCGTATGGACATGAGTAGACAGTGCGCGAACACGTATGCAGTCTACCGCGTGCGGGGGTAAGGGGCATCCGGGGGAGTGACTAAACTCAAGGATATTTCGCGAATCGCGGGTTCATGTAGTCGAGTTTAGCCACTCCCCATCCGGTAAGAGTCCGGTAAGAGTCCGGTAAGAGAGTGGAGAGACAGAGTAAACAGTAAAAAAACGTACCAACTCAGGCCGGTCTATTTTCTATTGCCTAACACGTTATTTATTCTCCGGAAGAGAGAACTCCGGAAGAGAGAACTCCGGAAGAGAGAACTCCGGAAGAGAGAAGAAATACCGTGTTTCGCGGAAAATATCGGTTTAGGCCTGAGTTGGTAAAAAAGTGAGATGTCACTTTCCACTTTGACTTTCTACTCTTTACTCTTTTCTCACTACGCCTCTTCCTCTTCCTTCTTGCCCTTCTCGATCACTTCGACTTCGGCGCTTTCGGCTCCGCCTTCCTCGACCTTGGCTTCAACGAAGCGCTGAATGCGGACGATTTCCTCGTCGGCGGATTCGAGCACAGTGACGCCGGACGGGATTGCCAGGTCCTTAAGCCGGACGACATCGCCGATCTTGAACTTGGTGACATCGATGGTGATGGTGTCGAACAGATCGCTGGGGAGACACTCGATTTCAATCGAGCTGCGCTCCTGCAGGAGCACGCCGGCGCCGCTCTTGAGGTCGGGCGAAACGGTCTCACCGATGATCAGGATGCGCACGCTGGCGGTGATCTTCTCGGTCATCGAAACTTCATAGAAATCGATGTGCAAAAGAGCGCGGGTCACTGGATCGCGCTGGACTTCGCGCCGGAGGACCATGCGCTGGCTGCCGTCGATGTCGAGGGTGATGAGTGAGTTGCGGCCGACCTTGCGGAGGACGTTGCCGAGATCACGCGTATCGAGTTGAATGCTCGAAGAGGCGATGTTGTGGCCGTAGACCACGCCGGGGACCTTGCCGCTGCGGCGGAGGGCTTTGATGCCGCTGCCGACTGTGTTGCGATGTTGCGCTGCGAGTTCGAATTTCTCTGCCATGGTTCTTCTCCAGAATACAAATGGTCAACTGCTCAGCTCTTTGTGAAATTCATTCTGACTGATTCGTCATTTGCCGTTTTCGTATAACTACGCAGTTCTAGATTTTCTGCAAATCATGTTATTTCTTACTCCCTTTAGGGGAAGCTCCCTTTAGGGGAAGCTCCCTTTAGGGGAAGGAGCCGCATTGGTTCGCGTTGAAAAATTGCAGGCCTGAGTAATTACGTTTTCGATGAGGGCGAACGACGATAAGTCGAGGAATTTACATGTAAGGTGCTGAGTGGTCGCCGAATGAGAGCGTTGCGCGCTCCCGTCATTTCAACCGCCCATCGGAGCACTCCTACTCACGGTTGTAGCAAGGTCGCGGGACCTCTTTGTGCATGCGAAGCCGAACTGGCAGACCGCATCACACGGGCAAGTGAGCGGGAGGATTATACGCGGAAGAAGTTCCGGGAGTGCTCAAAGGCTCAAACCAAATGCTCGGACTTTGGCTTTTTCTGCGGCATGTAACCCGGGCTGTTCTTTCAGGGCAAGCGCGGGCAACAGGTGTGTCATATTTAATTTGAGCGTTCGCGAAATTTCGAGTTTCGAAAAATCATGCGCCAAATAGGTGTTGGTGGAAAGGCTGACTCAGAATTTTTTCCGTGGTAACTACTCAGACCAGCCACTTTTCCAACGCGAAACACTGATTTGGGCCTGAGTAGTTACCTTCCACGCTATTTTGCGGCTGTGAACAGCACCGTGTCGATCGGGAAAATGGTGCCGTTGGCGGCGGTGAGCGGTGCGCCGACGATGGCGAGGTTGTTGATTTTGACGATGCCGGCCTTGCTGCGTGCGCGCAGGCTAAAGCTGCCGAGCGTGCGCAGCGAGTGGTCACCGGCGAGGGCGTCGGTGGCGAGGCGCTGCGGGACGACGTGGCTGCGCAGGATGCGTGCGAGCTGCGCCGGATTTGCCAGCAGGCGATCGAGCGTGGCCTTGGGCAGCTTGGCGAAGGCGGCGTCGGTCGGCGCGAAGATGGTGATGTCGGCGGCGTTGAGTGCGTCGGTCAGGCCTGCGGCTTCGACTGCGGTGAGGAAAGCATTAAAGGTATTGGGTGCGGTGCTGAGCGCGCCGAGGATGTTTGGGGTGGGTGGAGCGACGGATGCGGGTGGCGTCGGCTTCGGATCGTACTGGCCGCAGGCGTCGCCGGTGCTTTTCGCATCACGCACGAAGCCGAGGTCATTGCCGAGCGAAGCTTGGCCGAGTCGTCGGACGAGCACATTGCGCTCCTGGGTGGTGGCGCGGAAGCCGGGGGCGGCGATTGGCTGCAGGATGTAAGTGCCGGGCTTGACGGTCGGGCCGAAGGTGGCGTCGCCACCGGTGTAGCCGCAGATGCTCCAGTTGCCGCCGCCGCTGAGTTTCCACCATGCGCCGGCCATGAGCGGCTCGCCGGCGTCGCGTGCGCCGTTGGCGTTCAGGTCTTCGAATGAGATGCCGCGGACGCTGCCGAGCGGGTCACAGCTGGCTGCGACGACGAAGCTGCCGTAGCTTTCGTTGCGCTGGCCGAAGGCGGTGACGATGCCTTTGCCGCCGGCGACGAGGCTGGTTTCAGCGAAATAGATGAACTGCCGCCCCTTGCCGCCGGGGACGGAAGGGCCGGAGACCTCACCGACGAGGTTTGCTTCGCGCGTGTGTGCGCTGTCTGGGCCGAAGACCACGCGCGGCGCAGCCAGCGCTGGGTCATCTTCAACGGCATAAATTGTGATGGAGGTCGGGCAGGCCCAGCTTTCCACCCACGATGTGTTGGCGAGGGCCGGTGCAGCTGACGTGCTGAAGGTGACGGCGAGGGATGAAGAGGCGAGGACGGCGGTGATCAGCGCGCGCGCGCCATGACGGGCGAGTTGCGAAAATGCCATAAATTTAACTCCTGCCGGAGAAGCACCGGCGAGAGGAAGTATAGTTCTGCAAGCTGGCGTACGTAGTCGCTCAGTATTTTTAAAAACACGGTGTGTCTGGGCACGCGAGCATTGGTGCTCATCGATATCTTGCTGGCTCTGTGCTGGCGGTGGACGGGGCGCCGGCCCTTGTGTGCTTCGGATAATAGATGAGTCAGCGTCTGCGCATGACTTCGGCATATCTGAATGCGGCGATGCACGAGCGCGCGCCGGAGAGCTACCTCGACGCGATTGACGAATTCCGGCGCATCCTGCGGCCGGGTGGCCGCCTGCTGATTACCGTGCCGTACGGCGCGCACGAACGACATGCCTGGTTTCAGGGGTTCGATGCGGCGATGATTGATCGAATCGAGCAGCGCCTTGGGCCGTGTCGCGTCGCGCGGGAATATTTGCGCTATTTCCCGGATGGCTGGCGGCGATGCACAGCCGAAGAATGTGCAGATGCGCGTAGGCCGCAGCCCACTGCCGGCCGACCGGTTCACGCACGGCCAGCCGATTTCGGCGGGGGCGGTGGCGTGTCTGGGATTGACGAAGACCGCCGCTCACTGACGGTCGTCCGCAATCAGCTGCCCGTCGTCCTTTTCTCCAGCAGCATCACTTTGAACGCCTCGGCGGGCGTCAGGCCGCGGCCGGCTTCGAGCGCCCAGCTGCGCACCATCGCCACGGTGTCGTCGCTGACCTGGCTCTTGTGGCAGCGCAGCGCTTCGGCCTTGACGTCGATGGTTTCGCTGATGTCGATCCATGTGTCCGGGTTGGGCGTCCACTGAATCCAGACTTCGCGCACCTTGTGGGCCGGGCCGAGTTCGGGGTACATGAGCGGCATGCCGGCGACGGGAGCGATGGCGTCCATGGCGGTGACGGCGACGGCGCGGTGATCCGGGTGATTGATATAGCCGTCGCCGCTGAACATCACGGTCGGGTCCATGGTGATGACGATTTCGGGCTTGTGTTTGCGGATCATGGCGACGAATTTGCGGCGCAGATCGAGTGTGGGCATGACTTCGCCGTCATTTTCGCGCAGATACTCGATCTCATGCACGCCGCAGAGCGCGGCGGCCGCAGTTTGTTCCTGCTCGCGCAACTGCGCGATCGTTTCGCGGGTGTACTGAGGGTCGTGCGTGCCACCGTTGCCGCTGGTGGCGATGACATAGACGACGCGGGCGCCGGCGCGCGTCCATTTTGCGCACGTTCCTGCGCAGCCGAACTCGATGTCATCTGGGTGCGCCACGATGACCATGGCGGAGGAGGGTATAAATTCTGGAGGCACGAGGGGATTTTACAGTTCAGATTCCAGATTTTCTTGCGTTTTTGCGTTTTCATGGCAATGGCTGGTTCGAATCCGTAGACCGCGAATCGCCGTCAATCCGAAATCTGAACCCTCCAATTTCTAAGTGTATTCTTTGCGTAATCTTGGAGTACACTCTGTGAGACGCAGGAATGTCCAGTTTTGATGCATATACCAGCCGTGTGGAACTCGGGCGCGGTGGCATGTCCACCGTGTATCGCGCCGTCGCGCCGGATGGCAGCACGGTGGCGCTCAAAGTGCTGGCGATCCATCTGGCGGCGGATCGAAATGCGTTGATCCGTTTTCAGAACGAAATTCGCCTGTTGGAGGAGCTGGATCACCCCAACATTGTGCGGCTTTTTGGGGCGGATTTGCGCTGTAATCCACCCTATCTGGTGATGGAGTATGTCGAGGGGATGTCGCTCGACCGCTGGGTAACGCAGTCTGGGGTGTTGTCGCCACGTGAACTGGCGCCGTTGCTGAGCGATGTGGCGCGGGCGCTCGACTACGCGCATGACCGGGGCATCGTGCATCGCGATGTGAAGCCCAGCAACATTTTGATCCGCCGCAGCACTGGGCGGGCGTTGTTGACGGATTTCGGCGTCGCCAAATCCGCCGATGTGACGGCCTTTACGGCAACGCACGCGCGCGTTGGTTCGGTGTATTACATGTCGCCTGAGCAGGTTGAAGGCCGTCTCGAGCTGACGCGTGCCACCGATGTGTATTCTCTGGGAGTGACGGCGTATCTGGCGTTGACTGGGCGGCATCCCTTTGAGGGCACGAACGAAATTTCAATTGCGCGCAAGCACATCGAGTCGATGGCGCAGCATATTTCAGACCTGAACCCGGATGTGCCGCGCCGCGTCGGTGACGTGGTCCTGCGCGCGCTTGAAAAGCATCCGCATCGGCGGCACGAGACGGCGGGCGATTTTGCGCGGCGATTTCGCGCGGCGGTTTCGACCGCCGAAGCCATGGCTGAGGAACGCCGCGAGCGTCAGCGAGTAGTGGCTGCGCCGCGCGCCTCACGTCCTGTGCATCAGCATAAGCGCGTTTCGCGCAGCGCTCGTGCGCGGCGGCCTGATGGCTGGATCTTCTTTATGCTGGCAGTGTTTGCGGTGGTTTGTTGTGCGCTGGGTATTGTCGGCCTGGTGGCGATCAGCAGCCGCATCGGTGCGTGGCCGATTGTTCGGCCGACCCTTATTGCACCCATTCCATCGTCGGCCGACATCGTCGCATCGATTGGGGGGGCGCCGCAGCCGCTGCCGTTGATCGCAGCGACGCCGTATGCGCCGACGCTGCCGCCGGAGTGGATGCATGGAACTGCGGTGGTCATCGTGGTGGATGGTCGGGCGATCACAAGTACGTCGCCTGTGCCGTCTGAGCCGACCGCGATGGGCGTCCGGCGCAGTGGGAGTGATGTGCCGTCTGCGCCGTTGTTTTTGCCGCCGCAGTTGCCGCCGGAGACTCGCACTGTTGCCCCGCGCCCGCTGCCGGCGACGGCGGTGGCGCCAGCTCCACAGGACGACCCTACACCGTCGCTGCCGCCGAATCCGTGGCCGCTGCCGCTGTCGGCGCCGTAGTCGCTGTCGTTGCCGATACCAGTTTCCTAAAACGGTCCACTTGTCATTCTTTCTTCTCCCTCCTACAATGCTTGCATCTTGTCGCGACATAACGGTCTTTATGTAACAATATCGCGCAAAACTGTGCGATAAATAATATAAATTTGACAAATTTGACAAATTTGACAAAAAGGAGAAAAAGAGAAGGCATGAGCGGGACAGACGGAATTGAAATCAGGAAGGGCATCTCCAGAGAGCCGGCAGACATTGTGTGTGCTGATGGTGCCGCATCGTCTGAACGCCAGCGTGGGCGTTCAGGAAATGGGCGAGTCACTATTTCCGACATCGCGCTGGAAGCGCGTGTTTCGAAGACCGCCGTGTCCTTCGCGTTCAACATGCCGGGCCGGCTGTCGAAGCAGACAGCTGAGCATATTCTCGCCGTCGCGCGCCGGATGGGGTACACGCCAAACCCCATTGCGCGCAGCCTCAATACACGTCGCACCAACGCTATCGGCCTGATCGTGCCGCAGGACATCCCTGAGGTGATGCGCAATCCGTTCTTTGCTGAACTGATGCGCGGGGTGGGCGAGGTCTGTAAATGCGGCGGATTTTCGCTCATGCTGATTCCCCCGATGCGCGGCTCACTCGTTGATGCCACGTATGCCGCGCTGGTGGATGGCTGCCTCGTCATTGGGCTGGAATATGACGATCCTGTCGTCAAAGCCCTGACGCAGCGCCGCATTCCATTTGTAATGGTCGACACCGACGCACCGGCGCACGTCGCTTCCGTCAACGTCGACGACTGTGCAGGTGCGTGTATGGCGATGAAGCATTTGCTCGACCTTGGGCATCGCCGTATTTCGATTATTTCAATGGATTCGCACGTAGCTTGCTTTGAGGAATATCACGGCATATTGCGGCAGCGCATGCAGGGCTACGCCGCCGCGCTGGCCGAACACGGCTTGTCGCTGCGCTCTCCGGGCATCTGCGTGCTGGAATGTGAGCCGTCGGTGGAAGGCGGCCGGCACGTGTTCGAGCAGTTGCGCGCTCTGTCACCGATGCCGACCGCGGCGGCTGTGCTGGGCGACGCCATGGCGTGGGGGTTGATTGAGGCGGCGCGTTCGCACGGCGTGGCTGTGCCGAAGGACCTCGCCGTGGTCGGCTTTGACGACCTGCCCGCCAGCCATTTGATGCAGCCGGCGCTCACCACTGTTCGTCAGCCGGCCGTCGAAAAGGGGCGTCGCGCAGCGGAGCTTTTTCTCGAACTGCTGCACAGCGATGGCGCCGCTGTTCCGAAGCACATCATGCTGCCGGTCGAGCTGGTCGTGCGCGAATCGAGTGTGTGATTCGAGTCTGTGAAGAAGACGCCGGATGACCGCCGATGCGTTGATGGTTTTGTCGACTATGGCGGCCGGAGTGGTTGCCGCTGTTCAAAACCGGTTAATCTGCGCGCATTCCGCGTAAAATTCACACACCCATGGAATTTCACGTCTCGCGCATCTCCCGCGATCGCTACCACTTCGACGACGCCCTTTTTACGCTGACCGGCAATGTCGTCATCGCTGATTTTTACGCGGCGCGCGTGTTTGCGCAGCGCATGAACGAAACCGGGCGCCACGCATCTGCCAGCGAGATCAATGCGATGGGCCTGATCGACGAGGTGAGCCACATGCTGGTGGCGGAGTATCGCCGCACGGTCGATCCGGATGCGATGGCGCATGCGCTGGCGGCGCTGAACACCGGCCTGGGTGTGGAAGCCGTGGATGCGATGCTGGAGCGCTTCGTCGAGGAATTTCCGACGGTCGACGTGTATCGTGGGCGGCAGACGGTGCGGGAGTATATGAACAGCCGCACGGATGAAGCGCCGAACCGTGAAGTGCTGCTCGAGGAGATGCTGCTGTTGTGGCTGGCGAATGCCAATCCGGCTTTTGCAAGGTATGACGAATTTTTTGCCGATCGTTCGCTGCAGGAGCGCACGGCGTATCAGCGCGCGATTGCGGGGCTGGCGGTGTATTTTGAGGCGCGGCCGCCGTTTTTGGAAGGGCAGAATCTGATTGCGGTGCTGCGTGCGCCGGCGCTGGCGCATCCGGATTCGCTGCTTGATCAGCTGCGCTACATCGAAACCCGTTTTATGAGCGGCGTGCCTGGGTTGAAGCGCTATTTGGTGCGTGCGCGCACCGGGCGCGATTTCATTCAGGAAGAGGCGCGCTCGCTGGCGGCGTATTTTGGCGGCGGCTTCGGCGGCTTCGGCGGCTTTGGTGCGCCGGAATTTAGCGCATCTGATATTCGCTCGACGGTGCGCGCCGGCGGCGGCGTTTATGGCGACGACACTTCGCGGCATGATCCCGAATATGAGGCGTACACCCAGGATCGTGCGTGGATGCCGCGTCTGGTGCTCATCGCCAAGAATATTTACGTGTGGCTGGCGCAGCTTTCGGCGCAGTACGGCCGCGATATCTCTCGGCTCGATCAGCTGCCCGACGAAGAGCTCGACAAGCTGCGCAGCTGGGGCGTTACCGGCATCTGGCTGATCGGCGTGTGGGAGCGCAGCCGCGCCTCGCGCCGCATCAAGCAGATGATGGGCGCCGAAGACGCCGTAGCCTCGGCTTATTCGCTCATGGATTACTGCGTCGCCGAAGATCTCGGCGGCGAGAGCGCCATGCAGAATTTGCGCGAACGCGCCTGGCGGCGCGGCATCCGTATGGGCAGCGACATGGTGCCGAACCACTTCGGTATCGACTCCACCTGGGTGATTCACCATCCTGAGCGCTTTCTGTCGCTCGACCATCCGCCGTATCCCGGCTATACCTTCAATGGGCCCGATCTGAGTGAGGACCCGGGCGTCGGCGTATTTCTCGAGGATCATTACTACACGCGCGCAGACGCCGCCGTCGTCTTTAAGCGCCTCGATCGCCGCACGGGCGAGGTCAAGTACATTTATCACGGCAACGACGGCACCAGCATGCCGTGGAACGACACCGCGCAGCTGAATTATTTGAAGGCCGATGTGCGCGAGGCGGTGATTCAGACCATTTTGCAGGTCTGCCGGCAGTTTCCCATTGTGCGTTTTGATGCGGCGATGACGCTGGCGAAGCGTCACGTGCAGCGCCTGTGGTTTCCGCAGCCGGGCAGCGGCGATGGCATTCCCTCGCGCGCCGGCATGGGTATGAGCCGTGAGGAATTTGATCGCTGGATGCCGCAGGAATTCTGGCGTGAAGTGGTCGACCGCGCCGCAGTCGAGGCGCCGGACACGCTGCTGCTCGCCGAGGCATTCTGGATGCTCGAAGGCTACTTCGTGCGTACGCTGGGCATGCATCGCGTCTATAACAGCGCTTTTATGCACATGCTGCGTGACGAGGACAACGCCAAATACCGCTATCTAATCCGTGAGACGCTCGAGTTCGACCCGCAGATTTTGAAGCGTTACGTCAACTTCATGAACAACCCGGACGAAAAGTCGGCTGTGGAACAGTTCGGGAAAGACGACAAGTATTTCGGCATTGCGGTGCTGCTGAGCACGCTGCCGGGCCTGCCGATGTTCGGCCATGGCCAGATGGAGGGCTACGTCGAGAAGTACGGCATGGAATTCCGCCGACCGAAGCTGCACGAGACGCCTAATCAGGGCCTCATCGACCACCATGCGCGCGTGATTTTTCCGCTGCTGCATCGGCGCCATGTGTTCGCCGAGGTCGAGGATTTCCGCCTCTACGATTTTCAGCACGCGGATGGCGACACTGATGAAAACGTATTCGCGTATTCGAACCGCAGCGGTGACGAGTGCGCACTGGTGCTGGTGCACAACAAGCTTGCGCATACGCGCGGGTATGTGCGCAATTCGGTGGCTTTCCTTGTCAAGGGCGTCGGCATGCAGTCGACGACGCTGAGTGAGGCACTGAGCCTGCACGCGGATGACCGGCATTTCCTGCGTTTCCGCGATCATGTCAGCGGCCTTGAATTTCTGCGGCGCAGCAGCGAAATCTGTGAGCACGGCTTGTACGTCGAGCTTAGCGCTTATCAGAGCCATGTTTTCGTCGATGTGCGCGAGGTTTTTGACGGCGATGGCCGGCTGGCACGCCTGCACGGCGAGCTGGGGGGCCGCGGCACCGCTGATATTGATGAGCTGTTGCACGAGTATGAGCACGAGCGTGTGCGTGAGGCCAGCCGTGTGGTGTTGAACGCCGATACGCTGCGCTGGCTGCTGAATTCGCGCCTGCGCCTGCAATCGCTGCGCCGCAGCCGTGCCGCCGTTGTCGATGCGTCGCTGCTCGATGCGCTCACGGTGCGCGTGCGCCCGCTGCTGCAGGAGGCCGGTGTCGCTGAAGTCGAGACCGCGGCGTATCAAGTGCGCGAGGATGTGGCGACGCTGATGCAGCTGGAGACCTTTGACGCTCGCCGCCGGAGTTCGACTGTCGGTCGCCTGCTCGACGACAGTGTGCAGAGCTGGCTGCCGGTGCTGGTCTGGGCACTGTTGCGGCGCCTGGAGCGCGCTGAGGCACGCCTGGACGAATGGGATCTGCGGCGCGTTTTCCGCGACGCCTGCGCCGGGCTCGGCCTGGACGCCGGGGAGAGTATGTATGCCGAATCTGCGCTGCGTGTGCTGCTTGCGCATGCCGGGCTGCTCCTGCCGGCGCATGCGCTGGCGGTCGAGCGCGCTGCGGCACTGCGGCGCTTCGTGCGTCGGGAGATGCCTGCGATCGACGAAGGTGAACGGGAGGAGCGGTTGGCGGCTATGGCAGCCGGCCTGTTGGCGGATGCGCAGGTGCGCCGACATGTCGGCGCGCATGAATGGCAGGGCGTCGAATACTTCAACCGCGAAGCATTTGAACTCCTCGTGCGCCAGCTTGCTGCAGTTGAGGTGGTGATGCTTGAGCGGCTTGAGCCGGCGCTGAGCAAGGCGGCGGTGGCGCGCCTGGCGTCGATGGTGCGTGCGGATGCTGATGCGCTTATTACGCGCGCGGCGGATGCCGGCTGGCGGGTGATTCGTATGATCGGATAAGCTGCGCTGGTTGTCATCGTTCATACGCGCTGAAAATCACGTGTCGCTGGTCGGGATGGGGTGGTTATAATTCCCCCGCTCACGTGTCAGATCCGATCTACTGGGACGATGCCTATCCGATTGCGCTGCTGTTGCGCCGAACGCGCCCGGGTGTAAACCTGCTTGATGTGCCGCTGGACCGGCTATGCGAGTGGGTGAAACAACTGGATGGTTTCGCGGACGAAAGCGACGTGTTTCCTGTGGATTGTCTGGAGCAGATTCAGGCTGAGTGGGTTGAACTAAGCAGGTGATTCAGAGTTAATCAGCTCGAATCCCATTTCCTTGCGGAGAAATCCTTGCGGAAAAGGGAGCTGGGTAGATTTAACTTTGATCAGAGACCTAGATATGTCGGAAGAATTCAACAACGACCGAGTGCCGAGCGAGCTGCAAAATAACGTCGTCATTACGCCGGTGCAGACACTGCTGGACAAAATTTACAACTGGGGTCGCAAGCGCAGCACCTGGCCGATGCAGTTCGGCTTGGCCTGCTGTGCGATCGAGATGATCACAACCGCAGCCAGCCGCCATGACCTGGCTCGCTTCGGGTGGGAGCTCTTCCGCGCCAGTCCGCGTCAGGCCGACCTGATGATCGTGGCGGGAACGGTGACGAAGAAGATGGTCCCGCAGATCGTGCGTTTGTACAACCAGATGCCGGAGCCGCGTTACGTGATCGCGATGGGCGCGTGCGCCACCGCCGGAGGGCCTTTTAAGGAAGGTTACAACGTGGTCAGCGGTATCGATAAGTTCATCCCGGTCGATGTCTACATCACCGGCTGCCCGCCTCGTCCGGAGGCACTGCTGCACAGCATTTTGAAGCTGCAGGAGCAGATCGAACGGCAGACGCTGCGGCAGGTGTCGTGGTATAGCAAGGAAGACAAGGGTGCGATCCCCGTTCCGATCCTTGGACCGGATCTGGTGGATATGCGCCGCGTCGAAGAGATCAAGCAAAAGGCGTAAACGATCCCGGGGTGGTGCGCTTTTTGGCCTGAACGGTTGAAATGCGCGTCCGCCGGGGCGATTTTGTTCGACACAAACACCATGGCTGAAGAAACAACTCCCACGCCTGAGGAACCCAAGCCTGCGGCTCCGACAAAGCCCGTTGCACCCGCGATGAAGCCGGGTGCGCCAGTAGCGGCCAAGCCGGGTGCGCCAGTAGCGGCCAAACCGGGTGCGCCGGTAGCGGCCAAACCGGGTGCGCCGGTAGCGGCCAAACCGGGTGCGCCAGCAGCGCCGAAGCCCGCTGCGCCGGTCACGGGCGCTCCTGCTGCCCCTGCGGCTCCCGCCGGCGGCGCTCCGAAGGTGGCTGCGGCTGGCCACGGCGCGGCCAAGGCTGTGCCGCTTGCAGCGTTCACCGCTGAAGGAGAACGCCTGCAGCAGCAGTTCGGTGCTGATGTGATCCAGCCGGCCGAATATGTCGGCGTGCACGTAAAAGATGCCGCTCGACTGCTCGATGTGGCGCGCTTCCTGTGCAATGAGCTGGGCTTCGACATGCTCACCAACCTGACTGCGGTCGATTACATCAAAGACACTGTAATCGAGGTGGTGTACCAGGTGTCGAAGACCTCCGGCGGCGTACCGTTCACCTACAAGGTGCGCGTGGCACGCCCGAGCGGAAACGACAAATCCGCTCCGGTTCCGTCGCTGGTTTCCGTGTACGCCGGCGCCGAATTCCAGGAGCGCGAGGTCTACGACATGTACGGCGTGCCGTTCTCTGAGCACCCTGACCTGCGTCGTATTCTGATGTGGGAAGGGTTCAACGGCTGGCCACTGCGCAAAGATTGGAAGGAAGCCTATTTCGAAGGCGACACCAAGCCGTTCGAATCACGCTGGCCGGGGGGCGACCACAAGCTGGCCGAAGAGCGCGTGCCGTGGGAAGACAATTTGTCTTATCCGGCTGGTTTTGATCCGCTGGGCTTCACGCAGAACCCTGACGGCAACATCTACGAAACGATGCAAAGTGCGCCGCTCACCGGCGCAGCGGATGCCAATCACAATGGCTACGCCGACGATGAAGAGCTGCAGACGGATGAAATCATCATCAATATGGGCCCGCAGCATCCGTCGACGCATGGTGTGCTCCGCATGGCTGTCAAACTCGATGGCGAGACGGTCACCGATCTCAAGCTGGTGCTGGGTTATCTGCATCGCAACCACGAGAAGATCGGTGAGCGCAACACTTGGCTGCATAACATTCCGTTTACCGACCGGCTGGATTACATCATCGGTATGTCCAACGAAGTTGGCTACGTGACGGCGGTCGAACGCGGCATGGGCATCAAGCCGACGGAGCGGGCCGAGTATCTGCGCGTGATCATGCAGGAACTGACGCGCATCCAGAGCCATTTCTGGGGTATTGGCTTCCTGTTGAACGACCTTGGCGCGTTCTTCACGCCGGCGCTCTACGGCATCACCGAACGCGACTACATCCTCGATATCTTTGAGGGCGTTGCTGGCAGCCGCCTGATGCCGAATTACATGCGCTTTGGTGGCGTTAACCGCGATTTGACGGAAAAGCAGCTGGCGGACATTAAGTACCTCGTGTACGAACGCCTGCCGGCGTCGATTGATGAGTACGAAGAGCTGATCGCCGATAACGAAATCGTCAAGACCCGCACCATGGGCGTGGGGTATCTGAGCGCCGAGCGCAGCATCAATTACTCGCTGACCGGTCCATGCCTGCGCGCGACCGGCGTGCCGTACGACGTGCGCCGCACGGATCCGTACGGCATTTATGACCGCTTCGACTTCAAGGTGCCGGTGCTCTACGGCGGCGACGTTTATGACCGTTACCGCGTGCGCGTGATGGAAATGCGCGAGAGCCTCAAAATCTTGCGCCAGGCACTTGAGCAGATGGATGCGAACACGAAGTGGGGCGACATCCAGGCAGGCAAGAAGGCGTACACGCATCGCGTGCCCGCAGGTCAGTACTACGCGCGCATCGAAACGCCGAAGGGCGAGCTGGGTTACTATCTCGTCAGTGAAGGCGGTCAGAGCGCGTATCGGTACCACATCCGCTCGACGTCGTTCATCAACCTGAACTCGCTGAAGGAAATGACCGTCGGCACGAAAATTGCAGATGCGGTGGTGATTCTTGGTTCGCTCGACATTGTGCTGGGCGAAGTTGATCGCTGATTCTGTTGGCTGACATCCTGCGTGGGCGCGATTTGTTTGTGCTCACGCAGGTTTTTAAATATCATGGGACTACTCGGATCGGGCATCCTCAAGGGCTTGGGCGTGACGCTGCGGCACTTTATCAATACGTACGCGCAGGATCTCAAGTACATGGGCAAGGCCGCAGGCCTCGAATCGCGCCCGCTGCGTCGGCAGAACCCGAAGAACCACGGCATCGTGACGGTTGAATATCCGAAGGAACGTCTGGATTTGCCGGAGAATTTCCGCTACATCCCGTTTCTGGTAAACGACACCACAGACGATGAAATTAAATGCACTTCATGCGGCATCTGCGCCAAGGTGTGTCCGCCGCAGTGCATCTGGATCGAACGCACGGAGGACCCGGTTACGAAGCGACCGGTGCCGCAGCCGAAAGATTTCCACATCGACGCGACGATCTGCATGAACTGCGGCTATTGCGCGGAGTTTTGCCCGTTTGATGCTATCAAGATGGATCACAACTACGAGCTGAGCTACTACCCGGCTGAGCAGCCTGGTGCGCGCCTGATCCCGGACAAGACCGGCCTGTTGAAGCCGGATACGTATCACGCGTCGATTCATCCGGCGGACTGGGCGCGCGAGCTTGCCGACAAAAAGGCGGACGAAGCGAAGAAGGCAGCGGCCGCCGCCGCTGCCGCCGCAACAGCCGCTGCCAAGGCAGCTGCAGCGGCTGATCCCGCCACCGCCACCTCTTCTGCAGCAGCTCCCGGTGCGCCTGTGGCCGCCAAACCTGGTGCGCCTGTGGCCGCCAAACCTGGTGCGCCTGTGGCCGCCAAACCCGGTGCGCCTGTGGCCGCCAAACCCGGTGCGCCTGTGGCCGCCAAACCTGGTGCGCCTGTGGCTCCCAAACCTGCAACACCTGCAGCTGCAGCCCCGGCTACGCTTGAGGGCGATAAACCAGAGGCGTAACAGCTGACGGTTGATATGACGCACCCCGAACGACTGGTCGTTCGGGGTGCTTACTTTTTCTGCATGCCAGCAGTTTGGACTCGTGTGCATTCGCCCTCTGGGGGCATGCTCTGTTCCAGAAGAGTTTTTTTGAGGTCATATGAGCGCCACAGACGTGGCCCACTGCAAAAAATAGCTGCCCTGTGTTTTCTGCAATGGTGCGCTACTTGGCCTTCCGGCCAATGACCTTGTGAGGATTTTCACATATCCTGTCGGCGGCCGGCAACTGTTGCCATCATGTCTGTACATTCCCTGAATTGTGATCCTCATGGGAGTTTGGCAGTCATGTTTGTTGGCAATGATGCGGCTCGCTGATGAACTCAAAGCAGGAAGCCGGTTCATCGACCATACTTGTTGCACGTAAGGAAAAGCATCGACTTAGCCCCTATTAGATTTGTCCTGAATTGCGGTCTCGTGCTCCTGAAAAAAGGGGGGGATTTGCAGGCAACGGGCTGAGTTCGTGACAGGATACCAAAGCATGATTCATAGCGTACATGGCATTAGTGAAATTGGACTTGCCGGCATTCGGCAGACGTGGAACCCTTCCCCGGCCGAGACGATCGAACTGGCGGTGAAGCGCGGCGAAGGCCGCCTCACGGCCGGCGGCGCCTTCATCGCCATCACACATCCTTACACCGGCCGCTCACCCAACGACAAGTTTGTCGTGCATGAGCCGGAGAGCGCCGACAAAGTGTGGTGGGGCAAGGTCAATCAGCCGTTGTCGCAGGATAAATGGGATGTTCTGGAGCGCGACGTCAAGTCGTACTTGAACACGAAAGAGCTTTTTATTCGTGACGTGTACGCCTGCGCGAATCCGGCTTACCGCATGGGCGTGCGCCTGATCTCCGAAAGTGCATGGCATACGCTATTTTCATATAACCAGTTTATTCGACCGTATCTGGCTGATCTGGCTGATTTCGAGCCGCAGTTCACCATTCTGCATGCACCGGAGTTTCATCCTGACCCCGATCGGCATGGTACGCGCCGCATCGCACAAGGTCCGACCTGCGCCATCGTGCTGAATCTGGCGCGCCGCGAGATCATCATCTGCGGTACGCGCTATGCCGGCGAAATCAAGAAGAGCATCTTTACCGCGCTGAATTACATATTGCCGCTCAAGGGCGTTTTCCCGATGCACTGTGCCGCCAATGTCGGCCTCACCGGCGACACTGCACTCTTTTTCGGCCTCAGTGGCACCGGCAAGACCACGCTATCCGCTGATCACAGGCGCGGCCTGATTGGTGACGACGAACACGGCTGGAGCGAAGCTGGCGTATTCAATTTTGAAGGCGGCTGCTACGCCAAGGTGATTCGCCTGTCGCAGGACGCTGAACCTGAAATCTACGCCACGCTCTCGCAGTTCGGCACAGTGCTTGAGAACGTCGTCATGGATCCGGAGAGCCACTCGCTCGACCTGGACAGCGATGCCATTACTGAAAACACGCGCGCGGCCTACCCAATTCACTACATTCCGAACTACGTTGCCACCGGCATGGGCGGCCACCCGCGCAACGTGCTTTTCCTGACTGCCGACGCGTTTGGTGTGCTGCCGCCGATCTCCAAGCTGACGACGGAGCAGGCGCTCTATTACTTCTTGAGCGGCTACACCGCCAAGCTGGCCGGCACCGAGCGCGGCGTTGCCGAGCCGCAGGCAACTTTTAGCACCTGCTTTGGTGCGCCATTCATGGTGCATTACCCGCACGTTTACGCCGACCTGCTGCGCGAGAAGCTCGAAGCGAATCGCTGCACGGTCTGGCTGGTGAATACTGGCTGGAGCGGCGGTCCGTACGGCGTCGGCCAGCGTATGAAAATTTCGCATACGCGCGCCATGGTGACAGCCATTCTCGACGGCCGCCTGCGCGATGTCGAAACGGTGGTCCACCCGATCTTTGGCGTGCACGTGCCGCGCACATGCCCGGGTGTGCCGGCTGATGTGCTCGACCCGCGCGTGACCTGGGCAGACAAGGCTGCCTACGACGTTGCTGCGGCCGACCTCCAGAAGCGCTTTGAGGCGAATTACGCGGTGTTGCAGCAGTAGGGGAAGAGTAGAGAGTGGATAGTGAGAACAGTAACTTTGTAACTACTCAGGCCCAAATCAGTATTTCCTGCGAAACACACCATTCTCTCCCCCTTCGGGGGAGAGAATGGTGTGTTTCGCGTTGGAAAAATGGCTGGCCTGAGTAGTTACGTAACTTTTACTATCACTCCCTACTATCACTCCCTACGGCGCCGGCATCTCCATCACGTTCTTCGGCACTTCGATCGTGATCTCCTTGTCGAAGTCGTACATGCGCGTTTCGAGGACGATCGATGCGGGCGTGCCGGGCAATTTCTTCGACGTGCCGGCGAATTCCATTCGCATCTGGTGCATCTGACCATCCGGGCACATCATGATGCGGATTTCGGCTTTGGTGACTTTTTCGAACTGTTCGTTGTAGGCCGCCATCAGGCCCAGCATCGTGGTGCCTGACTGGGAGGTTGAGTAGACGTCGCATGTTAGTCCGTCGATCGACTCTGTGCCGGTCTTTTTGTAGCCTGCTGCTTCTTTGGGGTTGGTCGACAGGCTGTCGATGGCCTGCTGGGCGTCGACCGGCGCCGACTGATTCGCCTTCGACTGATCGCCCGGCAACATGATCCACTGTTCGGCCGCGCCCTCCGTCGGCAGCATGCCCTTCATGTAGGTCTTGCCGTCAACGACGCGCATCTCGATTTCATTCACCTTGTCGATGCCGGCTTCTTTGTTGCGGATGATGGTGCTGCTGTTCGCAGCGGAATACGACTGTTCCATTTCGAAGACCGTCACCGTTTTGTCTTTGGCATCGGCATTCATGACATCGCCTGTGACCTGCATGGAGGTGCGTGAGGTGAATGATGTGGCCTTCTTGACACCGGTGAGGCGCGCAAACAGGCTGTCGCCGGCGGGGGCGGCCGCTTCTGTCGCAGTGGCCTCGGTGGCCGGCTCTTTCGCGATGGGTTCGTCCGTCGGCATCGGTGCTGCGGTGGCGGCTTCGGTGAGAGCGGCGGCCTGAGTCGGCGCTTCGGCCGGCGTCGGCTTTGCCGCGGAACCACACGCAGTGAGCAGCAGTAGCATGCTCACTGCGCTGGCGAGTACCGATTTCATGGATATTGCGTTGCTCATGCTCATATTGCTCATGCTCATATTGCTCATGCTCATATTGCTCATGCTCATATTGCTCATGCTCATATTGCTCATGCTCATATTGCTCATGCTCATATTGCTCATGCTCATATTGCTCATGCTCATATTGCTCATGCTCATT
>CANJQH010000033.1 GCA_947476335.1 Anaerolineae bacterium | reverse complement strand
GCCACAAATCGCATGCGCGTTGTTGCGTCGTCTATGGCTTGCTCAGCTTGCACCAATTCCTCAATCTCTTCCCGCTTCAACTTGAATTGTCGTGGCTTGCCCATCCCCCTAGTATGCGTCAATTTCATTTCTGAAATCTATTAGTCAAGAATTTCGATGGCTCGTCCCATGAGGGAGTGTTTTTCGAGACCATCGTGCGCATCGAAAAAATGGACGATGTGCTGGACGCTGCTGCGCTTACCCCGAGCATTTTCGTGAAAATCGACGTCGAGGGTTTCGAACGTGCGGTACTGCACGGCGCAAGCACCGTGCTCGATCGTGCAGCAGCCTGCGTCATCGAACATCACACACGACTGACGCCGCACGGCGCGGCCGACATGGCGGAGATCGCCGGCATGCTCGAAAACCATGGCCTGACATTCACCGGAATGGTGCAGCAAGTCTTCGGCAAAAACGGCCGCTACGTTTACGGCGACGCGCTGTTCACCAACTGGTCGCGCTGCACACATACATAAATGACCAGCAGCCTCGTATATCGCAATGTGATTTTCATCAGGAAAATCGTGCCTGCTCAGGCCACCTAGTTTTCCGACGCGAAACACGCGCGTGTTTCGTGAGAAATACTGATCTAAGTGAGTCGCCAAAAGTTCTGGCGGCAGATTCGCCTCCCCCGCAAAGCGGGGGAGGCGAATTTGCCGGACAAAACTTATGGACAGGAACTTAGTCCTGAGTGATTACGGAAAATCACACAATTGCCCCTCGCCGCCGCGCATCAGGGATAATCGGGGTCCGGGACGACGCGAACGCGCGCACCCGCCCCTATTTATGAGTAAATCCATCGTCGCCCTCGTCGGTCGCCCGAACGTCGGCAAAAGCACCCTTTTCAATCGACTCGTCGGCGAACGCCTGTCGATCGTCGCCGACCAGGCCGGCACCACTCGCGATCGCGTCCAGGCGCCATGTGAGTGGAACGGCGTCGCCTTCACGCTCGTCGACACCGGCGGCATCGAACCGCTCGAACCACTGCGCAACAAAGCGACGAGCGTGCTCGCCGAGGCGTCAAAGGATTTCGTGCACGAAATTCGCGAACAGGCCGAAATGGCCATCGCCGAAGCCGACGTGCTGATCTTCACCGTCGACGCACAGGTGGGGCTGACGGGCACGGACGAAGCAGTCGTCGAAATTCTGCGCAAGCTCGTCGGCCAGCGCCAGCGCGCCGGCCGCAGCGTGCCGCCGATTCTGGTCGCCGCCAGCAAAGCCGAAGCGCAAGGCCCCCGCATCGACAGCCTTGAGTTTTACAAACTCGGCCTGGGCGAAGTCTTCCCCGTCAGTGGACTGCGCGGCGACGGCACCGGCGACCTGCTCGACGCGGTCGTCAAGGCAATTCCGCCGGAAATGCCCGCCGAAGAGGACGAGACGCTCAAAATCGCGATCGTCGGGCGGCCGAACGTCGGCAAATCGTCGCTGTTCAATTCACTCATCGGTGAAGATCGCGTCATCGTCAGCAATGTGCCCGGCACCACGCGCGATGCGATCGACACCATCATCGAATACGCACGTCCGGAAGCAAAAGCGAACGTCGATGAGAACAAGAACGAATACAAGAACGAATTCAAGAACGAATTCAAAGACGAGGACGAAGAAAAAGACCCGGATGCTGACAAGCCGAAGCCGATAACGCGCATTACGCTCATCGACACCGCCGGCATCCGCAAGCGCGGCAGCGTCGAGCCAGGCGTCGAAAAGTTCAGCGTGCTCCGCTCGTTCAAATCCATCGCGCGTGCCGATGTGGCACTGCTGCTCATCGACGCGGTCGACGGCGTCACAGCGCAGGACGAACACGTCGCCGGCTATGTGCTCGACGAAAACAAGAGCGTCATTGTGCTGGTGAACAAGTGGGATCTCGTCGAAGGCGCCGAAAAAGTCGACCGCACAGCCAAGCATGTGTCCGGCTGGGGCCTGCTCACGGAGAACATGCAGAACTACATCACTGTTCTGCAGAAGCGCTTCAACTTCATGCCGTACGTGCCGATTCTGTTCATCTCCGCAAAGCTGGGCTTCCGCACCGAAGACATCATCCCAACCGCGATCGTGGTGAACGAAGCGCGTAATATGCGCATCACGACTTCGCAGCTGATGAATATCGTGCGCGAAGCCAGCCTCAAGCACAGCCCGCCGCTCAAGGCCGGACGCCGCCTCAAGGTCTATATGGCGCAGCAGGTGGGCGTCAATCCGCCGACCTTCGTCTTCCACGTCAACGACGTCAAGCTGGTGCACTTCGGCTACGAACGCTACATGGAAAATCGCATCCGAGACGACTTCGGCTTCCTCGGCACACCGCTGCGGCTACTGTTCCGCGGGCGCGAGGAAGGAGACGAGTAGGAAGAGAGCAGAGCGTGGAGAGTCAGAGGAGAGAGTAATGCCTCTACTCTGACTCTCTACTCTGACCCTCTACTTTCTTCAACAGATACACCCGCCCCCACTCTCCGAGCAATGCGACGGAGTAGCCGCGGTCGAGGGTGAGGCTGGGGACATTGCGCAGCGCGTCGCGCATGGCGTCGTACTCGCTGGTGATAAAGACGGCGCGACTGCCGGGTTTCAGCAGACGCGCAGTTTCGCGCAACAAGCGTGGATAAAGCGCATGCGCACTCTCGCGCGTGCCGATCTTCTTGCCGAAAGGCGGATTGCAGGCGATCGCATCGACCGATTCCGCGCGCAGAGGCAGGCGGCCGGCATCCCAGCGCAGCAGCGCCGCCGACGTATTGCGCCGCGCCGCATGCAGTGCCCCGCCGGCGATGTCGCCGCCAACGATGCAGCGCGCCGCACCAAACGCCGCGCGCTCCGCCAGCAACGTCCCGGCGCCGCACGTCGGATCGAGAAAGACATCCTCCGGCCGCGGATCAGTCAGCCATACCAGCGCAGCCGCAGCCGATGGACGCAGCGACGCCGGCACATGCTCACTCTTGTACTCACGATGACGCATGCGCTTGTCGCTCATGCGCACACCAACGAGCAGCAGCGACCCCAGCACGTTCACCCAAATTTCAAGCGCGGCACCTTCATCGACCCAACGCACGCGGCGGCCGAAGTACGCCTGTAACGCCTTCTCCGCAGCGCGCCCGACGTCGAGGCGGCGATATGCGTGCTCACCCGTCTTGCGCACTACCACGCGCGCCGTCGGCGTCGACTTCGCATCAACACCGCAGGCTTCGGCCCACATTCGCAGCGCCACTTCGATCTCACCGCCCTGCTCCAGCTCACGACCAATGCGCCGCAGGTCGCCATAGTCGCGCGACAGTGCATCAACGCGCAAAATCTGCACAAAGACGTCTTCGATCGTTCGCAGCGCCAGTGGATCGGCCGCCGCACCCTGATGCTCGAAGAATACGATGCCGTTCTTCTCTTCCGCGAACGCCTGTCCACGATGCGATGCACGTCGCAAACGGCTGCGCATCTCCAGCCACGCAATCGGCTCAAGACCAGGCAAAGTCTGCACGTAATACATTTAGTCGTCCGTGCTGAGCTTTCGAATGCGCAGTTCAGCCTGCTCGAGCTGCGCTGAACAAAAGTCAGCCAGCTCACGACCACGCGCGTGTAACACAAGTGATTCTTCGAGCGACAGCTTCGCATCCTGCAGGCCATCCACAATCTTCGCCAATTCGGCAAAAGCCTGCTCAAATGTGAGTTCCTCAATTGCGCCGACGTCGACCGGCTGGGGCTGTGCAGTTTTTTTGGCCACGAGGGCAATGGTAGCTGATTAGTTTCGAGCCCGGCACCGCCCCGGGGGGGGCGCATCCATCGATAGCCGTACAATTCCACTTCATCCGGAGGGTGGATACGTCCCGGTGGGCGTTACGGTCTTCAAAACCGTCGGCAGGTTGCTCAGCAAGCTGCGGTGAGTTCGACTCTCATCCACTCTCGCTTTTCAAAGGTCGTCTGCTGTCCGTTACAAAATTCACGTAAGTACTCAGGCCAGCCATTTTTCCAACGCGAAACGCACTATTCTCTCCCCCAAAGGGGGAGAGAATAGTGCGTTTCGCGGGAAATACTGATTTGGGCCTGAGTAGTTACAAAATTCACGCAATTAGATTACACGAAGACCATACTTAATGCCGAAGAAGAGATACGCGATTTGTCGAAAATGTAAACGGTCGGTTGCAGTCGTGCCTCGATGTAAGCTGCCCATGCCGTATTCACAAGCGTCGTACCCCCAAATCGCACAAGCGTATGCCGAAGGAGTTGTCGCGCTGCTCGCGCCTGCGCCTGTGCAGCGCAGCACCCAGCGCAGCCTGAACATACGACCCTATACGGCACTGGCAGCGCAGGCGCGCGCACTCTTGCAAGCATCAGACGCGCTCACAGACGTCGCTTCTGCCCGGCTGGAATTTGGCAGCCATGACGAACGCGTCAGCGCACAGCTGCAACTTATTGCCAAAGCGCTGACCGACCTGACCGTCAGCCAGCATCTGCTCGAAGCAGCGGAAGATGAACAAAACGGCGTCCAGGTGCAAACGGTCGGCATCGGCCGCTCAGCCGCGCTGTTCGAGGTGGACACCTATCTCAAAGTCATCCAAACCGGAATCAGCCCGCGCCCACACGCCTACTCGGCACAGCGTGCGCTGGCCGTCGACGCCGCAACCGCACAACGCGATCTGATCGAATCCGTCCAGCACTCACTCGAAACCGTGCTTGATCGCAGCGCCATGAATGGACAGGCTGCCTTCCGCGGCCTGGTCAGCATCGGCCTGTTCAACCTCGCCAAAGCCGCATCCATCGTCGGCGTCGACCTCGCCGAACACCTCGGCTACGGCAAGCAGATGTCCAATCTGTACGAACTCGTGAATCAGTACGTCGGCCGCGCGCACGAGACGATCCTGACGCTGCTTGGTCGCGAACTCAGCCGCACTGCAGTCGACCGCGCGATGAATTTTTTCCAGAGCCTGCGCGATGGATCCCTGCTCGGTGAACTGCTCGAACGCTTGTACGAAACACAGCAGACGCGCGCCGCCGTCGAGGCAATGGTGCAGCAAAGCGGCGCCGATGCCGCCGCCTTCACCAAAGCGACCGAAAGCATCACCAACCTGACCACACAATTCGATGACATCATGGACTTCGTCGGCAAACTCATCACCGGCCTGAAATATGTGGGCATGATTCCCGCAGCGACGATGCCGCAGGCACAGCTCGTCATGGCTGCGTCACACTCGGTGCTGTTCACGTACATCGTGCTTGCCGGCGCCGACTTTGCTGACTCACAGCGCATCAAGATGCTCAATCGCGTCCCCGGCGTGCGCGATCTCATCGTGGCCGCACTGTATTCCAAAGGCTGACGCGCCGGCATGATCTACGAGAATTTCGACCTCGAAATCACGCAGCACGTCGCAGCCAAAAACGCTGAGTCGTTTTCTGTGCGCGTGCTCGATTCCCCCGCCGGCCAGCAGAAGGCATCAGCTGCGGTCTCGGTCAAACTCCCATCAGACCTGCGTGCGCATGTACGCATGCTCGACCGGCGCGGCATGGATCGCACGCATCTAATCGCGCTCGGCCGCCAGCTGGGCGACGCACTCTTCCCACCTGCAGTGCGCGATCTGTTCGAAGCGAGCCGCCATCGCATCGGCGCAGCGCATGGCCTGCGCATCCGCCTGCGCTTCGATCAAACCGCACCGACGACGCTGCCCTGGGAATACGCCTATATTCCACGGCCGGAAGGAACACTTCACGCACTCGATGGCTTCCTCGCCCTCGATCGACAAATCTCAATCGTGCGCTTCGAAGTCATGGGCCACGCGCCGGAGCCGCGCGAACCCGCACAGCGGCCGCTGCGCTTTGTCGCGCTTTTTTCGTCGCCGGAAAATCTCGAGCCGCTGCGCATCGATCATGAACGATCGCTGCTCGAACGCGCGCTCGCGCACATGCCCGCACTGGAAGCAGAATTCCACGCCCGTGCCGGCATCGACTCGTTGCTCGACGCCTTCTCGCAGCCCGCCCACGTGCTGCACTTTGCCGGTCACGGCATCTTCGATGCCACCGCCGGCGCAGGCAAAGGCTACCTCGTACTCGAGGACGAACACCATCGCGCAGTTCCGCTGTCGGCCGAACGGCTCGCGCTCGCATTGCACAATCGCGGCCTGCGCCTCGCCGTGCTCGGCGCCTGCCAAAGTGCTCAACGAGACGGCATCCATCCGTGGGCCGGCGTTGCCCCTGCACTCGTGCGCGCAGGCATCCCCGCCGTCGTCGGCATGCAGTTCCGCATCTTCGACGAAAGCACCATCTCATTCAATCGTCACTTCTATCACGCTCTACTCATGGGTCAGTCGATCGACGCCGCCGTCGTCGCCGGGCGCCTCGCCATCCTCGCCCGCTCCGGCGAAGACGATCGCGACTGGGGCGTGCCCGTGCTCTACATGCGCAGCAACAACGGCGTACTCTTTCCCGCCGCTCCCTACGCGCCCGCACTCAAAGCCTTCGACCCAGACTTGCCGACCATGCGCAGCCTCGGCGCACCACGCAACAGCCGCAGCACTGCACCACAACCCGCCGCACAGCTCGAAGTACCACTACTCAAACTCAGCGCTGCTGAACTGCATCAGATCAAGATTCGTCTGCGTGATGTGCTGCATGGCAAATTCACCACAGCCGAACTGCAAATGCTCGCACACGACCTCGGCGTCGACTTCGAGGAAATCGTCGGCCAGACGCGCCTGATGAAGGCGCTCAATCTGGTCGAATATCTGTCGCGCCGCAACAAGCTCGCACACCTGCTGGCCGCCGTGCGCCGCAGGCGGCCAGGCGCACTGTAGGTTTTTCTACAGCCGCAGATTTACAAACAGTTCCATCACCCGCCCACGCGCACGCCGGCTCGGCGCAGCCAGCACCACACTGTGCAGCAATCCGTGATCATCTTCAAATTGCAGGCGCATGGCCGCACGCGCACCGGCGCGCGTAGCAACATCAAACAGATCCACACTCATCACTCGGCGCACCACCACACTCCACGACGCCCCCGCGGCGTCGAACGGCGTCAGACACACTTCGTGTACACCCACCGCCAGACGCACCGGCGCCGCGCGCAACTGCACGTTGTCGAAGGCATAGCCCAAGGCACCGTAATACGACAGCGTCGCGTCGGAATCCGGCGCAACTTCATCGGACGCACGCCACAGCGACGGCAGCGCGAAATGCCAGCGCGCCGCCGCCGCGATCAGCAACACAGCCAGTCCTGCACCGATAAGCATAGCGACGCCGAGGCTTGCAAGCCACTGCGCAATCCGCACCGCCGGTGGTGCGCCAACGACGAGGTAATACACCGGCGCTTCGCTCCCATCCAGCGTTACCCGGCCAATGAACGTGACGGGCGCATTCGCCTCGGGCGCCGGCAGCCCATCATCAAGCACCCACAACACCGCACCACTGCTCGGGTCCACCAGCGGCGCAAAACCAGGGCCAAAGCCTTTGCCGAGAATTTCATTCAGGCGCAAATATCGCTTGAACGTCTCGTCCGGCCGAAACATGCCACTCACACGCACATAGCGATTCACCGCCGCTGCATCAACGCTGCTGATCAGCACATCAGAAACGGTCAATTGCACCATCTGTTCCGGGCGCGAGAACAACACCGCTGCAAATGCCGTAAGCACAACGACGATTAACCCAATGCGCGCCCGGCCGCTGTATCGCAGCCGATGGCACAACTCTGCCACCTTCTCAATGATTCGCACATCGCACATCATATTTACACCCGCTGCAACAACTCAGGCCGGTCTCACGCACGCTTCTCAAAACAGGCGCACCGTGCCATGAATGAGTCGTTTCATCCGTTTACCACCAGCCACGCCGACGAATGTACAAAATCAGCAGCGACGGCACAAGCACGAGCACAGCCAAGACAAGCCAGAACAGCATCTGCGCTTCAAACGGCGAATGCACCACCAGCGATTCGGCAAAAAAATTCATGCCAAAAAATCCAGTGATCGCCGCCAGCGGGCTGAACAGCACTGTGAAAATTGTCATCGTCTTCATCACATCATTGGTGCGATTCGCAGTCACAGACAAATAAGTCTCCAGCGCACCCGATACAAGATCACGCAGCGATTCATTCACATCGACCAGTCGCACGAAATGATCGTACACATCGCGAAAGTACACGCGCTCGCGCACGTCGATCATCACGAATTCATCGCGCGCCAGCCGCGTCATCACTTCACGCTGCGGCGAAAGCACCCGACGCAGATTCAGTACTGCGGACTTGAGCTTGAAAATCCGCGTGAGCGTGCGCGGGCCAGGCTGATTGAAAATTTCCGCCTCGACGCGATCCAGCGCGCCATCCATCGCATCCATACACGGCGTGTAATCTGATGCCAGCGCATCCGCAACTTCGTAAAAAACGTAATCCGCCCCACGCCGCGTATGCCGCTCATCGCGCATCACCGACTTCCATATTCGATCGATGCTCGGGATTTCTTCACTGCGATACGTGAGCAGATAATTGCGACCCAGAAAAACGTCAAGCTCAGCAGTATCAACATCCTGCAGTTGCTGATCCCAGCGCACCGCATGCAACACAGCGTAGAGATACTCACCCCAGTCATCAACGCGCGGTGGGCTTGCTTCCGCCAACACATCCTCCACTGCAAGCGGATGGAAATGAAAAACGTCGCGCAGCAAACGCTCGAGCGCCCGCCGCAATTCGTCATTGTGTGGCGCACCGTCGTCCCATAAATCGATCCACGTCACAGTGTCGGGCGTTGCAATGAAATCAGCGATGCGATCGATTTCGCGCAGCTCGCTCACCGATTTATCCGCAGCGCGATGCAAAATTCGCAGCATGGGGCAATTATGCCGTTCCATCGTCGGTCGGGTGCATCTACCCTCACGGCACACATTTCCGTCGGCTGGCGATCGGCGATCGGCGATCGGCCGTACAGTTCGCCTCCGCTACAATTCTTCTCGTCCATCAGCCGCACGCATATCAGCCGCACGCATATCAGCCACACGCATATCAGCCACACGCATATCAGCCACACGCATATCAGCCACACGGTACCTACTCAGGCCAGCCATTTTTCCAACGCGAAACACTGATTTGGGCCTGAGTAGTTACGCCGCACACATATCAGCCGCACACATGATGAAACTCTTCAATCGTATTTTCACAATCACCGGCCTCGCCGTGCTGCTGCTGCTCGGCGCCGCTGCGCTGCTCGCACCGGCCGCCATGCTAAGCCTGATGCACACTACTGCTGATGCACTGCGCACACGCGCATTCACCGGCATGACGGATTTCACGCGCGTCGCTGTGCGCATACTGGCCGCGTTGATCTGGATTTTCTTCTTCGCCGGAGTGTTGTGGCTCGAACTGCGCAAGCCGCGCAGCATCATGCTCTCCATCAGCCGCAAGGACAGCGGCGCCATTATTCAAATCACAACGAATACCGTGGAAGCACGCCTCTCCGACGCCGTAGACGGGCTCGCCGGCATCATCGCCGCGCGCGCCACTGCACGACCGCGCAACAAAGCCGTGGAAATCAGCATCGACGTGCGCGCCACACGCGAAACCGACCCCGTCGCCAAAGCAGCCGAAATCGGCGACCTCGTGCGCAGCATCCTGCAGAATGACCTGGGACTGCGCCTGTACAGCGACCCACAGATTTTCGTGCGCACCGTCAGCGGCAAGGCAAAAGTCGATCGCAATAAGCCGCGCTCTCTGTTCGCGCGGCTGCGCCAGCCAGAGCCGACGCCAGAACACGAGACAGCTGCGACCGAACCCGAAGCTTCACCCGCGTCATCCGAAAACGCCAGCTGACCCGCACCGAATTCACCTCCGGTGAAGACGTCGGGCAATGCGCGCGACCATGTTACGCAGTCGACCGATGCCCGTCAGCACAGCTGCACCGTCGGCGTACACGAGCGTGCGTTGCACGTCGCGGGCGTAATACACGAAATCGGAAAATCCGCTGAGCGCAGTACCAACAAACATGTGCGTGCGTCGGAGCAGCAGCAATTCGATCAGCGCATCCTCGATCGCGACCGGATCGCGTCGATCGAGCGTGCGCGAGGGATAACAAACAAGACGCTCACCGAAATGAGCGACAAATTGCTCTGCAACACTATAGTTTGTGCGCTGCCGTTTCGGGGATCAACCGCTCCATCGTCAGTGCACAGCAATACGCCCGCGTTTCGATTGTGACGCAGAAAAGAATCGACGGCAGCAATGGCGCGATCGGTCGAATTCTCCAGGCCTGCGTGCACGCGCACCAGATCGCCGCGTCGCAAGTGCACACCGATCATCATCGGTCGAAAATGAGCCGCCTCGAAACCATCGACCGCATGCGAAATTCCGGCGACCGGAGTCAGTTGCACAAAAAATTCACGGCAGCGCTGCACCAACGGTACATGAGATGCATATTGATTCCCACGAACCAGCCAATTACCAGAGGTAATGTTCAAATGCTGTTCTTCTGCAAACAGCAGATCAGAATTGCTCAGCTTATCGAGCTGTGTACGTCGGTTGTGCGATGCAACAGACGCCATGTCCACGTCTTCAACCGGCCACTCATTTTGAAAAAGCGTTTTGAACGGCGCACCACAATCCGGTGTGGCCGGCCAGAACATGCGGAACCGGCGCCCGGTCGCCTCCGCAAGCGCCATGCCGGAACACAACGCACGCAAGCGCGCAGCAAGGCCGGTGAACGTATAAACCGTCAGTGTTTTCTCATCTGCTGTATCAAAGCTCGCCATAGCAAACAGCTCATTACACCACTGGGAGTGGCTAAACTCAACTACATGAACCCGCGAATCATGGCATCGCCCCGCCGCCCACCACTTTAATATACGCGCCCGCTGCTAAAATCACTGCTCTGCTCGAATCGCTGTACGCACAGCCGCAGCGACGAGCCGTGCCCCATGAGCGAATCCGAAAATCCCGTCGAGCCTATCAAGCCTGTCGAGCCGGTCGAGACGACGACGCAGCCACTTCTCATCACAGAGCCGCTCTCACTCACCGCGCAGGTTGAATGCCTGCTCTACGCGTCGAAGGAACCGGCGATACTTAACGCGCTCGCCGCCGCGCTCGCCGCATCCGTCGCCGAAGTCGAAGCCGCGCTCGAACAGTTATCCGAACAATACCGCTGGCGCGGCATCCGTCTGCAACGCCATGGCAATAAAGTGCAGCTCGTCACCGCACCAGAAATGGCGACTGCAGTTCAGAAATTTCTCGGCCTCGAAGAGGTGAATCGCCTGTCCACTGCCGCACTCGAGACGCTGGCCATCATCGCCTACAACCAGCCGGTCACCCGGCCTCAAATCGAAATTATCCGCGGCGTCAACTGCGACGGCGTGATGAATACGCTTGAAGCCCGCACCCTAATCGTCGAACTCGGCCGCGCCGACACAGTCGGCCACCCGATGCGCTACGGCGTGTCGTTCGAATTTTTGCAGTACTTCGGCTTGAAAGGCACCCACGAACTGCCGCCAGTACAGAATATGCAAGTAATACCCATCACAGCGAAGCCTGAACCGGAGTCTGAAAACGCATGAACGAATCCACAATCAAGACCGCTCATATGCGCCTGCAAAAATACCTGGCAGGAGCAGGCCTCGGCGCACGCCGGAAGTGCGAGGAATACATCGTCCTCGGACGCGTCACCATCGACGGACGCCGCGCACACCTCGGCGAAAATGTCGCTGGCACCGAAGACATCCGGCTCGATGGCAACCCCATCGAACGCACGGAAGAGCCGATTTACATCGCACTCCACAAACCGCGCGGCTACGCTTCTGATCGCGGCGACGCACGCAATCGCACCGCCCTCGATCTCGTACAAATCGAAGAACCGCTGCACGCCGTCGGCCGCCTCGATATGGACAGCTCCGGCCTGCTGCTGCTGACCAACGACGGCGAACTTTCCTTTCGCCTCACTCACCCGCGCTTCGAGCATGAAAAGGAATACCACGTCCTCGTGCACGGCCATCCCGTCGCGGCGACACTGCAACACTGGCGCGAAGGCGTGCTGCTCGAAAAGGAAGATCACCCAACTCTGCCCTGTCAGGTGCGCGTGCTGCGCCAGTTTCAATCAGAGACACTGCTCAGCGTCGTACTATGCGAAGGCCGCAAACGCCAGATTCGACGCATGGCAAAAGTGCTCGGCCATCCCGTCGTCGATCTGATGCGCGTACGCATTGGACCACTCGAACTGGGTGGGCTAGAATCTGGCGCCTGGCGTACGCTGACTCCTCAGGAAATCGAGGCTCTGCGCCGCAGCGCATAACAATCCCGGCGAAGCAGATTCGCCGCACATTCTCTGGACATGCCAAATCCCATCAGCACCGTCGCCATCGATGGACCGGCAGGCTCCGGCAAGAGCACGGTGGGCGCCGCCCTCGCCGCGCAGCTCGGCTTCCTGTATTTCGACACCGGCGTCATGTACCGCGCCGTCGCGCTCGCAGCGCTGCGCCTGACGATCTCGCACGAAGACGGCGAAGCGCTCGCCGCACTCGCCCATCGCCTACACATCGAAGTGCTGCCACCGACCATCGACGACGGCCGGCAATACACGATTCTGCTGGACGGCGAGGACGTCACCTGGGTGCTGCGCGCGAAAGACGTCGAAGCGCTCGTATCAGCCGTGGCCCGCCACGCCGCAGTGCGTGAAGAAATGGTGCGCCAGCAACAACGCATCGCCGCACCCGGCCACATCATCATGGTCGGCCGTGACATCGGCACGGTAGTGCTGCCGAACGCCGACGCAAAGATTTACCTGATCGCCTCGGCCGAAGAACGCGCCCGCCGCCGGCATGCCGAACTCATTGCCAAAGGCGACACCATAGACTACGAACGCGTCCTCGCCGACGTGCGCGAGCGCGACGCGCGCGATTCTTCACGCGCCGTCTCACCACTGCGCCCAGCCGATGACGCACTCATCTTCGACTGCACCGGCATGTCTGTGCAGGAAACCATCACCCGTGTACTGGCTCTCATTCGCGAGGTAGTTGATGCAGGTTGAAGGTACAAAATCAACGTTCAAACAGCGCTGGCACTGGAATAAGCGCGCACCCCTGCGCGGCTTCTTTAATGTGCTGATGCGCATCCTCGGCCGCCTGCTGCTGCGCCTGCGCTTCATCGACTTGCAAAATGTGCCCATGCACGGACCCGCAATTCTCATGATCAACCACGTATCATGGGCCGATCCATTCCTGGTGCTCATCGGTGTGCACAGATCGATCGTCGCCATGGCCAAAGTTGAAACCTTCGAAGACCTGCGCACACGCTGGATGGTCGAACCATACGGCACCATCCCCGTACATCGCGGATCGGTCGACGTGCAGGCGATTCGCTCAGCAGCCGAAGTGCTGCGTGAAGGCGGCCTGGTGCTGATTTCGCCCGAGGGAACGCGCAGCAAAACAGGCGCACTGATTCCCGCGCAGGAAGGCTTTGCCTTTCTCGCCACCCGCACCAACACACCCGTCGTGCCGATCGCCATCGTCGGCACAAAAAATATTCTGCCCGCGCTCAAACGCCTGCGCCGCGCTGATGTCACGGTGACATTTGGCAAGCCATTCGAAATGAATACGAACGGAAAGAAAATCAACCGTACTGAGCTGCAGGTGTTCACCCTCGACGCGATGTACCGGCTCGCTGCGCTGCTGCCAGCCGAGATGCGCGGCGTCTACGGGGATGCACCGCCGGAGAAAAAAGTATGAGCGGGCTGATCAAAGCGATCGAACCTGAATCCGCTGCCGCCACCGCCGGCCTGCAGCCCGGCGACACACTTCGCACAATCAACGGCCACGCATTGCGCGACGTGATTGATGCACAGTTCTACGCCGCCGAAGCGCAGCTTGAATTCGAATACGAGCGCAACGGCATCACAGCCTGCGCACAAGTAGTGCGCGAAGAAGGTCAGGAACTCGGCATCGAATTCGACCACCCCACCTTCGACATCGACATCCGGCGCTGCAACAATTTGTGCCCGTTCTGCTTCGTGCTGCAGAACGCGCCCCGCATGCGCCGCACGCTCTATATCAAAGACGACGATTACCGATACTCCTTCCTCTTCGGCCACTATGTCACGCTGACCAACCTCGCGCAGGAAGATTGGGATCGCCTCGCTGAACAGCGCCTCTCACCACTCTATGTATCGGTGCATGCGACGGACGTGGAAACGCGCCGACAATGCCTGCGCAATCCAAACGCGCCGGACGTGCTGCAGCAACTGCGCTGGCTCAATTCACACGGCATCCAGGCACATACACAACTCGTCGTCACACCAGGTTTAAACGATGGCGACCACTTGATTGAAAGCGTGCAGGCGCTGGCCGCGCTGTACCCCGGCGTGCAGAGCGCCACAATCGTGCCCGTTGGGTTGACGCGCCATCACAAGTACGGCAAACGCTCGCACAACGCTGCCGAAGCGCGCGCCGTACTCAAGCAAGTGCACGCATGGCAACACGAATTTCAGGAGCGCTTCGGCGCACGCTTCATACACGCCACGGACGAGTGGTATCTCGTCGGCGACGTCAAGCTGCCAGGAAAACGCAGCTACGACGGTTTGTCGCTGCAGGAAAACGGCCTTGGTATGGTGCGCGATTTCCTCGACGAATGGCGCAAAGTCCGACGCAGCGAAGTGCCCGAGCTCGCCGCAGCACCGCGCTATCGCAGCGCTACGCTGGCCACAGCAACGCTCTTCGCGCCTACGCTGCAAGCTGCCGCCGATGAACTCGCCACCGACGCCGGTCTGCAAATCGACGTGGTCCCAGTGACGAATCAACTGCTCGGCGACACTATCACCGTCGCCGGTCTGCTGCCCGCCGCCGACGTCGTGGCCGCACTGCGCAGCCGTGATAATCTTGGGGACATTCTGATACTGCCGCGCATTATGTTTGATCACCCGGAAGGCATCGCCCTCGATGACTGGTCGCCGATGCAGGTCGCTCAGGCACTTGGACGTCCGGTAGCGTTGGCAGATTGGATGGGTGACGTTGTGGACGCGTTGAACGGAAACAATAAACTATTCTTCGATCCTGCAGCTGATGCGCTGCATGTTCCGGTCGTTCGTGAAGGCGGCTGGGCAGTCGAAAAATATCTGTAAAAGTGTATTGCTCAGGCTAGTCAACTTCTCATCGTGAAATACGCAATTTCTTACCTCTTCTAACACACTAACGCAACATCCCTTCTCTCTATTCGTCTATTCGGGAGACGAGAGATGACGAGAGATGACGAGAGATGACGAGAGACGAAGAGAGACGAAAAGAGACGATGTGATTCGGAGAAGAAGACAGGGCAAAGAGAGCAAGACACGGTATAAAAGCAACTACGCAGATCAGTCGATTTCCTGGCGTGTTTCGCAGAAACTGCTGACACAAAGCTGAATAGTTGTCCATAAATGGAGTAAAGCATGCTGAATTCGTTGAAATCGTTGAAAAAATCGACCCGTAAGTTCGTCGGACTCGCCGCAGCACTGCTGCTAGCAGCAGGCACGCCCACAACTGCAGCGTTGGCAGCAGCACCGGCCATTGTGCGCGCACAAGGCGTCGAGCTCACCGTCACCGGCGATCAGGCCAATATTCGCAGCGGGCCCAGCACAGCGGATGCGATCATCGGCATCGCTGCGCAGGGTGCAAAGCTCGTTGCAGATGCCAAGACCGCTGACAACGCCTGGTTTCGCGTAACCTTCGAAGGCAAGCAGGGCTACGTATTTGCCCAGCTGGTGACAGCAGGAGCCACTGTGGCCGCGGCGCCGGCGCCCGCCGCGGCGCCGGCAGCCACCGCCGCCCCTGCCGCAGCCAGTGGACAGAATGTCAGCGTGACTTCAGACACACTCAACGTGCGCGCCAAGCCAAGCTTGAACGCCACAGTCCTCGGCCAGCTGACGAAAAGCCAGTCCGTTGCCGCCGACGCCAAAACAGCCGACGGCAAATGGCTGCGCATCACGTTCCAGAGCAAGCAGGCCTACGTGTGGGCGGCTTACACCACATTCAACGGCGCAGCTGCACCCGCAGCCGCTCCAGTTGCAGCAAAATCGGCCGGCGGCTTCGAAGTCGGCGCGCACGTCAACGGCGCTGAACGGCTCGACCTGATGACCGACTCCGGCCTCAAGTGGATCAAGTACCAAGTCGTCGTCGACGGTGGCGCGCCGGATCTGCGCGGCATGCTCGGCCAGTTCAAAGGTGCCGGCCTAAAGGTGCTGATCGGTGCCGTGGGCAACCGCGCCCGCGCCGACGACGCCAATTACCACAAGGAATTCGCCGGCATTCTGGCCAACATCGCCGCCCAGGGCGCCGATGCCATCGAAGTGTGGAACGAACCCAACCTCGACCGCGAATACGGCGGCAGCGGCAACGGCAAAGTCAACCCTGAAAATTACGCCAATATGCTGCATGAAGCATATGGCGCAATCAAAGCGGCCAATCCGAACACGCTCGTGATTTCGGGCGCGCCGGCGCCAACCGGTTACTTCGGCGGGAATTGCACCGCCGGCGGCTGCAACGACGACCAGTTCCTCGCCCGCCTCGCCGCCACCGGCGCTGCTGCGTGGATGGACTGCCAGGGAGCCCACTACAACGGCAGCCCGAACTCGCCGGATATGCGGAGCGGTGGACCCACAGGCGACCATTACTCGTGGTACTTCTGGGGCACCTTCGACATGACCTACAACGCACTCGGCGGCAAAGTGCCGATTTGCTTCACCGAGATGGGATACGTGACAAAAGACGGCATCGCCGGATCGCTGCCCGGCGGCTTCTCGTGGGGCAACAACATCACGCTGGCGAACCAGGCAGAATGGTCGGGCAAGCTGGTGTCGCTGCTCAAGCAAAGCGGCCGCGCACGCCTCGCCATCTTCTGGAACTGGAACTTCCGCCAGTTCAACGACGATCCGCAGGCCGGCTATTCGTTGCTGCGCCCCGACGGCTCCTGCCCGTCGTGCGCCTCAATCAAGGCCGCCATCGCTCAGTAAGCTTCACGAAGAACGGTGCGCATATGCGCGCCGTTTTTCTTTTTCCTCTCTTTTTTTATCACCACTCAAGCCTCGGTCGATATTTCCCGCGAAACACACTGTTGCTCTTCCCTCCAGGTTGGGGGAGCAATAGTGTGTTTTGCAATGGGAAATAGACCAGCCTGAGTAGTGACTGCTTTTTATTTTTTATATGTGTGGAATCATCGGCTACATCGGCGGCAATGATGCCGCATCGATCATTTACTCCGGCCTGCAGCGACTCGAATATCGCGGCTACGACTCCTCCGGCATCGCAATTTTGAATGCAGGCGCAATCGATATGCAGCGCGCAACTGGCAAGCTGGCCAACCTCCTTCCGAAGCTTACACATTTCCAGGCGACGCATTCATCCAGCAACAAACAGGTGGGCATTGGCCACACGCGCTGGGCGACACACGGCGGCATAAGTGAAGCCAATGCACATCCACATCTCAATCAGGATGGCACGATCGCGGTCATTCAAAACGGCATCATCGAAAACTACGTCGAGCTGCACACCGAACTGCAACAGGCCGGCGTGCGCTTTCACAGCGAAACGGACACCGAGGTCGTGCCACATCTGCTCGATCTGCGCATGCGCAGTGGCATGAATTTTGAACAGGCCGCCTTCGCCGTGTTGCGCCGGCTGCGCGGCGCCAACGCCCTCGTCATGATGTGCACCGCAGTGCCGGGCCGTATGATCGCCGCACGCCTCGGCCACGCCGGCGGCGTCGCCATCGGCCACGACGAAGCCACCGGCGAAGCATTCCTCGCATCCGATGTTCCCGGCATTCTCGAACACGTACGCCGCGTCACTTTTCTCGAAGACGGCGAAGTCGCCCTCATCGATGCATGGCACACCGATCTGCGCAAACTCGACGGCACAACAGTGCAGCGCAGCGCCATCACGATCGCATGGGATCCGGTCAGCGCCGAAAAAGGCGAATACCGCCATTTCATGCAAAAGGAAATCCACGAGCAGGCGCGCGCCGTCACCGACACACTGCGCGGCCGCGTCAATTTCGAAAGCGGAGAAGTGACGCTCAATGGATTCGACGGCGTTCGCCCCACACGCATCTTCTCCGTCGCCTGCGGCACATCGAAGAACAGTGCGCTCGTCGGGCGCTTCTTCTTCGAATCGATCGCACGCATCCCGACTGAAGTGGACTATGGCTCGGAGTTTCGCTATCGCGATCCGCTGCTGCAGCCCGGCGAAGTCGTGCTCGGCATCACGCAAAGCGGTGAGACCGCCGACACGCTCGCCGCCATGAGCGAAGGACGGAACAAGGGCGCACGCGTCTGGTCGATCGTCAATTCTGTCGGATCACAGGCCGAACGCGCCGCGGATGCGACGATTGCCATGCGCACCGGCCCCGAGATCGGTGTGTGCAGCACAAAAACTTTCCTCGCTTCACTCGTCGATCAATACATGCTCGCGTGCTTCCTGGCGCAGCGCTCGAGCGACGCAAGCATCGTCGCACGCGGACACGAATGCGCACGCGCGCTTGCGCTGCTGCCCGGCCTGGTCGGTCGCATGCTCGATGTGGATCCGATCTACGAGCAGCTCGCGCAGCGATTTCACGATCGACGACATTTTCTTTTTCTCGGCCGCGGGCCGAATTACCCGATTGCGCTCGAAGGCGCGCTCAAGCTCAAAGAAGTGTCATACATCCACGCCGAGGGCTATCCGGCCGGCGAGATGAAACACGGCCCAATCGCACTAATCGATGAGCACATGCCCGTGGTGTGCCTCACGCCGCAGGATTCGGTGTACGCGAAGATGGTTTCGCAGGTCGAACAAGTGCGCGCGCGCGGCGGCACAGTCATCGCCGTCATCACTCGCGGCGACGAAGTCATACGCGCCAAGGCCGATCACGTCATCGAAATTCCACCGGCGCCAGAGTTGCTCCTGCCCATGCTCACCGCAATTCCAATGCAGCGACTCGCGTATCACATGGCGCTGCGGCTCGGCTGCGACGTCGATCAGCCACGCAACCTCGCCAAGAGCGTCACAGTGGAGTGAATATGGATGCTATGCGGCCCTCGTCGCCTCCGTCTCCTCGGGTGCATTCGCCAAAAGGAGCGATTTGGTCATCCGCTATCGCGTGCGGCCCATCGTTGGTAAATCCCTCGAAACGCGCTATCTCCCTCCCCTTCGGGGGAGGGAGATAGCGCGTTTCGAGGATTCCAATCAATGCCGATCGCCGGCGGTCGAAAGTTTGCCCCTTTTGGCGAATGCACCCATCGCAAGCACGAAATTCTGCATGCAGTGCGAATTGCACCAGTGGAGATTTTTGGTAACTACTCAGGCCAGCTATTTTTCCAACGCCAAACACACTATTCTCTCCCCCTTCGGGGGAGAGAATAGTGTGTTTGGCGGGAAATACTGATTTGGGCCTGAGTAGTTACGATTTTTGTATAGTGCGTCATCCATCAAATGACCAACAGTGGTTGCCTTCTTCATCTCGCCCAGCTTACGACTCTGAAAAAAATCAGCGGTCCCAGCGCAAGTCCGGCTGCCAGAAGCCAAGCTTCGGCGTGTTCCATCCCTCCGTCGATTCAAACAAATCTGATGGAGAGCGCAGGCCGGCACGAATTCCTTCGTAATTCAAATCTATACCGAGGCCAGGCGCATCCGGAACAGTTACATATCCATCCTGTAGATAGTTCTGCGGCAGGCCAGTCACCAGTCCTTCCCAAAACGGAAGATCCAAGCCGTGATGTTCCAGCGCGACAAAACTGGAGATCGACGCAGCACAATGCACATTGGCCATGAACGCAATCGGCGATCCGGCAAAATGCAGCGCCGTGGGAATCTGGTAGCGCTCGGCGTAGTCAGCGATCTTCTTCGTCTCCCACATCCCACCAGATGTGAGCAAATCCGGATGAATAATGTCCACCGCGTGCTCTTCGATGAACGGCCGGAATCCTTCCCAAAGATACAGTTCTTCACCCGCCGCAATCGGCACGTCCACTGCGTCAGTCACCATCTTGTGACCTTCTACATCGTGCCACTGCACCGGATCTTCCATCCACGCCAGCCCGTACGGTGCGACAGCCTCAGCAAGGCGAATGACTTCCTTCACCGTCATCATGCCGTGGCCGTAGTGATCGATGCACAGCGACGTATCCCAGCCCACCGCCTTGCGCACTGCGGCAACGACTTCGGCCATGCGCGCGATGCCCTTGTCCGTCACATGCACACCTGTGCCGGAACCAGGCGCGTTGTTCCAATTGCCCGTCTGATACTCATGCTTCGTTGGCGCACCGATGCGCACACCAGCCATGCCTTCAAGCAAGTGCATGCCGATGTCAAATTTGATAAACGTGATGCCCAGCTTCTTTCGGCCGAGCACACGCTCAACATAGCCTTCCGGTGACGTATCCTGCGGATGCGGCGTGTCCGCATAAATGCGGACCTTGTCGCGATACTTTCCGCCGAAGAACTGGTAACACGGAACGCCGTACGCTTTGCCGATCAAATCCCACAACGCAATTTCAATGCCGCTGACGCCTCCACCTTCACGACCCCAATTCCCGAAACGCTTCATGTCCCGGAAAATCATATCGATGTTGCATGGATTCTGCCCAACCAGTCGACTCTTGAACTGCAACGCATTTTCGCGATGCCCAGCGTCGCGTACTTCGCCGATGCCGTAAATGCCCTGGTTCGTATCGATGCGGATGATCGGGTAGTCGTAGTTCGCCGCCACCACCGCAGTGCGAATGTCGGTGATACGCAGCTGACTGGGCCGCGAATGCGTATTGACTTTGTCCGTGAGCGCTTCGACTGTTTCGGCTTTCCTGCTGCGCGCCGCGCGCGATTGCGTTTTTGCCATTTCGACAGTTTGACACGTCCCACGGCTTCGAGCAACAGAGAAACGAACAGTGCCAGCCCCACCGCTTTACCCGAATCGAAAAAGACGCAGCGCATTCCCTGCATACACGCGCCGCAGCACGTCGTCCGGCAAATGCAGGCCATAAATATTCCAGCGGCCCTGCAACGGAGTTTCCGATCCTGCACTGTAGTTGAAATATTCGTCGTCAGTTTCCAAAAAACGGTAATACAAACGATACGACTCGATATCCGGCCCGGCATCGATGCCGAAAAAAATGCGGTCTGAATATTTCAAAAAGAAACGCCGCGCGCTGTACGGCTGCCGACCGAGCTCGCCGATGCGCGCACTGATGTCAACGTAGAAATTCGGGCAGCGATCCAGTAGTGCCGAAACCCACGCGAGATTTTCCGCATAGCAGCCGACGTGCGCACCGATGAATTTCGTCTGTGGATGCCGCTCCACCAGCCGTGCAAACTGCTCCATGATCGTCATGAACGGCGGAAAAGGCGGCGAGGGAAACATCCAGTCGGGATGTGCGTGCAGCTCCTCCCAGCGTTCGTTGCGTGCATCGACCGGATCGAAAAACGCCACCGGGTCGGCTACGTGTATGACCACCGGCAGGCCAAGCTCACCAGCCGTCGCCCACAGCGGATCCAGACGCACGTCATCGACGGACACCACTGCGTCGTTCTGGTCGCGCTCGTGCAGGCCAAAGTTTTTCCAGATCTTCAAGCCCTGCGCTCCCCAGCGCGCCTGCTCACGCAGCCGCCGCGCAGCATAATCGCCAAACGCATCTCCGTGCTCACGCCACTTCGCCCATGGCACTCCAGCGAAAACACAATAACGATCCGGCGCATACGCCTTGAAGCGCTCCAGTCGATCGCGCACCACCGATTCGCCCCAGCCCCCATCAAGATCGACGTAATGCGTCACACCCGCTTCGTCCATCCGCGCAAACAATTCCTGCGGCTTCCGTCGATCGTAATTTCCACCGAATATTCCCAGATGATTGTGTGCATCAACCACAGGAAAACGCGGCGCCAGCACCGCAATGGACGGCACAACCAATTTCGGCTGCGGTCGAAAATCAGGCAAGTTCAATAACATGCGTCTCCTCGAGAATTCGTTGGAAATCGGCGACATCGAAACGGCCGCCCCCCAGGCTCATCACATTTGCAGAGCCAGCAGCGACGCCGCAACGCAGCGCCTCCGCCGGGCTCAGGCTTCGCTCGAAGCCATAGGCCACACCCGCCAGCATCGCGTCACCACTGCCGACGGAACTCACCAGCGGAACCTGCGGCGCCGCCGCAGCCCATGCGCCACTCACTGTCGCCAATACCGCACCCTCGCTCCCGAGCGTCACCGCAACAACGGACAAGCCGTTCGTATCAATCAACCGGCGCGCCACACGGCCGATGTCCGCAAGATGCTGCAACGGTACCCCCAGTGCGTCGGAAAATTCTGCGCGATTTACCTTGACTGACGCACCCGCCACACCCAGCACCGCGCGTAGCGCAGCGCCGCTCGTGTCCACCCACGTGCGTCGGCCCGAAGCGATGCTCGCTCGCACGACATCGGCAAACGCATCCACCGGCGATCCAGGCGGCAGGCTGCCGCAAAAGCACACGCTCGACGCGGTCGGGTCCTGCGCAGCAGCAAGCACATCATCACGCATGCGCATCCATGCCGCAGCGTCAACTACCATGCCCTGCCCGTTCACTACGGTCGCGTCGCCATGCTGCGGCTGCGCCAGCATCACACAGATGCGCGTTTCGCCATCGACCCACGTCCAGCGCCCGCTCAGGTTTTCGTGCGTCGCCAGCTCGACGAAATAGCGCCCGGCCGCGCCCCCAAGAAAGGCACAGTTCATCGCAGTGCCGCCCAACAGCTGCACCACACGCGCCACGTTCACGCCCTTGCCACCCGCAACGGCGATGCTCTCCTGCGCACGCTGCACTGCGTTCACATGCAACTCAGACAGCTGTATCGTCAAATCGATCGCCGCATTGGGTGTGACACAAATAATCATAGGTACTGCGATGCCTCCTCGAATGTCGCCTGCGCCGCCGTTCCGCCTGCGCCGCGCGCAGACAATGAACCACACACACACGCCAGCCGCAGCGCGCGCGCAAGTTCCCAGCCGGCGAGATGACCATAGATGAAGCCGGCGTCGAAGCTGTCCCCCGCGCCCACTGTGTCAGCCACTTCGACGGGCACACCAGACGCCTGCACGATCTCGTCCCCGCGCTGCGCAATCGCACCCCGCTCGCCAAGTTTGACCGCCAGCGTGCGCCCAAGCTTCTGCATTTTCTGCATCGCGCCTTCGAGTGCAGTGCAACGTGTGAGCGCAAGCAGCTCGGCCTCATTCGGCAAAACCACGTCGGCACGCGCAAGCGCCGCCTCCACGCCGCCGTCCCATCGTTCACTCGGATCGTAGTTCGTGTCGATCGACACACTCATTCCACATGCATGCGCCAGATCGAACAAGCGCGGCGCATCCGGCCGCAGCGCGTCCAAAAGAAAATAACTGCCGACGTGCAGATGCCGTGCGCGCAACAACAGCGCCGCGTCGATGTCCTCGAAGCGCAGCGCGCCGATGCTGCCGGAATACGTCAAAATCGCGCGGTCGGATCCGCGCAGCAGAATGACGCTCAAGCCCGTCTTCATCGAGCGATCAACCACGCATCCGCTCACATCCACAGCGCGCTTGCGCAGCTCTTCCAGCGCAAATCGGCCGAGCGCATCGTCGCCGATCTTTCCGACAAATGCCACGCGCAGACCAAGCCGAGCTGCACCACAGGCAAAAATCGCGCTCGAACTTCCCAGCACAAGTGATGCATCGTCGATCAGCTTTTCAGCCTGCCCATACTGCGGCGTCACATCGCCGCTGAGGATCAGATCGGCATTCAGCTCGCCGACCACAAGCACATCGAAATTACGCTGAGGACTCACCTTTGCAGCCATATGATGGCACAATTGTGATCGAATTTGCTCATCTTGTCAACTTTTTGCTTGACATTATGATCGATATTGACCTATCATGATTACATGTGCGCACTTCGGTGCATATTTTGCCAATTCCCTCCCTCTGCCATGGGCCCTCTGCCATGGGCCCTCTGCCATGGGCCCTCTGCCAGGACTGCCACGAATCTTCTGCCATGCCATGAATGACGATCAAGCGGCTCTCTCCAACGACGAACGACAAGATCAAATCGCGACGTTCGTCGCACAGCATCGTCGCGCAAGCGTTGAGCAGCTGGCTGTTACATTCAGCGTCAGCACAGCGACGGTGCGGCGTGATCTTTTCGCATTGGCTGCGGACGGCCGAGTGCAGCGTGTGCGCGGCGGCGTGCGCAATCTGCAGATTTCTGCAACAGCGCAGCAGGAGCTGCCGGCGCTGCAGCGCGAATCCGAGCAGCATGACGCAAAGCTGCGCATCGGTGCGGCAGCGGCGGCGCTGATTCAACCGGGCGAAACTGTCTTCATCGGCAGCGGCACGACTGCGCTCGCAGCGGCTCGCGCACTGCGCACGCTTGCACAGCTCACCGTAATCACGAATTCGCTGCTCGTCGTGAATGCGCTCGCCGACGCCTCACATATCGAGCTGATCACGCTCGGCGGCCATCTGCGGCGCAGTGAGATGTCACTCATCGGCCACACCGCCGAACATGCCCTCGCTGATCTGCGCGCCGATCGTGTGCTGCTGGGCATTCGCGCCATCGACGCCCGCGCAGGCCTGACAAACGCATGGCTGCCCGAAACGCAGACCGATCGCGCAATTCTGAACATCGGCCGCGAAATCGTGCTGCTTGCGGATCACACGAAGTTCGGCCGCATCGCTCCCGCCTTCGTCGCTCCGTTGTCCGCCATCGATATGCTCATCACCGATCGCGATGCACCTCAACTACAAATCGATGCCGCTGTCGCCGCAGGAGTGCGCGTCATCGCGGCGTAGATCGATCAAGGAGAACCATCTATGACTCAGTCCAAAACAACCATGCCCGTACCCGGCGCACACACACGCGCCGAGCTGTTTTCACAACCGGGTGCGTGGCGCAATGCGCTGGCTACACTCGACTCACAAATCGAAGCACTGCACGTACTCTGGAGCAACGGCGCCTTTACCCAGATTGTGGTGACCGGCTGCGGATCGCCCTTCTACGCAGCACTGTCCGCCGCTGCCTCGCTGCGCGAACGTGGTTTGAATGCCGTCGCCGCACCCGCATCCGAAGTGTGGCTCGATCCACGCGCAGCGTATCCGGCCGCATCGCACACGCTGCTCGTGGTGCTCAGCCGTTCGGGCGAAACCACCGAGCTGCTGCGCGCCGTCACTGCATTTCGCGCACGCGGCGACGGCGATGTAGTGACAATCACCTGCACGCCTGGTTCGTCACTGTCGAAAGTTGGCACATTGAATCTGGTGCTGGAAGCTGGCCGCGAAGAAAGCTTCGCACAAACGCGCGCCTTTACCGTGATGCTGATTGCTGCGCTGACGTGCGCCGCCGTCTGGTCGGGCGACGCCATGTTGCGCAGCGACCTGGCAAAGCTCCCCGACGCATGTGCAGCACTACTGAATGCGTACGGGCCGCTGGCGCTGCAGCTCGGCACAGACGCAGCGTTCGATCGCTTCTATTTTCTCGGGAGCGGCGCACGCCACGGGCTGGCGTGCGAGATCAGCCTCAAGATGAAGGAGATGTCGATCTCACACAGCGAGCCATTTCATTTTCTGGAATTTCGTCACGGCCCACAAACGATGGTGGCGCCGAGTGCGCTCGTGATCGGCATGGTCAGTGCAGCACAGCACGAACAGGAGACAGCTGTGCTGAACGACATGCGCGCACTGGGCGGCGCCGTATTGGCAATCGGCGTGGGCAGTGAGGCAACGCTGCCTGCTGAGCTGAGTGACTGCGCACGCGGGCCGTTGTACGTCGTGGTCGGCCAGATGCTCGCACTTGAACACGCGCTTGCGCTCGGCCGCAATCCGGACCGGCCGCACAATCTGCACGCGGTCGTTACGCTGTAACCGGCGTTCCTGTAACGACTCAGGTCGGTTCGTTTTCCAACACGCAACACACTCTGCATGCTCCAGAAGAGGAGCGCAGAGCGCGTTGCGTGAGCAACATGTGCGACTCAAGCTGCGCTGGAAAGATCTCCTCTGGGCCTGAACAGTTGCGTTACTTGCGCAGGAACGGCTCGATGCGCGCGTAAGCGCGGTCGATCTCGCGCAGATCGTCGGCATCCAGCGTGCTTGCCTGCGCGCGCATTCGATAGTTCTTAAACACGCCGCGCTTCATCATGACGTATTTCGCGAACGCCATACCCATCGCAAATTCAAGATTGATCAGCGGCAGTGCGCGCTCGTACCAGATTTCTGCTTCGGCCATCTCGCCAGCATCGAGCAGTTCCCAGGTGTGCTGCACCACATCACAGATCTCGCACGCGATGATCGTGCCGCAGGCGCCGCGTGCATGTTCCGTAATGATGTACTGCCCGCCGCCGCCACCCATGATGCCATGCACATGCGGGCTGCGGCGCGCAGCCAGCGCACCGATGCTGCGATGCCGTGGCGATACTTCCTCTTTTACCCAGTTCACATGCTCAATCTCGCTGCACAGCTTGATCACCTGATCCGGCGAAAGCGGCGCGATATCGGCGTTCTGGATCATCACCGGCATCTGCGCCGCAGCCGCTACTGCGCGCAGATACTCATGCGTGCGAACCGCGTCATAGCGCAGCGCATACGGCGGCATCGCGATCACTCCATCCGCACCGATCTTGCGCGCAAGTTCGGCATACACCACAGCCTGCGCCGTCGTCACACCCGCGACATTGACGATCACCGGCACGCGGCCGCGCGTCTGTTCCACCAGCACACGCATGAAGAAGCGGCGCTCTTCTTCGGTCAACGCCTGAAACTCACTCACCAGGATCGGCCCGATCACACCCGGTGCGCCGACGGCGATCATGTAGTCAATCTCGTCTCGAAGGACTTGCTCGTCGATCGTGTCGTCATCAGTCCATGGCGTCATCGGAATGGCGAACGCACCGCGCCAGTTTTTCTTTTCCATCAGCGGGATTATCTCGATGTTCGCATTGCACGCCAACATGGAGGAGTGACTAAATCCGAATAGAGTCCGCAAATTACGACATCGATGCGTTCTTCCCGCCTATTTTTTCTGCCGCAAATTTTTTTGTGCAGAGCAGTTCTGCAAAACAGAAAGAACGCATCGACGCAACACGCTACGCCGGCACCATCTCCTGCAGCGTCTTCTCGTAGACCTCGTAGTGTTCGCCCTCGGCCTCTTCGGGGTCGACGTACTTCATCCACATCGCCTGTTCAGGATGTTCGCCCGACATGATGCGGCGGCTCGCGGTCACGATGCCACTCGGGTCGTGCCACTTCACTTCGCCCATCTGCAGCAGGATGTACTGCCCGGCGTATTTCTCAAAGTGCTTGCGATTGTCACGATAGTACAAGCCCTGCTCGGCTGTGGTTTTGCGCCAGCTCACGACCGTGTCGCGCGAGTCGGTGATCTTCGCGAAGAAGTTCGCCACCGGCGCCTGCACTTCGCTCTGGTAGTCGATGGCGCTCAGGTCATTCGACCCATAGCCGCCTTCGGCTGCGACGCGCAGATGATTGCGATCACGATGGAAAGGCTCCGACAGCCATTCGCCCTGTTCCTCGTGTCCCATCAGCTGCGCGCCGACGGTGTCCGTGGCGATGCAGTTGTCGCCGGCAACGAGGCAGTTGCCGAAGCGCGTCAAATCCGTGCCCGATCCCCATTCTTCGCCCGCCTGACACACCATGCCGTCGAGGATACACAGCGCCGGATCGTACAGCTTCGCCAGGTCGGCCAGCATATACGGCATGCGCACAAGATGATGGTAGTACACACGCGGCCGGCCGGTCGGCTCGAACGGCATCAGGCCGAACATATTCTTCGTCGTCAGCGTGATGCCCATAAACGCGTGGCTCTTGAGCTTCTGAACCGAGATCATTTCGTCGGCTTCGAAGCACGCGCGCGGCAACGGATATTTATCGAACATGAAGCCGCCGCCGGGTACGTTCGCCCACACCACATCGTGCGAGCCTTCGATGTGCTCGACGCCGAACTCCTTCAGCACGTGCCGAATCTGCGTAGTGTCCTCCTGCGTGCCGGTGTAGTGCCGATAGAAAGCGCAGTCCACGCCAAAAATTTCGGCCGTGGTGTTTTCGCGCAGCAGGCGCAGCGTCGCGCGCACCACCGAGTCGTCCACCAGTTGCTGCCGATGACCCTCATACAGGACCAGCTCTTTCTGCTGCTTGTCCTGATTGAACTTAATTCCGATCCGCCGTGCCTTGCGCAGGCGCTCCCACGCGCGATGAAGCGGCGCGGTCGCACGCTTGAGTGACTGATATATCTCTTCATCGCTTGCACGCCAATCGCTGTGCACGGTACGTACGCTGTAATTGCTCATTTTTTAGTTCCAAGTTCCGAATACCGAGTTCCAAGTACCGAGTTCCCAATGACTCTCAGAACTCGGTACTCAGAACTAAATACGTCCTACCATCCATTCGGCGTCTCGAGCAAATTCGTGATGCCGCTGTCAATCATGATCGTATTGCCGCTCATGAAGCCATTCTCGCCGCTGACAACGTGTGCCACTGTAGCCGCGATCTCTTCGGGCTTCGCGAAGCGATTCAATGGGTAATGGCTCGCAAAACGACGTCGTTCCACATCCGGATCCGGGAAGCTGTTGAAGTACGCCTCGGCCAGCGCCGTCAATGTCGTGCCGGGCTGAATCGCCACAGAGCGAATGTTGTCGCGGCCGTGCTCGATGGCGATCGAGCGCGTCAGCGACACCAGCATGGTCTTCGCCATGTTGTATGGGAATACGCCCGGCAATGTGCCCACCGCATTCACAGAGCTCATATTCACGATGACGCCGCCGCCGGCCGCGCGCATCGAAGGGATGCACATCTGCGACAACACCCACGCATGATAAAAGTTCACGCGCAGACAGTTGTCCATCTGCTCCCACGTGCAGTTCTCGACACTGTGCCACGTGTTCGCACCGGCATTGTTGACCAGCGCATCCACACCGCCCAGCATATCGATCGCCTCCTGGCCAAAACGCCGCGCCGCATCGAGATCGGTCAGATCGACTGCCTTAAAAAACACGCGGCGCCCGGCGCGCTCAATTGCCGCCGTCGTCTCCGCCGATCCGTGTTCGGTCAATCCGCAATATGCTACGTCGGCGCCATCGGCAGCGCAGCGCAGCGCAATCGCCTGACCGATGCCGCTCGTCGCGCCCGTCACGATTACTTTCTTCCCATGCAGGTTGCTCATGCGTTGTCTCCCTACAGGAAACTACTCAGCTTAAAGTCAGTATTTCGCGATGGAAAATTGACCAGCCTGAGTCGTTACCCCCTACGGCTGAACGACCGCTTTGATGTCATATCCAACGCCGGCCAGCATGCGGTTGAACGCCTCCACACCGCGGTCGAGCGGATATTCATCCACCCACGATGCAGACTCGATCTTACCGGCCACCATCAGATCAAGCGCCGTCTGCATATCGGACTGCGTCGCAGCGTACGAACCGAACACGCGCTTCTCCGGCAGCGTGATGTCATACGTCGCCAGCCCATCCATGTTGTTTTCATGCAAGCCAATCCAAACCACAGCGCCGCCCGGCCGCGCCGCAGCCAGCGCCTGCTTCTTCGTGAACGAACCACCGACTGCGTCGACCACCACGTCAAAACCTTCGCCATCGGTCAGCTCACGGCCGACCACAGCGATGTCCTCTTCACGCGCATGAACCACACGCGAGGCACCAACGCGCTGCGCTACTTCGAGCCGCTGTGGGCTGAGATCCGCCGATACGACGTTCGCATCAGTCAACGCTTTAAATGCCTGCAGCACCAGCAGCCCGATCGGCCCGGCGCCGATCACAGCTACGTTCTGCGGATTCAGGCTGCGCACGAGATTGACCACGTGCACGCCATTGCCCAAAGGTTCGGCCAGGCACGCCGCGCTCGCCGGCAGCTTCGCATCCCAGCGCAGCAGCGCAGTCAGCGGCACGTTCACGTACTCGGCAAACGCACCCATGCGATGCATGCCAAAGATCTGACGCTTCGCACACAAATGCGCCTCACCGCGCTTGCAGCGCACACATTCGCCGCACGCCACCAGCGCATTGCACACGACTTTGTCACCAACCTTAAATTCGCTGCCGGCCGGCACCTCGACCAGCTCGCCGCAGAATTCATGCCCCATGATCAACGGCGGCGAACGGCGCGGGCTTTTGTGCCGATACGACTCCAGCTCGCTGCCACAGATTCCGCACGCAGCGACTCGCATCAATGCTTCACCCACGCCGATAACCGGCATCGGCTGCTCAGCAATTTCCAACGCGTGATGGGCGGGATACAAAAGTGATTTCATTTTTTTAGTTCCGAGTTCCAAGTTCCAAGTTCCAAGTTCAATTAGGAACTCGGAACTCGGAACTCGGAACTACTCTTGCCAATAGCTCGTCACGAGCAAAAATTCGTCCTTGCGATTCAAGAGCCCGTCGTACATTGTGCCGAGCTCAGAGCCGTGCACATGATGACTGATCAAATCATCAATTTTCACTTTGCCACTCTCGAGCAGATGCACCAGAAGGTGCATTGCGCGGCGCTGCACGTACGGAAATTTTTCGCGCGGTTCCAAGCCAATCGCCGAGCCGTGCGCACCGATCAGCTGAATGGAGCGGCCATGCAAATCCCAATAGAAATCCACGTCGCCGGCGATACCGCGCGGACTGCCGACCATGATCACCTTGCCGCCGTCGGCGACGATGTTCATCGCCTGCTTCACCGCCTGCGGATTGCCGGTTGCTTCGACGACCACATCCGGCAGCTGGCCGAAATTGATCGCGCGCAGCTGATCCTTCACATCCACCGCGGTCGGATCGACGGTGCGCACACCGTAGGTGCGCTCTGAAATTGCGCGCCGCGCCGCAACACTATCGATGCCGATGACGGGAAACGCACCAGCAGCGGAGAACAGGCGCACAGCGATCTGCCCGATCATGCCCTGCCCCATCACCGCCACACACTGGCCAAGCATCTCGCGCGTCTGCACCAGTGCTGCGAGCGGGAAGCGCGCCAACGCCGCCACCGCCGCTACCGATGCCGGCACACTTTCGGCGATCGGAAAAATCAGCGCGTTCGGATCCATACCATCGAGCAGCGTATGCGACTCATGCCGCGCAGGAAAGATCACCCGATCGCCAGCTTTAAAGCGCGTCACCTCAGCGCCCACTTCGAGCACCCGTCCGACGCCGCTGTATCCAGGCACAAACGGCCACTTCGGCCATGTGCGCGTCGGATCGTGCAGCCATTGATGCACGCCCGTATACACCGCCAGCTCTGTGCCGGCGCTGATCGCGCTCGCTTCGATCTGCACCCGCATCTGCGTCGCAGATGGCGCACCGATCTCGTACTCTTCGATCGTCACTGTGTAAGGTTTGGGCATGACCGCCCGTTTGGCTTTGATAAACATGGTTCTGTGTGAATCAAGTGATAGTGGATAGTGTCAGTGATACTGCTGTGTCGCTGATTCACATGGGACTAACCGCTATAACTATCGACTATCTACTGCCTGTTACCACTCCCTTCTTCTACTGCGCCGTCCATCCTCCATCGACTGTCAGCACGCTGCCCGTCATGAAGCTCGACGCCGACGATGCGAGAAAGAGAATCGCGCCGGCGAGCTCCTGCGGATCACCGAAGCGTCCCAGTGGAATGCGATCGAGGAAAGCCTGGTACGACGTCGGGTTATTCACGACAGGTTTGTTGATCTCAGTCATGAACGGTCCCGGTGCTAGACAGTTCACTGTCACGCCTGTGCGCGCCACTTCAAGCGCCGTCGTGCGTGCAAACTGAATCAGTGCGCCCTTGGCCGCGGTGTACGCCGGCCGATCGGCGAGGCCAACCCAGCCGAGCATCGATGAGATGTGGATCACGCGGCCCCAGCCGCGTGTGATCATCCCTGGCAGCAGATATTTCGTAAACAGAAATGCGCCAGTGAGGCTGGTATCCATGACATGGTGCCAGTCGTCGAGTGTGAATTCGGTGGTTGGCTTACGCACATTGACGCCGGCATTGTTGATCAGAACGTCGATCCCGCCAAGCTGTGCAGCAGCGACATCGATGGCTGCGCGCACCTGTGATTCGTCGGTCACATCGCCCGGAATGCCGATGATGCGACGTCCGGTTTCTGCAGAAAGCTCCGCCGCCGCTTGTTGCAGCGGTTCCGGCCGCCGACCCACAAGCGCCACATCTGCACCGGCCGAAGCGAGCGCGCGCGCAAATGTCACACCGAAACCACCGGCGCCACCGGTAATCAGCGCACGTCGACCATCCATTCGAAAAAGTTCGTTATTCATGAGCAGTTGCGTTTTTAGTTCCAGGAAAGTATTCACGCCGGTCAGTTTTCCAACGCGAAAATAGTGTGTTTCGCGGGAAACACTGATCTAAGTTCCTGTCCATAAGTTTTGTCCGGCAGATTCGCCTCCCCCGCAAAGCGGGGGAGGCGAATCTGCCGCCAGAACTTTTGGCGACTCACTTAGGCCTGAGTAGCTACGTTCCAGTTCAAGTTGCGCAGATACGCCACGCTGCGTTCAAACTGCTCGCGTTCGTAGCGCTCGCATTCGTCGAAATCAGCGCCCTTTTCCCACGGCGTCTGCCACGGCGCATCCGTGGGCTGCGCATTGCGCGCAGCAAAGCGCAGCGTTGGCAACAGATCTATCGCACTGCGCGGCGAATAACCCCGCCACCAGTCCTCTTCAAAAAGCCGAATATGCCGCGCGTAAATCGCCGCCAGTTCGATGTGCCAGGTCGCCGCAGGTGAAAGCTGCCGCACCAGCGTGATCATCGCCTGCCAGTCGATCACCCCTTCACCGAGCGCTGCGCGCACCAGGCGATAGCCGCTCGCGGTCGGGTGAATGGTGTAGTCCTTCAGGTGCACATTGAAAATGCGCGCGCCCAGCCGGCGTGCGAAACCGAACGGCTCCTCACCGACAGCCAGCGGATTCACCACATCAAACGTCACACCAATGCGCGGCCCGACGCCGCACAGCGCCAGCAAATCCTCGGACGTGGCGTCCTGATGATTCTCGATGGCCAGGCGCAGGTCAAGCTCGTCAAGCAGCGGATAAATCGCCTGCAGCTTGAGAAAAGCTTCGCGCATGTACGCCGACCAGTTCGGCACGTGTACGGCGCGTGCGCCCTCGAGAAAACCAGCCAGCATCACCCGCACCGTCGTCGCGCCGGCGCGCTTCGCAAGCGGCAGCACCGTGCGCAGCGTCTCGACGTCAAGCACGGCCGTATCAAGCAGAAAGCGCAGGCCACGCTCACGCAAGACAGCGGCGAACCGATCGATCGTGGCGGATTCGAGATTCGGAAGCAGCTGAAAAAACGGGATCTCAATGCCTTCGAGCCCATGATGGTCCGCCAGTTCGATCAAGGCATAGGCATCCATCGGCTGCGCGATGCCACGCCCGTCTCGCTTGGCGAAGCCGCAGGAGAAGGGAAAACTGTACGAAGCAAGTCCAAATGATTCGCGTTTCACAACAACGAAACTATAGCCGTTGGACGGTGCATGCGCTAGTAGCACGAACACTCGTAAAATCGTCGACGATGCAACTCGCCCCTTCCATTTACACAGCGGATTTCCGCAAGCTCGGTGAACAAGTCAGTGCAGCGGCGCACGGCGGTGCAGATTGGATGCACCTCGACGTGATGGACGGCAGCTTCGTGCCCAACATCACCTTTGGCGCAGTCGTGTGCCGCGCCGTGCACGAGGCATCGGATCTGCCCTGTGAAGCGCATTTGATGGTGCAGGATCCCGATCGCTTCTTCGAGGATTACCAGCAGGCTGGCATGCAGCGGCTGATTGTGCATGCCGAGGCATGCCCACATCTGTATCGCTCTCTGCAGCGCATTCGTGCGCTCGGAATGCAGACCGGCGTGGCGCTCAACCCACTCACGCCGCTTGCTGCAATCGAAGAAGCCGCTCCCTACCTGGACCTGCTGCTCATCATGACGGTCGAACCCGGCTTCGGCGGCCAGGCATTCATCCCAGGTTCACTCGATCGCATCCGCCGCGCGCGCGCGCTGCTGAATGCACGTGGATCGCAGGCGGCAATTGAAGTCGACGGTGGCATCAACACACAGACGATTCAAGCTGTGCGCGCTGCAGGTGCAGACATCGCCGTCGTCGGCGCGGCGGTGTACTCGCTGCAATTCACACCAGCCACAGGTTTGGCTGTGTTGCGTCAGGCGCTGCTGGGCAGCGCCTGACGCATTCGGACGCCAGCTCAGGCTTCTTCACTCGGACGGCGCCAAAAATCTCCTGCGCGCAAGGCCAAAACCAGAGCGAGCAGCAAGCCCACGCCAACACCAATACTTCCACCAATCGCTGCGTAATAAATCTTGGATTTAACAGTTTTCTGCGGTGCCACCGCTTCACCGGCCAGACGAAGCTGGCTGTTGCCAACGGCGCTGGCCACCTCAATTTCCAAAAGTTTGGAACGCAAAGACTGAACCACAGCAAGCTTCGTATCACGCTCAGCCGTCAGTTGCAAACCATCCTGAGTCTCCGACTCGATGTCGGCGCGCGCATTGCGCAATTCATCCACCACATTGTTGATTGTGGCTTCGATGGAACTTGAATTCGGAAGTACCGGAACATCGACAGCCCCCTCAGCTGTTTGCGCGACCCGAATCGATTGAGTCAGATTGGTATCGAAATCCGTCAGCGCGCCGATCATGCCATCAATATCACGCATCTGCTGGTCAGCACTCATGGCGACGATCGCATTGGACGGCATTACGATTTGCAGACCGTTGTCAAAAACTGAACCAATCTGAGACTGTTCAACGTTGGTTCTCATTTCACCCGTGCGCGTACGGTCCACAGACGATGTGGTCATATCGAGCGAAGCAACTGACGCACCACGGGAAACAACGAGGGAATACACCTGCAGCTTCAGATTGACGAGCGCGATGAGGTTGGACGAGGCAGCTGCATCACCGCCGATCTCGAGCTGCTTGCGCATCGCCCGAGTAATCGTCAACACCTGCCGTGCACGCTGCTGCAAATCGCTCAGCGTTCCCACAGCGGTAAGGGAGGCCTGTGTGCGCTGCAGCGATCCAAGCACAGGAGCCAGTCGCACCGATTCCAAGCGATCGAGCTCGCGGACTTTCTGATTCACGGTCAAGCGCAATGAATCGTTCTTCTGTGAACGAATAAATTTTTCGAGGTTGTTCTGCGCACTGACCAGTTCAGCCTTGGAGCGGCTCAGCTCATCGCTAATCTGCAGCAGGTAACCATCCGTCACACCACTAAACACCGCGTTTGCCTCTTTCTCCAACTCTTTCGCCCAGTATGTAGTCATGTCGGCGGCCAACTGCGGATCCTGCGCCGTCAGCGAAATAGTCAAAAGATCACCTTTTGGCATAAGCGACGCATCAACAATGTCGACAAGATCAGCCGCCGTCGTATTCGACGGCAATCGATCCTTGAACTCATCCAGTACACGGATCGCAATGCGCGCGCTGTATGCAAGGCCGACGAGCGTATTGCGGCGCTGCTCAGCCAGCAGCGCGAGTCCATCTTCAGGCTGCACAGTCTTAATGCGCGTATCAAACTGAACATCGGTGCGCGTCTTGAGAATCGCCAGAGTCGCCGTCGCCATATAGCTATCTGGATGGAGAAAAGTCTGTCCAAATGCAAGACTGGCGCAAACAAAAACAGCCAGCGCAATATATTTCCAGCGCTTGGCGGTCGGGGCAACGTATTTCACGAGGTCGATCTCGACCACGGTGTCAAGTTTAGTTTCTGACTGCATAGGGGGCATTGTAAACGTCGTCTTCTGCCCCCGATGCGTGCGCGGGTGCGCGCGGTGCGCGCTTTGAGTGGGTGCATTTTTCAACGGGGCAAATTTCCGGCCGCGCATGAATCGCCACACCGCATCCCAGACCGATGGTCTAAGTGAGTCGCCAAAAGTTCTGGCGGCAGATTCGCCTCCCCCGCTTTGCGGGGGAGGCGAATCTGCCGGACAAAACTTATGGACAGGAACTTAGTAGTCCGTCCAGGCAAAACTTGTGAGCGTCTGCCCTGTGCGAACCTTGCCTATAACCCATATTGCGCCCATATTGCGCCCATATTGCGCTCACATTGCGCTCACATTGCGCCCACGTTGCGCCCACGTTGCGCTCACATTGCGACGCAGCAATTTCCCACGGGTGCGGTTGTGCATCCCAGACCGATGGTCTGGGCTGGGACTGCGTCGCGCCTTTGGCGCTTTTTCAGCCTTGAAAGGGCGTACTTCGATTCAGCCAGGGTTTGTGCTGTAGGCGCGGCCCTGGCAACGGCGTGGCGCCGATATCAGGATGTTGAGTGGGGACCCGCAAGTTTTGCCTGGACGCACTACT